>NZ_JBTJEN010000003.1:0-418742 GCF_054456575.1 Pseudomonas sp. Eth.TT006 | reverse complement strand
ATCAGCTCAGTCGACATTGATGCTGAATGTGCCGGCCCCCTCGTGAGCAAGCCCACTCCCTCCCTTGATCGCGGTTAACTGCGAATCCTTCATCCAGCCGTAATCCACTGTGGGAGCGGGCTTGCTCGCGAAGGCGTCAGGTCAGTCGCCATTGATGCTGAATGTGCCGGCGCCTTCGTGAGCAAGCCCACTCCCACCCTTGATCGCGGTTAGCTCCAAATCCTTCATCCAGCCGTAATCCCCTGTGGGAGCGGGCTTGCTCGCGAAGGCGTCAGGTCAGTCGACATTGATGCTGAATATGCCGGCGCCTTCGTGAGCAAGCCCACTCCCACCCTTGATCGCGGTTAGCTGCGAATCCTTCATCCAGCCGTAATCCCCTGTGGAAGCGGGCTTGCTCGCGAAGGCGTCAGGTCAGGCAACATTGATGCTGAATGTGCCGGCCCCTTCGTGAGAAAGCCCACTCCCACCCTGGATCTGGTGCGCAGACACATCCTGCCAATAAACATGCGCGGCGCAGGGGGCTGGCTGATCTAGCCTTTTCTCAATTCAACCATGAACAAGGCAAAGGAATGCCCACACGTTATTCATCACATCGCCTGCGAACGGGTCGTCATAGCGAAGAAAGCCAGATCTACCTTTTAACGGCCAACACCTTGGGAAGAGAACCAGTGTTCAAGGATTACAGGCTCGGTCGATTGGTTGTGCATCAGTTCCGGCAGGCGCAGGAAGAGGGGTTTGCCGACACATTGGCATGGGTGGTCATGCCGGATCATTTCCATTGGCTGATCCAGTTGCAAAAGGGAACACTTGGTCAATTGATGTGCCAGGTCAAATCCTTGAGCACTCGTTCAGTCAACAAGGCAGCCGGTAGATCGGGAAGCCTTTGGCAGCACAGTTTTCATGACCATGCGTTACGTCGAGAGGAGGATCTGGTGAAACTGGCCCGCTATGTAGTGGCTAATCCACTGCGGGCCGGACTGGTGGAAAAACTCGGTGACTATCCGTTATGGGATGCAATCTGGGTTTGAACTCAAGATGCGCATTCACCGAATACATCCGAATAAATGCGATCCCCAAGGGAGCGGGCTTGCTGGCGAAGGCGTCAACTCAGTCGACATTGATGCTGGCTGTGCCGGCCCCTTCGTGAGCAAGCCCACTCCCACCTGGATTGCGACCCGCCGAAGTCCCTGATCACCGAGGCTCCCACTGTGGGAGCGGGCTTGCTCGCGAAGGCGTCAGGTCAGTCGCCATTGATGCTGAATGTGCCGGCCCCTTCGTGAGCAAGCCCACTCCCACCTGGATTGCGACCCGCCGAAGTCCCTGATCACCGACGCTCCCCCTGTGGGAGCGGGCTTGCTCGCGAAGGCGTCAGTTCAGTCGCCATTGATGCTGAATGTGCCGACCCCAGCAAGCCCACTCCCACACTGGATCTGCGGTGTTCTCTGAAGGGGAGTTACTGCGCCCCGAACATCGCCGTCCAGTAAATCCCGGCGCTGCTCTTCGGATCGGTCGCGTAGGCGGCGCCGAGTTCCTTGTATTGCGGGTTCATCAGATTGGCGCAGTGCCCGGGGCTGGCGAGCCAGCCTTCTACGACTTTGCCCACGGTGTCTTGCCCGGCGGCGATGTTTTCGCCGACTAGTTGCCCGCTGTAGCCGGCCAGTTCCGCGCGGTCGCCTGGGGTGCGGCCGTCGCGATCCTTGTGGTCGAAGTAATTGTTATTGGCCATGTCGCGGCTGTGATCCTGAGCGATTGTGCCCAAGCTGGCACTCCAGGCCAGCGGTGCAGCGGCGGCAAACGCCTGGCCACCGCATTGGCGCGGCTGGGCGCGGGCGGTGTTGAGCTGTGCGAGCAACTTCAGGCCTTCGCTTTGCGCATCGCCGAGTTTCGCCGACAGCAGCGGTCGCGCCAGGACAATGCGCCAGTCGCGATCATCACGGCTGACGCCCACATCGACAAACTGCGGATCGAGCACCACCTGACAGAAACTTTCCTTAATCGCCTGCATTGCCGACGCCGCATCGCGCGGTCCGTTGAGGGTGATTGCCTGCACGTTGACCATCGGGTAACTGGCGCTGGCCATGGCCTGTTGCAGATTGACCGCGCCGGTGGCCGGCAGTCTCAGCCGTGGATCGGCCGCCAGCGGCGCCAATTCATTGGACACCTGAGTGCCGCAACGCTGTGGCTGGCTGCGGTAGGCGTTGATCGACTCGATTAGCTGCGACTCGTCGCCAGCCATGGCCGAGGCGGCGACGGTCAGGCCCACGGACAGCGCGGCGAAACGCAAAACGGATGGCATGAAACGCATGGAAATCTCCCTGGTGCGGAATGCGCTCATGATGCGCGAAAGGCCCCCGGTCCGTGCAATGTCTTTTTCTTCATCGAGGCGGTTTTTCTGCGGAACGTTGCGTCGTTGTTGGCCGTCTACACTCTGCGACGACCCCGGGAACCGGGCGTCTCCCCCGACGAAACACCTTGCCCGGACCGGGCGCTGCCGGAAGAACTGACATGGGATTGAAATGGTTGGCAGGCTGTTTTGCAGTAACCCTGATGGCTGGCGTGGTGATGGCCACCGAGCAGGCCCCGATCAAGGCCAAGGCCGAAGAAAAAGCCCAGGTGCTGGAGGAAAAAGCCGCCGACAACGTCAGCGCGGCACCGGCGCCGAAATCCGAAGCAATTACCCCGACTGAAGTGCAAGCCGTAGACCCGGCAGGCACCGCGCCGCTGGACGATCCGATCACCTGCCTGGCGCGCAGTATCTACTGGGAAGCCAAGGGCCGCGACACGCCGGAAATGGAGGCGGTGGCCAGCGTGGTGATGAATCGCCTCGGCCATGACGGCTTCCCGAGTACCGTTTGTGCAGTGGTCAAACAGGGTTCGGAAACCAGGAGCTGCCAGTTTTCCTGGTGGTGCGATGGCAAGGCCGATCAGGTCAAGGAAGACGCCGAATACACCCTGGCCAAGGATATCGCCGGCAAGGCGCTCAACCGCCAGCTCAAGGATCGCACCCATGGCGCGCTGTACTTTCATGACCGCAACGTGCACCCGAGCTGGGCCAAGGCCTACAAAAGGACTGCCAGGGTCGGCAAATTCCTCTTCTACAAACCCGCCGCTGGCGATGCGCGTTAGACGCAGACTTCGCGCACGCAATTGCGCAGCCAGCGATGCGCCGGGTCGGCGTCCATGCGCGGGTGCCAGAGCATCGACACGCTGATCGGCGGCATTTTGAACGGCAGGGCGAAGCTGTGCAGGCCCATGCGCAGTTTGCTGGTGTGGCGTTCGGGCACGGTGGCGATCAGATCCGATTCGCGCACCAGCGTCAGTGCTGGAGAAAAGCCGCCGAACGAGGTGACGATGTCCCGCGTCAGGCCCAGGGCGAGCAACGCTTCGTCCACCGGGCCGCTGCTGCGTCCGCGCCGTGAGATGAGAATGTGCTGGCCGCCGGCAAAGCGTTTGCTGCTGATCTTGCCTGCACTCAGCGGATGCCCTTCGCGCACCACGCCGATCCACTGATCCTGAAACAGGATGCGGCTGTGCAGCGCCGGGTCGGTGCTGTCATCGACCACACCGGTTTCCAGATCGACCCGACCTTCGCGCAGCAGCGTGCTGTCCTTGTCGGCTTTCTGCACAAAGCGCAGACGCACGCCGGGCGCTTCTTCAGCGATGCGCGCGAGAAGTGCGGCAGCAAAGGTTTCGACAAAACCGTCGGTGTTGCGCAGGGTGAACGTGCGCTGCAACTGGCCGGGATCAAGGATCTCGGCGGGGCGCAGCGCCGCTTCGGCCTCCTGCACCAGCGTGCTGACCCGCTCGCGCAGCTCCAGCGCTCGCGGCGTCGGCACCAGGCCGCGACCGGCGCGCACCAGTAACGGATCGCCGGTGGTTTCACGCAGCCGGGCCAGGGAACGGCTCATGGCCGACGGGCTCAGCCGCAGGATTTGCGCGGCGCGGGCAACGCTGCCTTCGCGCAACAACACGTCGAGGGTGATCAGCAGGTTCAGATCCGGTGTGCTCATGACATGGCGTTCCATGCAGGTATCAAGTGCAAAGCATGCGTCTTGCGCCTTGGGTTGTCGAGATTCAGGCTATGCCGTCCGACCTTTGCCGCAGGAGCGCCCGATGCCCGCATCCCCCTTGAGCCCCCAAGCCCGCTGGGCGCTGACCAGTCTGGCGCTGTCGATGTTGATGCCGTCGCTCGATACCAGCATCGCCAATGCCGGCCTGCCGACGCTGGCCACGGCGTTTGACGCGACGTTTCAGCAGGTGCAGTGGATCGTGCTGGCGTATCTGCTGGCGGTCACCACGTTGATCGTCAGCGTCGGGCGGCTGGGGGACGTGTTCGGGCGGCGGCGCCTGCTGCTGATCGGCATCGGCATCTTTGCCAGCGCGTCCTTGGGCTGCGCGCTGGCCCCGGGGCTGGGCTGGTTGATCGGCGCGCGGGCGGTGCAGGGGCTGGGCGCGGCGATCATGTTTGCCCTGACCGTGGCGCTGGTCACGGATGCGGTGCCCAAGACGCGGGCGGGCAGTGCGATGGGCTTGCTGGCGACCATGTCCGCCACCGGCACCAGCCTCGGGCCGTCGTTGGGCGGGCTGCTGATCGCGCATGTCGGCTGGCCGGCGATCTTTCTCCTGAATGTGCCGTTGGGCCTGCTCAATGCGTGGCTGGTGTACCGCTATCTGCCAGCCGATCGCCCGGCGCAATCGACGCTGGCTTTCGATTACCTCGGCACCGTGGTGCTGGTTTCGACGCTGGCGGCGTATGCGCTGGCAATGACCCTGCACGGCTTTACGTTGACGTTGTTGCTGCTCAGTCTGTGCGGGGCAGGGCTGTTTGTGGTGGTGGAGATGAAGGCGAAGGCGCCGCTGCTTCGTCTGTCGTTGTTCGCCGATGCGCGGTTGAGCAGCAGTCTGGTGCTGACATTTCTGGTGACGACGGTGATGATGACCACCCTGGTGGTCGGGCCGTTTTACCTGAGTCGCGGTTTGGGCATGGGCAGCAGCGTGGTTGGTCTGGCGTTATCGGTGGGACCGTTGCTCGCGGCGTGCGGCGGGGTGCCGGCGGGGCGCCTGGTGGATCGCTTCGGCGCGCGACGCGTGGTGCCTTGTGCCTTGCTCGGGATGGCGACGGGTTGCAGCTTGTTGGCGCTGTTGCCGACCGCGTTCGGGCTGGCGGCGTATCTGCTGCCGATGGCGGTGATCGCCAGCAATTACGCGTTGTTCCAGGCAGCGAACAATAGCGGCTTGATGAGTACGGTCAGTCAGGCGCAGCGCGGCGTGGTCTCGGCCCTGCTCGGGCTGTCGCGCAATCTGGGACTGATCACCGGCGCGGCGGTGATGGGGGCGGTGTTTGCATTCGCCACCGGCGACCCGACGCAGGCCCCGCCCGAAGTCATCGGCAGCGGCCTGCACAGCACGTTCGGTGTGGCGGCGGCGCTGATGATCGTGGCGCTGGTCATCAGCCGAACCCGGATTACGTGTGGAACTTCGCCCGCCGGTGAAGTCGCTGACTGACACGTCCCTGTAGGAGCTGCGGAACGCTGCGATCTTTTGATCTTGCCTTTAAAATCAACATCAAAAGATCGCAGCGTGCCGCAGCTCCTACAGGGCGAGTCTCAACTGGCGTGGGTACTCAGAATGCTCGCCACCTGCTGCGGCCGGCAGTTGAGGTACGGCGAGGATTTCAGCCAGCGCTGGTCCGGGTACCAGGAGAACATGAACTGTCCGTCCTTGAGTTTATCGATCACTTGCTTGGCCACTTGCGGACGCACCGCCGGGCACCCCTGACTGCGCCCGATGCGGCCCTGACGCTTGCTCCACAGCGGATTCACGTAGTCGGCGGCGTGGATCACGATTGCCCGGTCGCGGGCCAGATCATTGAAGCCCGGTTCCAGACCGTCCATGCGCAGCGAGTAACCGTGGGTGCCTTCGTAGCTTTCCTGAGTGCGGAACAGGCCCAGACTGGACTGGTAACTGCCTTCGCGATTGGAGAACTGAGTGGCGAAGTTTTCCCCGGAGTTGGAGCCGTGGGCGACCAGATCGCGCAGCACCAGTTTGCGTTTGCTCAAATCGAAGATCCACAGCCGGCGGGCGGTGGAAGGTTGCGAATAATCGATGATCGCCAGATGACGCGAAGGTCGCGCGCCATTGCTGACCGCGCATTGCATGGCGCTCAAGGCACCTTTCAGCGCCTGGGGATTGAGTTCCGGCGCGGCGTGGGCGAGGCTGGTCAACAGAACCGGCGATGGTTTGCCGGCGGCGAAAGCGGGGCTGCCCGCCACGACCAGGGTCGCGGTGGTCAGTAGAAGTCGGCGCAAAAACGTCAACATTTATAAAGTGTCCTCACTTGCTACTTATTTGGCACTTTGGCTCCTGACTCCCAGTCATACCCACAGACCCATGATTCGGGCCTGACTGTTCAGCGCACCTGATGTAAGGTTGGCCGTCATCGAGACGGCCACGGATTGGAGTAAAGCAGTTGTTCAAAAAGTACGCATGCTACTTGAGCATTTGTTTGCTCGCTGCGCCGTTTGTCGCTTGTGCCGATGAACCGCTGCCGCCGTTGCAGACCTTGCCACCAGCGCCGGCGCCAATGCCGGTCGCACCGCAAAGTCCGTTGCAGGCGGTTCTGATCGGTTTGCCCCAGGCCTGCCCGGCGATTGCTGCCCACCTGAGCGGCGCGGCGCTGACGCAACTGCAGGCGTTCTATCAGCAGCAGGACTGGCTGCCGGTGTGGGCCAGCGAGTCTGGACGCCTGCCGGTGTTGCGCGAGCAATTGCAGCTGTTGGCTGATGATGGCCTCAACCCCAAACGCTATCCGGTAGCGGCCAATCCGCCGCAGGACGGCGAACTGTGCGCCGATATCGACATCACTCGCTACTACCTGCAGGCCTTGCAGGACTTGCATTACGGGCGCCTGTTGCAGTCGCACTTCGAGCCGCTGTGGCATGCCGACGACACCCCGCGTGATCGTCAGGCGGAATTGCTCGCCATCGCCGAGCCTGGCTTGCACGACATCAAGGCCGCGTTCGATCTGGCGCGTCCGCGTCTGGCGCAGTATCAGAGCCTGCGGCATCTGTATGCCAGCCAGCGGCTGCAAGCCTTGCCCCACTGGCAGTCGGTGGGCAACGGCCCGCTGTTACGGCCGGCGATGGAAGACAAACGCGTGCCGGAACTGGCCCAGCGACTGCTCAACGAAGGCTACCTGACGCACGCCATCGGCACCCCCGGCAATGCCTATGACGGCGTGCTGGTGGAGGCGGTGAAAAGCTTTCAGGCCAACCATTCGCTGCAGGCCGACGGCGTGGTCGGGCCGGGGACGATTGCCGAGCTCAACATCAGTCCACTGACCCGTCGCGAGCAGTTGCGCGTAAACCTCGAACGCTTCCGCTGGCTGGCGCAGGACATGGAGCCGGACGGCTTGCTGGTCAATGTCGCCGCCGCTGAACTGACCCTTTATCAGGGCGGGCGACCGGTGTGGCAGACCCGCACCCAGGTCGGTCGCGCCGAACGGCAGACTCCGCTGCTCAAATCCCGGGTCACGCGCCTGACCCTGAATCCGACCTGGACCGTGCCGCCGACCATCTGGAAAGAAGACAAGCTGCCGGCGATCCGCAAGGACCAGACCTTCCTCAGCCGCCAGAACCTGCAAGTGCTCGACGCCCAAGGCCAGCCGTTGGCCGCTGCCGACATCGACTGGGACAACCCCGGCAACATCATGCTGCGCCAGGACGCCGGGCCGCGTAATCCGCTGGGGCAACTGGTGATTCGCTTCCCCAACCCGTTCGCCGTGTACCTGCATGACACGCCGAGCAAAGCCCTGTTCGATAAAGGCCCACGGGCGTTCAGCTCCGGCTGTGTGCGGGTCGAGCATCCACTGCAACTGCGCGACCTGTTGCTGAGCCCGGCGGAACGCAGCCGCACCGATACCTTGCTCGCCACTGGCAGCACCCATGAATTCCGCCTGTCGGCGCCGGTACCGATCCTGATGACCTACTGGACGGCGCAGGTCGGTAGCGACGGCCAGCTGCGCTATGCGCCGGACATCTACAGCCGCGATAACGCGCTGCTGGCGGGGCTGGACGGAGCGCACTGAGCTCAAACGCACAAAACCCTGTGGGAGCGGGCTTGCTCGCGAAGGGGCCGGCATATCCGACATCGGTGTCGACTGACCTGACGCCTTCGCGAGCAAGCCCGCTCCCACATTTGGATTTCAGCGTGTCAGCCAGTGTGATTCGTTGCAGTTGTCCAGCGTCTAGCCCCAGTGTCCCCGCAATCCCATGGGGCGAGACTTCGGAACCCGGCATGCAAGCGCTGTTGAACGAGATTCTTGACGCGGTCCGGCCCCTGATCGGGCAGGGCAAAGTGGCTGACTACATTCCCGCCCTCGGCACGGTGCCGGCCAATCAACTGGGCATTGCCGTGTACAGCAACGACGGCGAGATGTATTGCGCCGGCGACGCCGAGACGCCGTTCTCGGTGCAGAGTATTTCCAAGGTGTTCAGCCTGGTGCAGGCCATCGAGCATTCCGGCGAGGCGATCTGGGAGCGCCTGGGGCACGAGCCGTCCGGCCAGCCGTTCAATTCGCTGGTGCAGCTGGAGTTCGAACGCGGGCGTCCGCGCAACCCGTTCATCAACGCCGGGGCGCTGGTGATCTGCGACATCAACCAATCGCGTTTCGCCGCGCCGGCCCTGTCGATGCGTGACTTCGTGCGGCGCCTGTCGGGCAATCCACAGGTGATCGTCGACGGCAAGGTCGCCGACTCCGAATACCAGCACCGCGCCCGTAACGCCGCCATGGCGTACCTGATGCAATCGTTCGGCAACTTCCACAACGACGTCGAGGCGGTGCTGCGCAGCTACTTCAGCCACTGCGCGCTGCGCATGAACTGCATCGATCTGGCGCGGGCCTTCTGCTTCCTCGCCAACGACGGTTTCTGCAAGCACAGCGGCGAGCAGATCCTTACCCGACGCCAGACCCAGCAAGTCAACTCGATCATGGCCACCAGCGGTCTGTACGACGAGGCCGGCAACTTTGCCTACCGCGTCGGCCTGCCGGGCAAGAGCGGGGTCGGCGGCGGCATCGTCGCGGTGGTGCCGGGGCAGTTCAGCGTGTGCGTGTGGTCGCCGGAACTCAACGCCGCCGGTAACTCGCTGGCGGGGATGGCGGCGCTGGAACTGTTGAGTTCGCGGATTGGCTGGTCGGTGTTCTGAGCCGATCTTTCAATCACGGTGAAACCCTTGTGGGAGCTGGCTTGCCAGCGATGAGGCCGGCACATCCTGCATTGATGTGGCTGAACCACCGCTATCGCTGGCAAGCCAGCTCCCACAGGGTCGAGGTGTTTGTAGAAGGTGTGTTTCTGCGCAGAATCCGCTACATTTTTCGGCCGCCCCTCCTATGGTGAATCCGCTTCATGTCTCTTGCGCTCGAATGTCTAGTCGCTGGCACGCCAATCCCTTTCGCCGGTAACCGCGTGACAGTGGTCAGCCCCGAACTGGCGGCGCGGTTTCAGCCCGGTGACCACCTGCTGGTCGAGCAGGTGAGCGGCGAGCTGTTGCTGATTCCGGTGGCGGATCAACAGGCCGCTGCAGTGGCTATCGAGCGTGCAGAAGCGGCATTCAGCGCCTTGTCGGCGGTGTCCGACGAGGCCATCAGCCGCTTTTTCGATCTATTCGCCCAGCGCCTGGAAAGTCCGGACTGCTGGGCCTTGATCGAAGCGGCGAACCTGGCCGACATCGAACGCGCCAAGGCCCGTGGCCGCTCCACCACCCGCCTGCTCGCCGACGAGCGCATGCGCCGCGACATGATCGCCGGTCTGCGCGCCTGGCGCGATGCGCCGGCCACCCGTGGCAAGGTCATCAGCAGCGTCGAGCATGACGGCTGGAAGGTCGAGCAAGTGGTGTCGCCGCTGGGCATCGTCGCTTTCGTCTTTGAAGGACGGCCGAACGTATTCGCCGACGCCGCCGGGGTGTTGCGCACCGGCAACACCGCCGTACTGCGCATCGGCAGTGATGCGCTGGGCACGGCGCAAGCGATCGTCACGCACGCCTTGAACCCGGCGCTGGCCGATGCCGGTCTGCCGACGGGTGCGGTGTCGTTGGTGGAGAGCGTCAATCACGCCGCCGGTTGGGCGATGTTCGCCGACCGTCGTTTGTCGCTGGCGGTGGCCCGCGGTTCGGGTCGTGCGGTCAGCCAATTGGGCAGCATCGCCCAGCAGGCGGGCACGGCGGTCAGCCTGCACGGCACCGGTGGCGCGTGGCTGATTGCCGATCGCGACGCCGACGCCACGCGCTTCGCCGCTGTGGTGCGCAACTCGCTGGATCGCAAAGTCTGCAACACCCTGAACGTCTGCCTGATTCACCGCGAGCGCGCCGCCGAACTGGTGCCGCTGTTCCTCGACGCCTTGCAACAGGCTGGCAACGCACGCGGGCAGGGCTGCAAATTGCACATCGTCGAAGGCAGTGAAAGCTGCCTGCCGACTGAATGGCACAGCGCGACGGTCAAGGTTTATCGCGCCGAGGGTTATCAGACCGAAGCCCAGGCCGAAGCGTTGGCAGAATCCGAGCTGGGCCGTGAGTGGGAATGGGAAGAAACCCCGGAAGTCAGCCTGATGATCATTGACGATCTGAATCAGGCGATTGCCTTGTTCAACCGCTACAGTCCGCAGTTCACGGTGTCGCTGATCAGCGAGGATGCGGCGGCGCACACGCGTTTTTACAACGCGGTGAACGCGCCGTTCGTGGGCAATGGGATTACCCGTTGGGTCGATGGTCAGTACGCGCTGAACAAGCCGGAACTGGGCCTTTCGAACTGGGAGAGCGGGCGCCTGTTTGCGCGCAGTGCGATTCTTTCGGGGGATGGCGTGTTCACGGTTCGCAGCCGCATGACCCAGACCGATCTCACAGTAAAACGCTGAAAATTCCCCATCCTGGTTGATCCACACCGGCCTGTGGCGAGGGGATTTATCCCCGATGGGGCGCGCAGCGGCCCCAAGAGATTGGGCCTGCTGCGCAGTCCATCGGGGATAAACCCCCTCGCCACAACTTCCTCTTTACCTCAGCGGATTTGTATCAGGCGGCTGCGCTGGTGTTCGCCTGAACGGCACAGGTCGCTGGCCGCTCCGCCAGCGGCACAAACGTGCGCCGATCCGCCGCCAGCGCACCAATCGAGCCGGTCTCGATGTCGTACACCCAGCCATGCAGATTCAGCAGACCTTTCTCCTGCGCCAGGCGCACACTCGGGTGGGTTTGAATGTTCGCCAGTTGCGCGATCACGTTTTCCCGCACCATCGAACTCAATCTGGCCGCGTCATTGGCATGCGGCCGCGCCTCGTTCACCACTTTTGCCGACTCGGCATGTTGCAGCCAGCCGCTGACGGCAGGCAGGTGGTCCATGCATTTGCACTGGGCAATCGCGGTCATCGCGCCGCAGTCCGAGTGACCGCAGATCACGATATCGGTCACCCCCAGCACCGCCACCGCGTATTCCACCGTCGCCGATACCCCGCCCGGATGCGGGCTGTAGGACGGCACGATATTGCCCGCGTTGCGGATCACGAACAGCTCGCCGGGCTCTTGCTGGGTCAGCAGTTCCGGGACCACGCGGCTGTCGGAGCAGGTGATGAACAAGGTTCCGGGCTGCTGCGTGGTTGCCAGGTGCTTGAACAGTTCGGTGCGTTGCGGGAAGGCTTCGTTCTGGAACTTCAGGAAGCCGTCGATCAGGTTTTTCATGGTGCAGTCCTCTCAGTTCGAGCAACCGTTGCCGAATTCGCTGTATTGCAGAATGTGTTGGCCGCCGTGGCTGTCCAGATACGTCATCTCCACCGGCACCACGCCGCAGACGTCCGCAACCGGGGTAATGCTCACGACTTTGGCGATGTCCAGAGGCATGCCGTAGCGATAGGCGACGGCGTCTTCATCGGCGTGGGCCTGAGCGCACAGTCCGGCGAGCAGGGCGAGGGTCAGCAGTATTTTTTGCATGGGGCAGCCTCCAGACAGAGTGGGAAATGGATGCAATGAAAAGGTCGGATGACCCGCCCCTAGGGCGGGTCGGGCGCGATCAGAACGGACGCAGCGGCAGGAACTTGCCGTCGAGGGTGACCACGGCGCGGGAGCCGCCTTCCGGGTCTTCGACTTTCTTGATGTCGAGCTTGAAGTTGATCGCGCTGATGATGCCGTCGCCGAACTGCTCGTGGACCAGGGCTTTGAGGGTGGTGCCGTAGATCTGGATCATCTCGTGGAAGCGGTAGATGGTCGGGTCGGTCGGCACGCCGCTGAGGCTGCCGCGCAGCGGGATGATCTGCAGCGCGGCAATGGCGTCGGCATCCAGCTCGAGTTTGTCACCGACCACTTGCGCGGCGTCCTGCGGCAACGGGTGCTGGCCGAGCAGGGCAGCGGTGACATAGGCCAGACTCAGGCCAGTGCCATCGGCCAGATCCTGCCACGACAGATTCTTGCGGGCCTTGATGTCGAGAATACGCGTGGTCAGGGCCAGGCTGGCATCGTTGTAGGCGTGGGACTGTTGCATGGTGTCACTCCTTTCGAGGTTGGCTTGCGGTGTGGAAGCCATCTTCTGCCGGTTGATCCATAGCGTCCAAGACCGATATACAATGCTTCGCATAAGTCCTGCCTATAGATGGTGAACCCCATGCTGCTGCGACATTTACGCTATCTGCTGGCCGTGGCCGATCACGGCGGATTCACCCGGGCGGCGGATGCCTTGCATGTGTCGCAGCCGACCCTGTCGCAACAGATCCGCCAGCTCGAGGAAAGCCTGGGCGTGCTGCTGTTTGACCGCACCTCACGCACGGTCAAAGCCACCGATGCCGGCGAGGCCTACATCGAATGCGCGCGGCGGGTGCTGGTGGAGCTGGAGGCGGGCAAGCGTGCGTTGCATGACGTGAAGGATCTGTCGCGCGGGACCTTGCGGCTGGCCATGACCCCCACGTTCATGGCCTATCTGGTCGGGCCGTTGGTGCGGGATTACACGGCACGGTTTCCCGGGATTCATCTGCAGATTTTCGAGCTGTCGATGGACGACATCGAAGCGGGGCTGGCCGATGATTCGCTGGATCTTGCGATTGCCTTTACCCCGGTGCGCAACCCGGACATCGAATGCATCCCGGCGTTTACCGAAACCCTGGGGATCATGGTCGGCCGCGAGCATCCGCTGTACGACAGCAACGCGCGGCTGACGTCGAGCGACCTTGCGCAACTGGATTTCGCCTTGCTGGCACCGGAGTTCATCACGCGGTTATCGATTGATGAGTATTTCCGCCAGCAGGGCGTTACTCCGCAGGTTCGGATCGAGGTGAATTCGGTGAGTACGTTACTGGAAGTGGTGCGTCATTCGCCGCTGGCGACGATGTTGCCCGAAGCGATTGCCACCGAGGACCGGGCGCTGCGCAGGCTGCGGATTGACAGCGAAGCACCGCAGCGTGGCGCGGCGTTGTTGCGGCGCAGGAATAATTATCACAGTGCGGCGGCGATGGCGTTTGTGAATCTCGTCCTGCAACGCCAATGATATTTATCTGTAGGAGCTGCCGAAGGCTGCGATCTTTTGATTCTGTTTTTAAGATCAAGATCAAGATCAAGATCAAGATCAAGATCAAAAGATCGCAGCCTTCGGCAGCTCCTACAGTGGGGTTTTGGAAAAAAAAGGGGCCTGCTTCCAAGAGAAGCAGGCCCTTGTTAATTATGGAAGTTGTAAATTAGTAGAACCGGTCAATCACCCGAACTTCATT
This sequence comes from Pseudomonas sp. Eth.TT006, assembly GCF_054456575.1. Lineage (NCBI taxonomy): Bacteria > Pseudomonadati > Pseudomonadota > Gammaproteobacteria > Pseudomonadales > Pseudomonadaceae > Pseudomonas > Pseudomonas sp. Eth.TT006. Next base: position 405,009 of record NZ_JBTJEN010000003.1, on the reverse strand, counting down.
GTTGTTCTGCATCGAATCCCACGCCTGTTTCAGCGTTTGCAGAACATTACCAATGAAGTCCTTGTCGGCCGCAGCCTTCTTGCCGACATAACCGTGGCCGCGGCGATACATCTTCAGGCGGGCCAGCAGGTTCTGGTGGTTGCGGTCGAATTCTTCCTCACCAGCGTGGGGCGACAGGCAGTCGATATGCACCTGACCCGACTTGCTGATCCACAGAATATGGCTGTCGTGGCTGTCTTTTTGCGCAGCGAACATACGAGCCAGTTCTTCGATAGTAGGTTGATTGTTCAGATTCATGATGTTTGCCCCTTGACCAGTCTGGTGATCTTTCAAAGTTGATTCGCTAATACAGGTAGCCCATCGGTTAGTTGATCCCTGGCACCGAAACCAGGACGTCAGCGCTCGCCCGTGAGAAGTACGGGGTCATGCGTCTGTTGCATGTAGTCGTGTTGAATAACTGCTACGCAATAGCGTCACAACGAGGAGAAGCAGCGAAAACCGGGAGGCTCCTTGACGACGTTTCACGGTCGACCACAAGCGTCTTGAGAATTTTCGCCAGCGCTTCTCGTCCTTGTACTGGACGTTCAGGCCAGGTCAGCTTCTTCAATCTGCCTTGTGGGCAGCGTGTATCCGGAAAAAACAACTCGGCGGTCAGACGAGTTTGCTCAAGCGTGTTACCGATGTTCCCGATCGGGGAACGTCTTCATCATGCAAAAGCAAAACGACGCCGTCAACGGTTTTGTAGTGATTATTTTTGTTCACTACATATTGTCGGACAAAGCTGTTTTGGAATGAGAAAAGCGCCGTTCACGCAGGGCATAAAAACCCTGATCGGCGCTATTTCGCTGTGCGCTTGGCTGGACTGGCACTTTTACTGCGGGTTGATTTGCGCTTTTTCTTCCATGGCGCGCCAGCCTTGCCGGCAGGCGGCGGGCCGCTGATGGTCAGGCTCAGCGCCGAGCAGCGGGTGACCTGTTTGCTCATCCACGCTGCCTGCTTGGTGACGAATTCTTCCAGACTCATCTCACCGCTCTGCACCATGTCCAGCGCCTGTTCCCAGATGGCGGTGGTGCCGGGGTCGGCAATCGCTCGGGGCACGGCGTCGATCAGGCTGAAGGCTGGCGGGGTCGCGGCGAGGGCCTTGCCGTTTTTCACCAGATAACCCCGGTCCAGCAGGCCCTGGATGATCGAGGCACGCGTTGCCTCGGTGCCGATGCCGGTGGTGTCCTTGAGTTTCTGCTTGAGCAGCGGGTCTTCCACCAGTTTGGCGACGTTCTTCATTGCCTTGATCAGGTCGCCCTCGGTGTAAGGCTTGGGCGGCTGTGTCCACAGGTCCTTGAGGTTGACGCCGGCCACCGCGCAATCGATGCCCTGGCTCAGCGTCGGCAGGGTTTGCGGGGCGGGTGCTTCACGGCCCTTGGCCGGGGCGAGGGCTTCGGGCAGGGCGCGTTTCCAGCCCGGCTCGATGATCTGCTTGCCGACCGCGCGCAAGGCTTCACCGGCGCAATCGAAATCGGCCTGGGTTCGGTCGTATTCATGATTTGGCAGAAACTGCGCCAGATAGCGGGCGCGAATCAGGGTGTAGACCGCCCGGTGTTTGCCGCTCAGGCGCTCGAGATTTTTCGCGGCAGCGGTAGGAATAATGCCGTGGTGCGCGCTGACCTTGGCGTCGTTCCACGCCCGCGAGCGGCGCTGAGGGTCGAGGTGGCCGTTCAAGGCTTCGAGGCCCGGATCGGCCTGACGCAACGCCGCGAGTATCCCCGGCGCTTCGCTGTGCTGGCTCAGCGGCAGAAAGCCGCAATCGCTGCGCGGGTAGGTGATGACCTTGTAGGTTTCGTAGAGCGCCTGGGCGATGTCGAGGGTTTCCTGGGCGCCGAGGCCAAGCTTTTTCGAACAGACTTCCTGCAGGGTGCCAAGGTCGAAGGGCAGCGGCGCCACTTCACGCATGCGTTCGGTGCGCAGCTTGACCACCCGAGCGCTGGCGGCGGTGCGGATGGCTGCCGCCGCTTGCTGAGCCAGCGCCTGATTCAGACAGCGATCCTGATCATCACAGGCATCCCCCGGCGCGCGCCACTGCGCGGTGAACGGCGTGCCGTCGTGCAGCAGTTGCACATCGATCGCCCAATACGGCACCGGCACGAAGTCGGCGATGCTGCGGTCGCGGTCCACCACCAGCCGCAAGGTCGGCGTCTGCACCCGGCCGACCGGCAACACGCCCTGATAGCCGGACTGGCGGCCCAGTAACGTAAACAGACGACTCATGTTCATGCCGATCAGCCAGTCGGCCCGCGAGCGGCCCAGCGCCGAGTGATACAGGCTGAAGGTTTCCGCGCCCGGCTTGAGCGCGGCTAGGGCCTTGCGGATCGACGCCTCGTCCAGCGCCGACAGCCACAATCGACGGATCGGTCCGCGATAGCGGCAGTGCTCGACCAGTTCCCGGGCAATCATCTCGCCCTCACGGTCGGCGTCGGTGGCGATGATCAGCTCGCTGGCTTCGCTCAGCAGGCGCTTGACTGCCTTGTATTGGCTGGCGGTGCGCGGCTTGACGGTCATTTTCCATTTGTCCGGGATGATCGGCAGATCCGCCAGCACCCAGCGCTTGTAGCGTGCGTCGTAGGCATCCGGCGGTGCGGTTTCCAGCAAGTGGCCGATGCACCAGGTCACCGTGACGTCTGTTCCCAGCCAGCAGCCGTCGCCCCGGCGTTTGGCGCCGAGCACGGCCGCAATGTCTTTGGCCTGGGAAGGTTTTTCACAGAGGTACAGCCGCATAACCACCGTCGTCGATCCGTTCACATGAGGTGCACAGAATGGCTGCTGTTGGCGCGCGGGGCAACTTTTATCTGTATGGATATACAGATGAAAACGTTGCCGGGGATGACCGGTTTTACCGGGACACCGCGCACGGCTATCGAGAAATCCAATGGTGCCGGGGTTGGCGCGCATGGCAGGTTCGTCGGGCCTGCAAGAAACGCGAGTGACCGGCCGATCCCGCCAGAGGATCGCCGTGTCTGTGCGCTTAACCCTGACACAAGGAAGTCCACCATGGCTCAAGCCAAAGCGAAAACCAGCAGCGCCTATGATCAAGTGAATGCCTTCAGCCATCTGTATGACCGTGGCGTCGGCTTCATCAATGGCAAACCATCGTTCACCGCCGACCAGGCTGCCGACGAAATCCTGCGCAAAAACCTGTCGTGGCACGACAAGAACGGCGACGGCAAAATCTCCCTGACTTACACCTTCCTCACCGAGAAACCGGCCAACTACAACCCCAGCCTCGGCAACTTCAGTCAGTTCAGCGCGCAGCAGAAGGCCCAGGCCGTGCTGTCCATGCAATCCTGGGCCGATGTGGCCAAGGTGACGTTCATTGAAGGTACGGGCGGCGACGGTCACATGACCTTCGGCAACTACGACGTCAGCACCGGCGGCGCGGCGTTCGCCTATCTGCCGAGCGGCGGCAGCTATGACGGCCAGTCGTGGTACCTGATCAACAACCAGTATCAGGTCAACAAAACCCCGGACACCAACAACTACGGGCGCCAGACCCTGACCCACGAAATCGGCCACACCCTCGGCCTGTCGCACCCCGGCGCCTACAACGCCGGCAATGGCAGCCCGACTTACAACGACGCGAAATACGCCGAAGACACCCGTGGCTACAGCCTGATGAGCTACTGGAGCGAAGCCAACACCGACCAGAACTTCAGCACGGACGGCAGCGGTGCTTATGCCTCGGCGCCGTTGCTGGACGATATCGTCGCGGTGCAGAAACTCTACGGCGCCAACTACGAGACCCGCGCCGATGACACGTGGTACGGCTTCGGCTCCAACACCGGTCTTGATTACTACAGCGCGACGTCGGCCTCTTCCAAGCTGGTGTTTGCCGTGTGGGACGGCGGCGGTAACGACTGGCTGGACTTCTCCGGCTTCACCCAGAACCAGAAGATCAACCTCAATGAAGGGTCGTTCTCTGACGTCGGCGGGCTGGTGGGCAACGTGTCGATCGCTTACGGCGTCACCGTGGAAAACGCCGTGGGCGGGTCGGGCAATGACCTGCTGATCGGCAATGCGGCGGTCAACAGTTTGTTCGGCGGTGCCGGCAACGACATTCTCTATGGCGGTGGCGGCGCGGACGTGCTGTGGGGTGGTGCGGGTGCAGACACCTTCGTATTCGGCGCGGCCAGCGATTCGACCAACAACCAGCCGGACTGGATCATGGATTTCCAGAGTGGCCTGGACAGGATCGACCTGTCGGGCATCGCCGGATTCGCCACGGGCGCGGCCTCGTTGAATTTCGTCAGCGGCTTCACCGGGCATGCCGGCGACGCGATCCTGACGTACTTCGCGCAGAGCAACCAGACCACGCTGCTGGTCGACCTGACAGGGCAGGGGCAGACCGACTTTGCCGTGGGTGTGGTGGGGCAGGCAGTGGCGGCTGATATTGTTGCGTGATGCCTGAAGAGCAGCCCTCACCCTAACCCTCTCCCAGAGGGAGAGGGGACTGATTGGGGGATGCTCAGGAAATGCGTCGACCTGATAGTGCGTTGCTGAATCCATGATCGACAAAGCACGTTCAGGTCGGTGTTGAGCGCAAGACAGCGCGGTCGGCTCCCTCTCCCAGTGGGAGAGGGGACTGATTGGGGGATGCTTAGGAAATGCATCGACCTGAAAGCGCGTCGCCGAATCCATAATCGACAAAGCACGTTCAGGTCGGTGTCGAGCGCAAGACAGCGCGGTCGGCTCCTTCTCCCATAGTGAGAGGGGACTGATTGGGGGATGCTCAGGAAATACATCGACCTGAAAGCGCGTCGCTGAATCCATAATCGACAAAGCACGTTCAGGTCGGTGTTGAGCGCAAGACTACACGGTCGGCTCCCTCTCCCTCGGGGAGAGGGCTGGGGTGAGGGGCTTTTGGCCGTTCGGCTGCAAAACCATTCCGACCCAGCCACTTGGGCTATACCTGAAGCGGTCTCTGCGCCGTATTCAGGAGAAACCCGATGAAAACCTCAGGCCTCAACCCCGTCATCACTCTCGAACAACTGCCCGGTTGCCTGCTAGTTAAATTCCACGGCATTCAGGTCGCGGCGTCCTCGCACGTGCTGATTCTCAACGAGGCCAACTACCCGCCGGTGTACTACGTCCCTCGCGAAGACATCGACGAGAAATACTTCGCCCGCACCGAGCACACCAGCTACTGCCCGTACAAGGGCGATGCCAATTACTTCAGCTTGCAGGTGCCGGGACATGAGGCGGCGAATGCGGTGTGGACGTATGAGAAGCCGAAGATTTCGGTCGGACAGATCAAGGACTATGTGGCGTTTTATCCAAATCAGGTGAAGTTTGAGGTGATCGAGGCTGAGGCCTGATTCCTCCAGGTCGAGTCATTGTGGCGAGGGGGCTTGCCCCCGTTGGGCGGCGTAGCGGCCCCAAGCTCTGCAAATCCGGATGGAGCCGATACCGTTCGCAGTTTGCGACTGCTTCGCAGCCGAACGGGGGCAAGCCCCCTCGCCACAGGTGATTTCCAGTCGATCAGGTTCAGTTCTTGTCCAGATCGATATTCTTCGTCTCCCGCAGGCAGAGCATCCCCACCACCAGGCTCACCCCGGTAATCAGCACCGGGTACCACAGCCCATAGAAAATATCCCCGGTGTACACCACCAGCGCAAACGACACGGTCGGCAGGAAACCGCCGAACCAGCCGTTGCCGATGTGATACGGCAGGGACATCGAGGTGTAGCGGATGCGCGTCGGGAACAGTTCGACCATCAGCGCCGCCAGCGGGCCGTAGCACATGGCCGAGATGATGATCAGCGCGACGATCAGGGCGACGATCATCGGTTTGTTGATCTGCTGCATGTCCGCCTGTTGCGGGTAGCCGGCGAGGGTCACGGCGCCGCGCAGGGCCGCTTCGTCATAACCGTCGATCTTCACGTCGCCGACGCTGACCTGTACGCCGCTGCCGGCCGGGGCGGCGGCGCTGGTGTAGGGCAGGCCCTGTTTGACCAGGAAGGTTTTGACCTTGTCGCACGGGCTGTCGAATTTGGCTTTGCCCACCGGATCGAACTGGAAGGTGCAGGTCGCCGGGTCCGCGAGCACGGTGATCGGCGCCTGACGGCTGGCCTGATCAATCGCCGGGTTGGCGTAGTGAGCGAGGGATTTGAAGATCGGGAAGTACAGCGCGGTCGCCAGCAGCAGGCCGAGCATCAGCACCGGTTTGCGTCCGACCTTGTCCGACAGCCAGCCGAAAATAATGAAGAACGGCGCACCGATCACCACGCTGATGATCAGCAGACTGTTGGCCACTGCCGGGTCCATTTTCAGGAACTGGGTGAGGAAGAACAGCACGTAGAATTGCGCCGCGTAGAAGGTCACCGCTTGCCCGGCGTTGATGCTGAACAGGGCGATCAGCACCACTTTGAGGTTTTCCCATTTGCCGAAGGATTCGCGGATCGGCGCCTTGCAGGTTTTGCCTTCTTCTTTCATTTTCAGATAGGCCGGTGACTCGTGCAGACTCAGGCGAATCCAGGTGGAAATGCCCAGCAGCACGATCGACAGCAGGAACGGAATGCGCCAGCCCCAGACTTCGAACTGATCGCCGGTGAAGTAGCGGCAACCGAGCACCACCAGCAACGACAGCAGCAGGCCGAGGGTCGCGGTGGACTGAATCCAGCTGGTGTGGAAACCGCGCTTGCCGATCGGTGCGTGCTCGGCCACATAGGTTGCGGCGCCGCCGTATTCACCGCCCAGCGCCAGGCCTTGCAGCATGCGCAGTACCACCAGAATGATCGGGGCGGCGATGCCGATGCTGGCGTAGGTCGGCAGCAGGCCGACGCAGAAGGTGGCGATGCCCATCAGAATGATGGTCGCAAGGAAGGTGTATTTGCGCCCGATCATGTCGCCCAACCGACCGAACACCAGCGCGCCGAACGGCCGCACGATAAACCCGGCAGCGAAAGCCATCAGCGCAAAAATGAACGCGGTGGTGTCGTTGACCCCGGCGAAAAACTGCTTGCTGATCACCGCCGCCAGGGCGCCATACAGAAAGAAGTCATACCACTCGAACACCGTCCCCAGGGACGAGGCGAAGATGACTTTCTGCGTGGCATTGCTGGTACTGGCGCCGCTCGCGGCGTCCAGCGGCTGGGCGTGTTCTGACATATCGGTATCCCTCACAGTGATTGTTTTTGTTGTTCCACTGGTGTTGCGTGTCCGGGTGCAGCGCGATGCTTTTGGTCTGCCGTAAAAACCTGTGGGAGCGGGCTTGCTCGCGAAGGCGTCGTATCAGGCAGCGTCTATGTTGAATGATCGACCGCTTTCGCGAGCAAGCCCGCTCCCACAGGTAGGGTGTTTATAGCTTTGGGATTGAGGATCAACTGCGCCGCCTTCTCGCCAATCATCAGCGTAGGCGAACAGGTGTTGCCCGAGGTGATGCGCGGCATGATCGAGGCGTCGGCAATGCGCAGGCCGGGCACGCCGTGCACGCGCAGTTGCGCATCGACCACCGCGTCCGCGTCCTGGCCCATGCGGCAAGTGCCCACCGGATGAAATATCGTCGTGCCGATTTTCGCGGCGGCTTCGTGCAGTTGCTCTTCGCTTTGCAGGCTGTCGCCGGGCAGGTATTCGACCGGATTGAACGCACGCAAGGCCGGCGCACTGACGATGCGCCGGGTCAGGCGAATGGCGTCGGCAGCCACGCGCAGGTCTTCGGGGTGGCTGAGGTAATTGGGTTGAATCAGCGGCGCGGCTTGCGGGTCGGCCGAGCGAATGTCGATCCGCCCGCGGCTCTGTGGACGCAGGTCGCACACCGACGCAGTGAACGCCGGGAAGCTGTGCAGCGGCTCGCCAAAACGCTCCAGCGACAGCGGCTGCACATGGTATTCGAGGTTGGCCGAGGTCTGTTCCGGTCCGGATCGGGCAAAGGCGCCGAGCTGACTGGGCGCCATCGACAACGGCCCGCTGCGGTCATACAGGTAGCGCAGGCCCATGCCCATTTTGCCCCACACGCTGCCGGCGATCTGGTTCAGGGTGCGCGCATTTTCCAGCTTATAGATCAGGCGCAGTTGCAGGTGATCCTGCAGATTGCCGCCCACCCCCGGCAACTCATGAATCACGCCAATGCCGAGGCGTTCCAGCAACGGACGCGGGCCGATCCCGGAGCGCTGCAGAATGCTCGGCGAACCCACGGCGCCGGCGCAGAGGATGATTTCCTTGCGCGCCTTGAAGCTTTTCACCTGACCTTCATGACGGGCGCTGACCTTCGACGCACGGCCATTTTTCAGCAGCACCCGGTCCACCTCGACCCCGGTCAGCACCGTCAGATTGGCCCGGTCACGAATCGGTTTGAGAAAGGCCTTGGCCGCATTCCAGCGCACCCCGGCCTTCTGATTGACCTGAAAGTAGCCGCAACCTTCGTTGTCGCCCTGATTGAAGTCGTCGATGCTGGCGATGCCGCTCTGCTCGGCGGCGCTGCGGAAGGCGTCGAGCACCGGCCATGACAGACGCTGTTGTTCGACCCGCCATTCGCCCTGGGCGCCGTGAAATTCAGCGGCGCCGGCAAAGTGGTTTTCGCTCTTCTTGAACAGTGGCAGCACGTCGTTCCAGGCCCAGCCCGGATTGCCCTCGGCCGCCCAGCCGTCGTAGTCGCCGGCCTGGCCGCGCATGTAGATCATGCCGTTGATCGACGAGCAGCCACCCAGCACTTTGCCGCGTGGGTAGCTCAGGCTGCGGCCCTGCAGGCCATTTTGCGCTTCGGTCTTGAAGCACCAGTCGGTGCGCGGGTTGCCGATGCAGAACAGGTAACCGACCGGGATGTGAATCCACGCATAGTTGTCGCGCCCACCGGCCTCGAGCAGCAACACGCGCTGCTGTTTATCCGCCGACAGTCGATTGGCCAGCAGGCACCCGGCAGGGCCGGCGCCGACCACGATGTAGTCGTATTCATCGAGGGAAGTCTGCATTCCCTGACCTCGCTTTTTGTTTTTATTGTCGGACACTCTAGTTGTTAGCTTTCGTTAAAAGAATGTTAGTTTTTGCGCAGCCGCTGTGCGTTTTCAAACAGCTCTAAATGACCATAGCTGACAAGGACCCGCCATGTTCGACTGGAACGACCTGCGGTTTTTTCTCGAACTGCAACGCAGCGGGCGCCTGCTCACCGCCGCGCGCCGTTTGAACACCACTCACGCCACCGTCGCCCGGCACATCGAGGCCATCGAAAAAAGCCTCGGCACCGCGCTGTTCGTCCAGCACGCCCAAGGCTACGAGATGACGCCGGCGGGGGAGGCGCTGCTCAAGCACGCCGAAGCCATGGAAAACGTCGCGCTGCTGGCTCAGGAAGAAATCACCCAGTCCAGCGCGCCGCTGGGCAAGATCCGCGTTGGCGTCACCGAAGGCCTCGGGGTGAAATTTCTCGCCGGCCGCATGATCGGCCTGTTCGAGCGCTATCCGGGCCTCGAAGTGGAACTGGTGGCAGTGCCGCGCTTCGTCAGCATCCTCAACCGCGAGGCGGAAATCAGCATCCACCTCGAACGCCCGGCCGCCGACATGCTGGTCACCCGCAAACTCACCGACTACCGCCTCGCGCTCTACGCCAGCCAACGCTACCTCGACAGCGCGCCGCCACTGCGCAGCCGCGAAGACCTCGGGCGACATGCGTGGATCGGTTACGTGGACGATCTGCTGTTCAGTCAGGAACTGATGTTCCTCAACAGCTTCTGCCGCAGCCCGCGCGTGGTGTTTCACAGCACCAGCGTGATCGCCCAGCAGGAAGCGGCGCGTTCTGGCTTGGGGATTGCCGTGTTGCCGTGCTACATGGCCGCGTCCGACCCGGATCTGGTGCCGTTATTGCCGGACGAGAGCATCGAGCGCAGCTACTGGATCAGCACCCGGCGCGAGCTGCACAAGTCGGTGCGGCTGCGGGTGGTTTGGGATTATATGGTGGGGTTGTGCGAGGCGGAGCGAGGGCTGCTCCTCGGTTGATCACGCCCCCTGTAGGAGCTGCCGAAGGCTGCGATCTTTTGATCTTAAAAAACAAAATCAAAAGATCGCAGCCTGCGGCAGCTCCTACACGGTCATCTGTTTTGCACAAACCTTCTAGCCTCAACCCGGCATTTATGGATTACTGCCCCCAGCCCCATCAGCGTATTCAAGCCATGAGCAACTGGATCGACCTTGCCCACGACCGGGAAACCGGCATCGAAACCCTGCACGCGCATTTCGCCGGGCACGCGCACGCGTACGATCCGCACTGGCACGAGACCTACCTGATCGGCTTCACCGAGCAAGGCGTGCAGCGCTTCAACAGCCGCCGGGCGCGGCATGACAGCACGCCGGGCAAAGTTTTCATGCTCGAGCCCGGCGACATTCATGACGGCGATGCGCCGAGCCCGGAAGGTTTCACCTATCGCATGCTGTACCTGCAACCGGCGTGGCTGGAACAGGCGCTGGACAGCCTGCAACTGGACGGCTGCGTCGGCGGTTTGCCGGGCATCGGCACGGTGCTCAACGATGATCCCGAACTGGCCCGCGCCACCTTGTTTGCGTTCAACGCGCTGCACAAACAGGACGTGCGCATGGTCCGCGAAGTGGCGCTGGATGCGCTGCTCGAACGGCTGGCGCTGCACCTCTATCGGCGCCCGCAATCGGCCGCCACGCTGCGTGCGCCGCTGATTGCCCGGCAGGCGCGAGACTATCTGATGGCCTACCACGAGCAGGACATCAGCCTGCACACCCTGGCCGAAGTCTGCGGCACCGATCGCTTTCGCCTGACCCGCGCGTTTAAGGCTGCCTATGGTCTGGCGCCGCACGCGTGGCTGATCCAGTTGCGCCTGATCCGTGGCCGCCAATTGCTCGCCGCCGGGGTGCAACCGGTGGAGGTCGCAAGCCGGCTCGGTTTCGCTGATCAAAGCCACTTGGGCCGCTGGTTCGTGCGCGCCTATGGGATCACGCCGGGCGCCTATCAGCAGCGCGCCATCGGCAGCTTTCGCCGCTGAACAAACGTTCAAGACCCGCGCGCTGCGCAGGCGTCACAGTGAGCCCTGACTTACTACAGGGCCGTGCCATGCTTGCGTTCATTCTCTTTGCTTTCGTCGCTTCGATCACTCCGGGGCCGACCAATCTCATCGTCCTCAGCACCAGCGCCCGACGTGGCTGGCGGCCGTGTCTGCCGATCATTCTCGGCGCAGGGGCGGGCGCTGCATCGCTGGTGTGGGTGGCCGGCGTGGGCGCCAGCACGCTGATGCTGCCCGGCGTGCGCCCGGTGATCAGCGCACTGGGGATGGCCTGGATGCTGTGGCTGGCGTGGCAGATTTTCACCACCCCGGCCACCGCCATTGACCCCGCCGCCAGCGAGGAAAAACCCGAACTGGGCCTGCTCGGCGCCGCGCTGCTGCAATGGGTCAACCCCAAGTCGTGGATGATGGCGATTGCCGTGATCAGCGTGTTCACTGCGCAAGGGCAGGGCTTGAATGCTTTGTGCCTGGCGTTCTTTCTGGTGTCGTTGCCGTGTCTGGCGCTGTGGGCGTTGCTCGGTCGCGGCGCGGCACGCTGGTTGAGCAATCCGGCGCAGATGCGCTGGCTGAACCGGATCCTCGCAGTGCTGCTGGTGGTTTCATCCGCTGCTGCGTTGTTGCACAACTGAAGCGACGGTTGCCGGCAATGACGCAAGTGGCATGTTTGGCCCGTTTGCTTGAGTGAGGTCACAACAATTTGACATGAATGCGGATAATGTAAGGGCAACCTAGCCAAGCATGAGGCGCCTTATGACCCGCGACACTGCCGTCACCCGTTATGCAAATCTCTCAATTGCTCTGCACTGGCTGATGCTGGCGCTGTTCGTCGGCGTCTATGCCTGCGTCGAAATCAAAGGCTACCTGCCCAAGGGAAGCGAAGCGCGCGGCCTGCTGATGGGCTTCCACGGCCTGTTCGGCACGAGCATTTTCGTTCTGGTGTGGCTGCGCCTGCTCGCCCGTATGAAGCCACGTCCGCCAATCACGCCAAAACCGCCAGCCTGGCAGACCGGCCTCTCGCACCTGGTGCACCTGGGACTGTACGTGCTGATGATCGCCACGCCGATCCTCGCCTGGCTGATGCTCGCCGCCGCCGACAAACCGTTCCCGTACTTCGGCTTCCACGTCCCGGCGCCGGTGGCGATCGACCCGGACTTCGCCAAACAACTCAAATACTGGCACGAGTGGCTGGGCAACGCCGGCTACTGGCTGATCGGCCTGCACGCGGCGGCGGGGCTGTTCCACCATTATTGGGTGCGGGATAACACGCTGGTGCGGATGTTGCCGGGGCGTACCGAATAACGCGCAACGCCATCAACCCCAATCCCAAACCAAGCCCAATCCCCTGTGGGAGCGGGCTTGCCCGCGAAGACGCCAGCCCAACCACCACCAATCCCAAGCCAGGCCCAATCCCCCTGTGGGAGCGGACTTGCCCGCGAATACGCCAGCCCAGACACCACCCATCTCAGATCAGACCCAATCCCATGTAGGAGCCAGCCTGCTGGCGATGACACCATCCCAAACACCACCAATCCCAAGCCAGCCCAAATCCCCTGTGGGAGCGGGCTTGCCCGCGAAGACGTCAGCCCAGACACCCAATCACTTAACCTCTTCCCCCCTAAGCTGCAGACTCATCAAATCACAACTCCCCGACCACGCCGTCAACCACTCCGGCATCTGCGGCGACTGCTCAGGCAACCCCAATTCCCTGACAAACTCCCCCGGCGCAATCGTCCCCTTCGCCGACCGAAACAACCCCCGCATGACCACCACGCCGATCACCCGACCCTTGCTCACGAAACGATGCTCCATGAAGCTCCATTTATCGTCCCAGCCAAGCATCCGGCTATGGATCTCAAACGCTTCAAACAGCTTCAGTTCACGGCGAAACTTACCCCACGTATCACCAACAATCGGCAGCGCTTTAGCGCGCAACGCCACGCGAAACGCGCCACTGCGCAGCACGAAATCCATGCGCCCGACGTCCGCCATGGTGAAGTAGCGGCCGTTGGTGACATGCCGATTGAAGTCCAGATCCAGCGGCCACACGCGCATGCGGATAACGGTGGATTCCAGCGCATTGACCGGCTTGCGCCACGGTCGGCGAAACAGCATGCAGAGCAAGCGAAACCAAAGATTCATAAGTACGTCAGCCAGTTATAAAGGGGCGTTGCACTCTAGCGAGCGGGGCCTTGGCTAGGTAGGTGTGTAAATGACTGTTTTGCGCTGAACAGTGCATTTTGATCATTGCGCGGGTGGGGTTGATGCGGGATCGGTGGTTCGTTCGGCTGGCGGATAAACACAGAAAATTCGGGATGTTTAAATGACGCCTGTTGTTACGGGTCACGCCCTACAACGCCTTGCGCCATCGGCTACGAGTACGCCAGAATCCGCCGGCTTGTGCGTCTGGCCCGCGCTCCGTAACTTGATTCCTGTCACTGCTCATCAGTGATCGGGTCTGCAAGCCCGCCGGAAAACCAGTCGCATAGCCAGGCTAGATGGACGCTCGTTTGCGTCCAATCAATGGCAGCTTTGTGCGGGAGACCTTTGGGTCTGCCGGGTTCCTGGTTTCCCGGTCTTGCAGACCCGCGCACAGCTGCCACCCATCATCTGCAAGTGATGGCGGTAGCTCCTAATGAACAACCAGGAGCTTCACCATGATCAAACCAACACCCAACCCGCCAGAAACCGACCTCGCATCCCCCTACGAATCCCTCGATTCGAAAAAGCTCCACGAAGCCGCCGAACGCGCCCTGGACCATTATCTGTCGCCGGCCACCCAAATCATGGCCAACCCACAAAAACCTGAACCCATGTACCTCGCCAACCCGAAGTGCGACACCGAATCCCTGCTCGCCAATGCCAGCGAAACCCTAGGCTCGGCCAGCGAAATGCTCAACAACTTCGCCGCCATGCTCGACACCTCCCACCGCAAAACCGCACTCGGCATCGCCCAAGTGGTGATGCTCGGCGAACTCGCCGTCAACCAGGCCCTCGACAACGTCGAAATCGCCCACTAGCCACGCCCCTGCGACGAGCCCGAACCCTCGTCGCACCCACTTGTCTCAACCGCGCTGGCACAGGGCCACGCCTTGCGCCTCCCAGCCCCGGCTGGCACCCTTCGGCCCGTTCTTCAAGGATCAGAACAAGGAATCAAGGATTGAGTGGCTACGTTCCCAACCCCCCGAAAAACTACCGCTACGAAGAAGCCAAACCCGTCGATATTCACGCCCAGCGTTGGGCGGAGTATGAGAAACACGGGAAAGAACCCGCGCGCGAGCCTGAGAAAATCGGCATTGCGTTGAGGATTGGGGTTTTCTTTGATGGTACTGGCAACAATGCGAACAACACGGCGGCGGGGTTGCTGTGCGGTGCGCAGCATCCGATTGCACCGCAGGATATTCCTGCGAGTTGTCAGCCGTACATGAAGGATCCGGACAGCAGCTATGGCGCCGGGCCTACCAACGTAAATAAGTTATTTTCACTGTACGAAGAGATCAAAGAAGCCAAGGGTGAAGGTTCTTTGAGACGTGTTTCGCGTGCTCTTTACATCGACGGTATCGGTACACAGAGCGATAAAAAAGACAGCGTGGTGGGTTCCGGAATGGGGCGCGGCGACACCGGTGTGGCCGGCCGCGTGCAGGCATCTTTCAAACAGATCAACAGCATTATTGAAGAAGCATTGAAGGAGAACCCGAATTGCGAAATTGCTTCTCTGACTTTTGATACGTTTGGCTTTAGTCGTGGAGCTGCTGCAGCACGGCACTTTTCGAACGAGGTTGTCAGCGGGAAGCAAGGTCCGTTAGGGAATTTACTAAACAGCAGCGCCAGAGATTTCAGTCGAACCTTTGATAGTCAGTACGGAAGCGGCATTAACATGGGGTTCATCGGGCTGTTCGACACCGTGCCCTCAATCGCCGGATTCACAAATTTCGGGCGAGTGAAAAGTTCCATCGCGCCCGGTGTGAAGCTCTATCTGGATCGCAAGTACTTCAAAGACGTTGTCCACTTGGTCGCTCGTGATGAATGCCGCGCAAACTTTGCGCTCAGCAGGGTGAAGCCCGCTCACCCGGAGTACACCTTTCCTGGCGTTCATTCTGATATCGGTGGCAGCTATCTCGACGAAGTTGAGGAGTGTGTGCTGGTGAGCCCGATGCAGTCTTTGGCGGTATCTACTTTTACCGATGTCACAAGCACGTCGATCTACCATGATGCTGCAAGGGCAAAAAGTGAATGGGTCGCCAAGGGATGGCCTGCTCATTTACTGGAAATTGTCACCCCCGCCTCTGTTGAACTCCCGCGTGATCATCAGGACAGGCTCTCCCCCAAGCAGACGCGCGTGTTTGCTGCCCTCCAGCTCAAGCGGCCAGTTAGCGGCAAGCTTTCCAGGGTTTACCTGAGAGTCATGTACCAACTGGCAAAAGAAAAGGGTGTTCGCTTCATCGACATGCCCGACGATGGTGAGTATTCCGTACCGGAGGAACTTCAATCGCTATGCGATCGATTCGTTGCCGGCGATAACACAACCACTCTAGAGGAAGAGGAGCTTCTCAAGCTGAGGTACATTCATACCTCTGCCAACTGGAATCATCCTCTTGGAAGAAGAGATGGAAGTGGCATAGACGCGGTATATATCAATGCCCCGACGGATGACGGGGTCCGCGTACAACACCCTCATGTACCTGACTGGAATTTTTGGTAATGAAAGCGATGATTGCTCTGCTGGGTGCTCTACTGTTGGCGGGATGCCAATCAGGAGGTGCCGAAACTGGTGAAAACGACCCTAAGTATTCGTCGTGGGAATTAGTGTTTGTTGAACCGAATTACATGAAAGTCTGGGTGGAGGACAGCTCCGTTCAAGACGTCAATGACAAAATATTTTTTAAAGTAGGCAAACGCACTGCCGCTTCAGGAGAACCCGACATCTCGACCGAATCGGCTCGAGGCTGGGGAGCAGTGACTGGCTCGGGAATGCCTGTCACGGGGGCCGACCTTCCAAAACGCATTTCCGTGCGCTGGCAGTCCATTACTGAGCAGAAAACCTATCGCGGGTTTATTGATATTCCTGAAGAGGCCAGACGGTTGATGGTGACATCCACACATCAACGTTGCCCGGAAACGCCGGATAAAACTGCACGTTTCATGGCGTCTCTTTACGTAGGTCTCGCTCCAGGTGGCGCTCTGCAGGCTTGGGTAAAAGACTCCTGCCGAAATCCTATCAAGGTCGCTAGAGGCCAGGGCGAGATTGAGCCGCTAGGTGCACAACAAGGGAAAAACGGCGGTCGCTACGCCTATCCGGTGAGTGAGAAGGCTAAGCGATATGTCGAGAAGTACGGCGTCCCTTATGGGAGTTGGTAAACCATCAGGCCGCCAGCCATGAAGCAGGTCCTAACTCTGCTATGCGTATTGCTGCTAGCAGGATGCCAAAAAACTGATCCACTTTCGGCCAAAGGTGATCCGAAATCCGAGTGGTGGGAACTGGCTTTCACTGAACCTGATTACATGAGGGTTTGGGTAGAGGACAGCTCAGTCCTGGACATCAAAAACAGGACTTTTTTCAAGGTGGGCGGAAGCACCGCCGCCGGAGGCGAACCAGAAGATGGTACAGAGTCAGCTCGTGGTTGGGGTACGGTCAGTGGTTCCGGTATTCCGGTAACCGGTGCCGATCTTCCCAAACTCATCTTCGTCCGTTGGCAGTCCATATCAGAGCAGAAGACCTACAAGGGTTTCATTGAAATTCCGGAATCGGCGAGCCAATTGATGGTGGAATCAACGCACCA
Organism: Pseudomonas sp. Eth.TT006; assembly: GCF_054456575.1. NCBI lineage: Bacteria > Pseudomonadati > Pseudomonadota > Gammaproteobacteria > Pseudomonadales > Pseudomonadaceae > Pseudomonas > Pseudomonas sp. Eth.TT006. The sequence goes on along the minus strand of NZ_JBTJEN010000003.1, from coordinate 388,229 downwards.
GCGTTGCCCAGAAACTCCAGAAAAGACTGCTCGATATATGGCCTCGCTGTACGTGGGGTTAGCCCCTGGTGGGGTACTTCGAGCGTGGGTCAGAGACTCATGTCATCGCCCGGTTCAAGTCGCTCATGCCCAAGGCGAACTTGAACCGCTAGGGCCGGAGCAGGGGAAGCGCGGAGGGCGTTACGCCTATCCGGTTAGTGAAAAGGCGAAGCGCTATATCGAGAAGTACGGCATTCCATACGGGAGTTGGTAGGAGAGGGCGTCCGCCTGGCGCCCCGCGGGCTTGATCACTCAATGAAGAGTGAGCCAATTGGACGGCGCTCTGGCACTTGAGGTAGGTTTCGTACCCGTCTCTAATTTGGGTTCCGCAACCATGGCTGACCGTCAAATCATCGTTCCAGACAGCATGAAATTGCTCAGCGATCGAGCCGGTTATGCGCCAGCCGTGAAGGTAGGAAAAACGCTCTACTGCGCGGGTCAGGTAGGTCGCACACCGGAATTGGCCGTTATCGAAGATCCCGAGCAGCAGTTTTTGGCTGCGTGGGAAAATCTACGACTGGTTTTGATTGCGGGTGGCTGCGACTTTGAGGACGTTGTTGAAATGACGACTTATCACGTCGATATGCAACGCCACATGCCAATTTTCAGACGCGTGAAGGATCAGGTCTTTCCCAGAGGCATTTGTGCCTGGACTTGCATAGGCGTGAGTGAACTGGCTCGACCGGGACTGCTCGTGGAGATCAAGTGCATTGCCGTGCAGCCATAGCTTTTCAGGCTGGGCCGTTAGCCTGTCCAGTGAGTGAGAAGACCGAGCGGTCTATCCTTTCAACACCGTTCGTCAGCTGGAACCAAATCTGGCGGGGAGATGGTTGATTGTCCTACATGTTGTGTCTATTTTTACTCCAGGCACAATATGTGGTGGTGGCGAAATGGATCGAGAATACATCCAAGAAGCAGCACATTGGGTTCACGAAGGGCTTTGGTCAAACAAAGAGACTCTGTGGCCCGGCGGACAACCTCCACTATTAAACATGCTCGATCCCGCAGTTGCGGCTTCGCTGTTGGGGCTGACGTACCAGGAGCTTCCGACCCTTGGTTCCACAAGATTTGCTCCGCAAGGTCAGAAATTCCAAGCAGCAGGGATGTTTGATCGGCGTTCCGGAAAAATCGCAGTCTCTACCGAATTCCCATTACATGAACGCCGTTTCACAGCTGCTCATGAGATAGGCCATTTCCTACTTCATGAGCAAGAAATTATGCATAGGGACCGGCCGATAGGCGGCTATCACTCACTATCGACCAAACCTCTGATTGAGCGCGAAGCGGATTATTTCGCAGCGTGTTTCCTTATGCCCACTAAGCTTGTGATTGCTCGGTTTGAAAGCCAGTTTGGATGCAAGGGGCAGTTTCATTTCAACGACGTCAGTTGTTATCACCTGAGCGCTAACGATCCAGATTCTCTTCTTTATGCCTCGCAAAACTCACTCGACCGAGAAATAGCTTTGGCTCGCTGTACAAGATTCAATGGCAAGGCAATCAATTCTTTGGCTCAGCAATTCAGAGTCTCTGACAGTGCCATGGCGGTTCGAATCAAGGAATTGAATTTGGTGCGTTGGCCATAGATTTAAGAAAACAACCTTGGCAGGAGGACAAAGGGAAAAAATCTACTTATGAGTAGTTGATAAGCGCAAAAAAAACACAATCAATATCAACGTTAAGGAGAAAACTTATGGCGCTTAAACCAGGCCCAAAACCAATTGCTAAATCAACCGGTGAAGTTGACAAGCGTCGTCGTGATAATAAAGACACGCAAGGAAATAATCCCGACTTGAAACCTAGCAAATCCTCAAAAAAATAGGATGTCGCAGGCAGAAGCTACTGTAAAGGTAGCTTTTGTCATTGCGGCTTTTATAAGGATAAGGAAAAAATGGACCAAAAATGGGTGCGGTTTTATTTTTTCGGAAATAGATATACCCCCCCCATTATTTCAATGGGCGCGGTGGCGGCGCACGAGTAGTGTCCCGGAAACTGCATTCGACTTTAGTACGCAGCAGGGCTTGCTGTCATTCATGTTGCATTTCTCCCTGAGCAATGTCACCTAATAGTAGTTATGTGACAAAGGAAATTACATGCAACCAAAAGATTTGTCGAAAAGAGTCGCCCAGCTAATTGAGCAATCTGAAAAGGTACTAGCGACAAAAAAACATAACCAGTACGGCTCAGATCACGTAGAGTCTGGAGCGATGGCTGGACTTAGGGCTTCAACATTGTCTTTTATTGCGATGACTTATGGAGACAACCATTCATATTATTCAGAATACGACTCCGCCACGAAAAGCACTCTTGAGTCCAGCGCTAAGAGAAGTCATGCAATTTTGCACTCGATTCAAAGTGAGATTGACGGCGGCTGGATATTTACAGTAAAAAAATTAATTGCAGCTGAAATATTTTCTGACTTTCTTGAGATGGCTGAACATCTTTTGGAACAAGGCTATAAAGATTCCGCAGCCGTAATGATTGGCAGCGTTTTGGAGGAAAAACTACGGCAGCTCTGTGCGGCAAATAATATTGATACAGAGCTTGAGAAAGATGGTGTTTTTATTCCTAAAAAAGCTGATCGGTTAAATTCTGACTTGGCGAAATCCGAAGTCTATACAAAGCTTGACCAGAAATCAGTCACGGCATGGCTGGATCTAAGGAATAATGCCGCTCACGGAAAATACAATGAGTACACTAAGGAGCAAGTAAGCTTCATGCTTCTTGGCGTAACAGAATTTTTGGCCCGTTTGAGTTATTGAGGGATGAAAATTCGCTCAATGCGCTGATTTTGTTTGCTGGAAACTTATCCTTCAGCCCCTTTAGCTTAATCGTTGTGAGGTTTTAGCATGGACAGAATAGCCAAAGCCCCTAAAGATTGTAGCGTCACTGAGCTTGACACATTTGAGAAGTTGGTTTCGAAAGGAGGAGAGGTTTCGCTGACCGGTCTGCGACAGCGAATTCAGCGCGCAGAGAAACTTTTCTTCATTCACGACGTCGAGTGTGTTGCTATTGGAGCAATCAAAAATCCTAATGCAGGCTATAAAACTGGTATTTTTGAGAAATGTAGTGCTCCAGAACAAAGTAAATATCAGTATGAGCTAGGCTGGTTATATGTATCGAGCGCGGCGAGAGGGAACGGCTACGGGCGTGTTTTAATGGAGGCAATTAAAGAATCACTTGCTGGCAAGGCTTGCTTTGCTACTACGCGTGAAGATAATGCCCCGATGCATCACTTGTTTAACCAGTTTGGTTTTTCGAAACTTGGACGGCCTTACAGAAGCAAAAACGGAGGCTATTTTCTTGTTCTGTATGTAAAACCATAACAACTGGTTATAGCTCTTCGCTTCAATCACTCGGCCGCACTCCGCAGCCCCTTAACGCATTTACGGTGATGTTGGCATAAGCACTTCGGCTGATGCTGACAAACGTCCTATCTTCTCGTGCGGTGGCCTTTTGGACGTTTTTCCCTACACGAAGGGCTGCTCTTGGCCGAAAGTAAGCTCATTCATAAATCCATTTCTATCCCATCACTTCCAGATCCACAAAATCCCCCCCCAAATTCACCCCCCAACAATCTCAAACACACCCCCACCCAAAACCTCCCCATTCACCATAACCCTTACCCCATGCCGCCCCACAAAATGCTTCCGCGTTGTAAAGTCCTTAATCACCTGCCGCCGCCCCACACTTACACTTTCAAACCCCGCCAACTCCACCGTCTTCAACTTGAAAACCTTCGCCGAAACCCCGCCATTCGCCTTCACATAGTCAATCGCATAATCAATCACCAACCGCTGCTCATGCGCCACCGTCGACTTCACCACAAACGACAACGTAATCGCCTCACCCAACCTCACCTCCGCCGGCTCAACCCGCACATCCAGCAACTCAACCTCAGCTTTCGCCCCCGCACCAATCACCGTCAGCGCACGCAAATCGCCCTGTTTGATCAAACTGCGCAACGCATGCTTGGCAATCCACGCGGTGTGTTTGTTCTCCAGCGACCAACCTTCAATCGTGTCCAGCACCCATTCCGGATGTTCTTTGGTCACGTCATTCAGATGATTCGCCACGGACTTGCGCACGTACAAACTGTCGTCGGCCTTCAACCGATCGAGAATGCCGGCGGCGAGTTGCGGATTGGCTTGTACCGCTTCCAGGCGAAATGACCAGGGCAGGCGCGGGCGGCTGCCTTCGCTGGCGAGGCGGCGGACGTGGTGGTTTTGGTCGCGGGTCCAGTCGTGCATGCGTTCCAGCGTGCGTTCGAGGTCGCTGCGCAGGAAGTGGCGGATGGCGAATTCGGAGGAGCCGAAGGTGGTGAAGTATTTCAGGGCGTCCATTGAGGTGTCGAACGCGTGGCCGCCGTAGCTGGCGACGTAGTGCGGCAGGCACATGCTGACGAAGCCGCTGTTGAGTCTTGGCGCCAGTTCGCGCAGGACTTCGAGGGAATCTTCGTAGTCCAGCGGCAGTACGGCGTGCAGGCTTTCGCTGACGCGGGCCATGCGTTGCATCACTGATAATTCAGCGAGTCCGTTCTGCGCGTGTTTGAGAAAGGCCTTGGCCTTGAACGCCGGGTACACGGCGCTCATTTCGCTGGCGATGTGTTGCAGGCGCTCGGCGTTGAAGATTTCCTTTAACGCCGGGGCGGCGGTGTCGGTGGTGCTCATGGTCAGGTCATCGGGGTGCTGACGAACGCTTCGAGGGTTTCGGCGTAGGCGGTGTATTGGGCGATGTGCGGGAAGCGGCGGGTGTCGATCTGGTCGGGGACGACGAGGCCGGTGAAGCTCCAGGCGACGGCGAGGCTGATGCCGGCCTGGGTGAGGGTGCCGTCGGTGGGCAGGCCGGATTTTTCCAGTTCCTGCTCGAGGGCGTTGAAGGCGGCGGCGAGTTGGCTTTCGACGCGTTCGACCCACGGTTGATATTGAATGTCGGCCGGGCGCAGGTTGCGTTCGTAGTAGAGCTGCACGGCTTTTTCGCAGGCGGCGAGGCTGAGGCCGATCAGGCGCAGGGCGTGGGCGCGTTGTTGAAGGTCGGCGGGTAGCAGGCTTTTGCCGGAACTGGCTTCGAGGTAGTCGAGGATCAGGGTGGAGTCCATCAGCACGGTGCCGTCGTCGAGGACCAGCGTGGGCGCCTTGACCACCGGGTTGATCTGCTGGAATTGTTCGAAGTGGCGGAACACCGAGACCGACTGGTGTTCGAGGTCGATGCCCAGGCGTTTGGCGGAGATCGCCACGCGGCGCACGTAAGGGGAGTCCAGCATGCCGATCAGTTTCATGACGCGTTCCTTCAAGTCGAACCGAGTGGGAAGGCATAACCTAGCCGAGGCTGAGGCAAATGTCAGGCGTCAAATCCGGCTTGTTCGTGAATCTCCTCCACATTCAATTCCAGCCGATACGCCACCGCCACGAACAACGCCTGACACAAACACAACGTCGCACTCAGCGAACGAAACGCCAGCGCGCTGCCTTCATTGACCAGCAACAGGCTGTTGGCGTTTCTGGCCAGGGGCGAGAGGTGGCTGTCGGTGAGGATCAGGGTGTTGGCCTGTTGCTGGCGGGCGTAGCGCAGGCAGTGCTGGGTTTCTTTGGCATAGGGGGTGAAGCTGATGGCGATCACCAGATCGCCGCTACGCACGCTGCGCATCTGCTCGCGATAACTGCCGCCCAGCCCCGACACCAGGTGAATGCGCTTCTGCGTGTGTTGCAAGTTGTAAACGAGGTAGTCGGCGACGGCGAAGGAGCGGCGCACGCCGACGACATAGATGTTGTCGGCGTTGACGATCAGCTCGACGGCTTTTTCGAATGCGGTGTCGTCGAGTTCGCGGCCCAGGCGTTCGATGCCGGAGCGGGTGGCGTCGATGCATTCGCGGGCGAGGTCGCCGTCGCGGGTTTGCTGCGACGGGTTGGCGATCATGTTGCGCACGCGTTGCTGGTAGTTCTGCACTGGCGAGGCTTTGAGGGTGTAGGCGGTGCGGAACAGCGCCTGCATTTCGCTGAAACCGCTGAAGCCGAAGCGCTGCGAAAAACGCACGATGGCGGACGGATGCACCTCGCATTCGCGGGCGATGTCGCTGATGCGCTCGACCATGATCCGCTCGCTTTGCTGGCTCATGTAACTGGCAATGCGCTTGAGCTGGCGGGGCAGGGTGTCGTATTCGTCGGTGATCAGCTGCAGCAGACGCTCGGCATTGATCGGGGGGCTGGCGAGGGAGGGCTCGTCGTTGGCCGGCAGATCGGGGCGGGGCATAAGTCTTCCTTCAGGCTGATCAAGTCACGCGGTGTGGCTGATATTAGGAGGGCTTTTGCGGGTCTGCCTGGCTGAAACGATGCACCGGGAGAAGAAAAAATTGGCGAAGAGGCACCAGCGGTTAGCCGTTTGTCTTCTATATACAGCCGCTCGACTGAATTTCTTGCTATAAACGCACTCCGATGACCGCCGTGACGCCTGTGTCAGTGCTGTTTACCGGGGATGTCGGACAAATTCCCGGTATTTACAGTTGCTGAGGCCTCAATCGGGCCTTAGACTGCCGCCCCTTCGTAAATTGAGTGCCGGGTGGCGTTTGCAAAAAACGATGCCTTTTCGTCGACCGGACACGGTTCGCCGGAACGCTCCCTATTTCGCCTTAATGCACGTTTTTTTATAGAGATATCAATGACAAAGGACAAGTTGCTGGCCATGCCGGCAGATGACTACATGAATGCCGAGCAGCACGCTTTCTTCACTGAGCTGCTGCAGAACATGAAAGTCGAAACCCACGAGCGCATTGAGCAAAACCGTATTGCCATCGAAAGCCTGGACACCCCGGCCGACCCGGCGGATGCGGCTTCGGTTGAAGAAGAGCGCACCTGGCTGGTGAACGCGATCGATCGCGACCAGCGCATGCTGCCGCAACTGGAACAAGCCCTTGAGCGTATCAAGGACGACAGCTTTGGCTGGTGCGACGACAGCGGCGAGCCGATCGGCTTGAAGCGCCTGCTGATCAGCCCGACCACCAAATACTGCATCGAAGCTCAAGAGCGTCACGAGCAGATCGACAAGCACCAGCGTCAGGCCTGATTCCTTGGCTGCCCCCTGAATCGGGGGCGCCTGCAAAAGATCGCAGCCTTCGGCAGTTCCATGTAGGAGCTGCCGAAGGCTGCGATCTTTGCTTTTGCTCGTCTGCGATATTTTGCGTGCCGTTCCATTGACCTGCTGCAGACCTCACGACTAACGGACCATGGATAATGGCGAGGTAGTGGCGTTTAATGCAGTCACAACAATGAGAACAAACGTGGGGTGTTGATATGACGAGAGACGGATCTCTGGTTGAGGCTCTGCCTGCACCAGTGCTGCTGCCGAAAAACCGCTGGATCGCTCCGACCCTGCAAAGCATCGCCCTGATGTTGTTGCTGGTCGGCATGGCCGTGGGTGGATGGTCGTTGTATATCAGCCTGCCGCTGGCGGTGCTGATCGTCTGGCTGCCACGCCTGCGTTCTCGCGCTGGAGTCGATGCTGCGCCGGTCGACAGCGGCAGCGCGATTTCCGCTCTTACTCGCGATCTTTCCTGCACCACCAGTCATAACGCGCTGTCAGCCGCGGGTGTGGCGTTTTCCGTCAAACAACTGGCCAGCAAGCTGGAGTCGCAGCTCGACGCCGCGGCGCAGATTGTCAGCAATGCCGAAGTGATGATTGCCACCGAGCGAGCCACCTCGCAACTCAGCCGCGAGGCGCTGGACGCTGCCAGTGAAGCGCATCACAGCAGCGCCGCGGGGCGTACCGATCTGGTGGATTCGATTGCGCGCATGCGCCAACTCAGCCAGCGTGCCAACGCCAGTCGTGAGCTGATCGAAGCCTTGAGCCTGCGCAGTGACGACATTCAACGGGTGACGCTGGTGATTCAGTCGATCGCCAGCCAGACCAATCTGCTGGCGCTGAACGCAGCGATTGAAGCGGCGCGGGCCGGTGAGCATGGTCGTGGTTTCGCCGTGGTGGCGGACGAGGTGCGTGGTCTGGCGGCGCGCACGGCGTCAGCGACCGGTGAGGTCGGGGAGATGGTCGCCGATATTCAGCAGCGTACGGCGCAAGTGGTGGAGCAGATCCGCGAGCTGTCGAGCGATTTGCAGACCGGTGTCGAGCAGGTGGAAAACACCGGCCAGCATCTGGAAAACATCGCCCGCCTGGCCGCCGGCGTGGAAGGGCAGGTGGGTGAAATCGCCCGGGGCGCGGAAACCAATCGCGGGCAACTCGACAGTCTGTTCAAGGCCATCGAGCAGATGCGCAGTGATCTGGCGATCAGCGATCAACAGACCCGACGTCTGGCCGAGGCTGCGGTGCAGATGGAGGGCCAGGCGGAAACCATCAGCGAGCGTCTGGCCGAAGTCGGTCTGGATGACTATCACCAGCGCGTTTATGACCTGGCGCGAGAAGGCGCGAGCCAGATTGCCGCGCGTTTCGAGGCGGACGTCGATCAGGGGCGGATCAGCCTCGAAGACTTGTTCGACCGCCAGTATCAAGCGATTCCCGGAACGCAACCGGCGAAGTTTCACACCCGTTTCGATCGCTACACCGACCAGGTGCTGCCGGCGATACAAGAGCCACTGCTGCCGCGTCACGAAGGATTGGTATTCGCCATCGCCTGTACGCAACAGGGCTATGTGCCGACGCACAATCTGGCGTTCAGCCAGCCGCTGACCGGGGACGAGCAGGCGGATGCCGTGGGCAATCGCACCAAACGCAAGTTCGCCGACCGCACCGGTATCCGCTGCGGCAGTCATCAGCAAGCGGTGTTGCTGCAGACCTACACCCGCGACACCGGCGAGCTGATGCATGACCTGTCGGTGCCGATCATGGTCAAGGGCCGCCATTGGGGTGGATTGCGCCTGGGTTATAAACCTGAAGCTGCGCGCTGATCGATTGTTACCGCTGCTGCAATGAATCTGTGCATGGGCGTTGCTGTTTCCGTTTCGACTGACTCCTTAATATGGCGACTAGTTAGGTAGCTAATGAATTTGAGAGGTCAGCATGCAGAGCAGAGTCGATGTCGCGGTGATGATTGGCAGCGGTGTGCCCGCCGGGCTGCGCGCGATGGGGCAAAGCGTGTGCTGGGTGGTGTTGCTCAACGGTGAGCGGCGTGGCACCGCGTTCGCCAGTCGCGACGAGGCGGAAGAGTGCAAGGCTGCCTGGCTCGCGCAATTGCAGGCCGAGCCGGGCGACAGCCTGCACTGACATTGATTAACGTCCGTCGTGCAGGCGTACGTTCAACTCATCGACCACCACTGCTTCTTCACCGTCGGCGCGCAGCCATTCCTTGAGAAGTTGCGCCTGTGGCGGCGTCCAGAAGTCGGCATCGATCAATTTGGTATTGGCGTCCAGCGGATGCGCTTCGATGAAGTCGTCGATTGCGCTACCTTCCGATGGCAGGCCCAGTTGGTCGAACAGGGTTTTCAGATCATATGCAGGCAGTTCCATCGTGTACTCCTTTTGCGTGTGCCGGAATGGCGCTGTCGCTTGCTCTTTATCTGAGGCAGGCGTTGGGCAAGAGTTCGATCCGTGATTCAAGCAAACGGGCGAGGGCGCAGGCTGCGTTATGATCTTCGCGGAAACCTCTTACACGTCCGGTCGATAATTCCTTGATATGAAAGAACGCGTTTCCCGCCGGGACTACCTGAAAACGTGGGGTATTGGCGTTTTGTGCAGCGTGCGCAAGTTCTGGCACAGTGCCGCCGTGCAACACCAATGGCGAGTCGATGTGGGTGTTGGAAGGCCGGGCAAAGTGAGTCAGAGTGCACATATGAAGTCCTTTTCATGAGTTGGCCGACGTTTTACTGGTCGGTTCGGGTAGTCGTAAGGAGCATCGCTGCTCTAGAATCGCCAGTGCCTGTTGGCGACAGGTGTCTATCTAAAGCAATTTTTTGCCAGCGATATGTCGGAAAAGAGCTTTTTTTCGTCAGATTTTTCCCTAAAGTTTGTGGTCAATCTTCACTACGCTTAAGTGACGATTTTTCCTTCAAGGCCTGGCGAACGTCGGGGCAAGTTTCTCGCGCGACTTTCCATTAGCCTTGCGAACTTGCAATGAATCGGTGTTCTTCCTGATTCAGGTGGACGGAGTCATTCGGTAACAGCATCGGCCTGGCCGTTTTTTGCCGTGCGCGTTTTTGCGCAAGGTACTTTTTCAGATGTGGGGATGTTTCTTTGGCAGTCAGTAATCTCGATATGCATGCTTTGTTCGTGCTGGGTGATTTGCGTGCAAAGCTGGTCAAGCTGTTCCAATCGCGTTTTGTTTACATCACCGAACAGAACGCCGAAGGCATTTACGTAGCCGAAATCGACACCGAAAGCGCATTGGTGGTCGATGACAAACCGGGGCTCAAGCTCAAAGTCGGCGATCATTTCAGCGCTTCGGTCCTGCCCAGCCGTGAAGGCGGCAAGATGGATATTCGCTTTCGCGAAATCAAACTGACGGTGTATGGCCTGGGCGATTACGCTTTCGTCGAAACTGCTGATGGCCACGCGATCCTGTTCAAGGAAGGTCATAGCGTGGTGACGGTGTTTGCCGCGCATCAGCAATTGCAGGAAGGCCTGACCAAGACCCTGAAGGCCGTGACCGGCAAAGCGGCGAAATGGCGCAAGGGTGAGCTCGTCACGTTCAAGGCCAGCGAGTGACCGCTGGCGTGAGTCGCGCCGACTTCCATTCGCAGCACCTCGACCGCGCGCGTGAAGAAGCCTTGCGCCTGTTCGATGCCAAAGCCGAGTTGCAAGGCGCCTGGCTGACTTGGGTGGCTGCGCAGATCTACACCCTGCGGCCTGCGGAGTTCGCCAGCATGGTCAGGCGCGAGCTGCAAAGCTTGCAGGAAAAGTCTGAAACCTGATCTCGATGGGGCGTGGCCCCGGAAAAAGCAGGAACCTCGGCTACAGTCAGTTGACTGAGTATCCAGAGGCTTGCGCTCTTGTGCCGGGCCATCCTGCTATTGCTGTGAACAGCACGAGGTGCAAAAGCATGAAAGGATTTCGACAGTTACTGGCCGCCAGCGCGGTCACGTTCGGTGTGCTCACGGCAGCGCAGCCAGCAGCGGCGCAGGCGCCGATCCATTTTGCCGACCTGAACTGGGAGAGCGGCAGCCTGATCACCGATGTGCTGCGGATCATCGTCGAGAAGGGTTACGACCTGCCGACCGATACGTTGCCGGGTACCACCATCACGCTTGAAACCGCGCTGGCCAACAATGATATCCAGGTCATTGGCGAGGAGTGGGCCGGACGCAGTCCGGTGTGGGTCAAGGCTGAGTCGGAGGGCAAGGTCGTCAGCCTGGGCGATACCGTCAAGGGCGCCACCGAAGGCTGGTGGGTCCCGGAATACGTGATCAAGGGCGACCCGGCCAAGGGCATCAAGCCGCTGGCGCCGGACCTGCGTAGTGTCAGTGACCTGAAGAAGTACAAGGACGTGTTCAAGGACCCGGAGAACCCGAGCAAGGGCCGGTTCCTCAACAGCCCGATTGGCTGGACCTCGGAAGTGGTCAACAAGCAGAAATTGACTGCCTACGGCCTGCAGGACGACTACACCAATTTCCGCAGTGGTTCCGGCGCGGCGCTGGATGCCGAAATCAGCTCATCGATCCGCCGCGGCAAACCGGTGCTGTTCTATTACTGGTCGCCGACGCCGCTGCTGGGCAAATTCAAACTGGTGCAACTGGAAGAACCAGCGTTTGACGCCGAGGCGTGGAAGACCCTGACCGATGCTGATAACCCCAATCCGAAACCGACCCGTTCGCTGGCCTCGAAGCTGTCGATCGGGGTTTCAACACCATTCCAGAAGCAGTACCCGCAGATTGCCGAGTTCTTCAGCAAAGTGGATTTTCCGATTGACCCACTGAACAAGGCGCTGGCCGAGATGAGCGAGAAGCACACCGCGCCACGGGATGCGGCGGAAGCCTTCATGAAGGCGCACCCGGACGTGTGGCAGGCGTGGCTGCCGAAGGATGTGGCGGAGAAGGTGGCGGGCAGTCTGTAACTGCCACCTGCGACTGCAACCTGCCACTGCTATCTGCGACTGTTACCTGTAGGAGCTGCCGAAGGCTGCGATCTTTTGATCTTGATCTTGAAAATCAAAGTCAAAAGATCGCAGCCTTCGGCAGCTCCTACAAGGGTATTGGGTTCGGGATTGGCATCGAGTTCGCACCGCCAGATAGTCATCGCTGCTCCGGACCGCTGATCGGTCGTGCACTTCAAAAAATGCCGTCTAGGATGATTTGTTCAAATCCCTGGAAAGGATTTCAACCATGACCTTTGTGATGGCTCAGTGGCTGGTGACGGTTTTTGCAGTGATCGCGCTGGTACACGTGTATTGGGCGTTGGGTGGGCAATGGGCGGCGGTGGCGGCAGTGCCGCAAGTGCCGGTGCAAGGTTTGGTGGCGACGGTGCGGCCGGCGTTCAAACCATCAGGCTGGATCACCTTGCTGGTGGCGGCGGCGTTATTGGCGATTGCCGGGCTGGTGTGTATGCGCGTCGGCTGGGGAATGCCGGCGGTGCATCATAAGGCGTTGCAATGGGTGATCAGCGCGATTGCGCTGCTGATGTTTGCCCGGGCCATCGGCGATTCGCATCTGGTGGGGTTTTTCAAGGAAGTGAAGGATTCGCGGTTTGCGCGGCTGGATACCTGGGTGTATTCGCCGTTGTGTCTGGTGTTGGGGGCAGGGTTGTTGGCGGTGGCCTGGGTCTGATCCGGTTCTTGTGTAGGCAGTGCCGGCCTCTTCGCGGGCAAGCCCGCTCCCACAGTAGTTGTAGGTGTTCACAGGTAATGGATTCCACCCCGAACCCTGTGGGAGCGGGCTTGCCCGCGAAGAGGCCCGACCGGCCTTCACATCTCTTGAGTCTGATTCCCGCTCTCAGTCCGCCGACTACTCACCTCAGCCGGCACATCATCCCCGGCCATGCGTTTGCGGAACAGCGCCGCCCGCGCCAGCAGCAGGGTGGTCACCGGCACCGTGATCGCCAGCAGGATCGGAATCAGCCAGGCGTGCAGCACCGGCCCGGATTTGAGTGCCGAGAAACAGATGATCGACGCCAGCGCCACGCACCACGCGCCGAGTGTCGAGGCGAGTGGCGGCGGGTGCATGCGCTGGAAGTAGTTCTTCATGCGCAGCAGTCCGGCCGCGCCGATCAGGGCGAATACGCCGCTGAGTACCAGCAGGATCGCCACCGGAATTTCGACCCAGAGCGACAGTTCGCTAGTCATTCGATCACCTCGCCACGCAGCAGGAACTTCGCCAGGGCAAACGAGCCGACGAAGCCGAACAGCGCGATCAGCAGCGCTGCCTCGAAATAAGTGTCGCTGGCGTAGCGGATGCCCAGGGTCAGCATCATCAGCATGGCGACGATGTACAGGTAATCCAGAGCGAGAACCCGATCTTGCGCCGATGGCCCCTTGAACAGGCGGATCAGGGTCAGGACCATCGCCAGCGAGAACAGGAACAGCGTCAGCAGAATCGCGTTGGACAGCAAGGGGCTCATTCGAAAATCTCCATCAACGGCTGCTCATAGGCTGTCTTGAAGTGGTGGATGAAGTGTTCCTCGTCATCCAGATCCCAGACGTGCAACAGCAGAACGCTGCGATCCAGCGCCAGTTCCGACCACACGGTGCCGGGCACCACGGTGCAGATCATCGCCAGCGTGGCAAGACCATGGGCGTCGCGCAGGTCCAGCGGCACTTTGACGAAGGCCGAGCGCGGTGGCCGTCGACCGGCGTTGAGCACGCCCCAGGCGACGATCAGGTTTGAGAGAATCACGTCACGCCCCACCATCACGAACAGGCGCAAAATCGTCAGCGGACGACGAATGCGCACCTGTTTCGGGCGCAGCTTGCGCATCATCAACGGTGCGGCGAACCCCAGAATCGCGCCAAGCAGCAGATTGCCCGGACTGACGGAGAGGTTGAGCGTCAGCCACAGCACCCACAACGCCAGAGACAGCAACGGAGCCGGAAACACGCGCTTCATGGTTGCACCTCCAGCATCGCCGCTTTGGCTGCCGGGCTTGGCACGGCGCGGGTGCCGAGCACGGCCATCACGTATTGCTGCGGGTTATTCAGTGCGTCAGCGGTGGCCTGGGTGTAGCGCAGCAGCGGTTCGGCCTTGAAGGTCAGGGCGATGCTCAGCCCCAGCAGCAGGAAGATCGGCGCACATTCGAGTTTGCGCAGCAGTGGCGAAGGCCGCTCTTCGGGAGTCCAGAAGCGCTGTACCCCCATCCTCGCGAAAGCCATCAACGATGCCAGCCCGGACAGGATCAGCAGCGCCAGCAACGCCCATGCCGCGTTGGAAACTGGCGCATCGCTGCCGCCCAGTCCCAGCGGATTGAGCAGCGCGCCGATCAGGCTCAGCTTGCCGATGAACCCGGACAGCGGCGGCATGCCGATGATCAGCAGCGCGCAAGCGATAAAGCTCAGGCCGAGAAACGCCATGGTCCATGGGATGACCTGACCGACCACGGCTTTCTGTTCGTCGTCGAGGTTGATGCCCTTGGGCGGCTGCAGGGATTCCTGCGGGCGCGGCAACAATTCGCTTTCGTCTTCCAGCGGGATTTCGTTGGCCGAGCGTGAGCGCTCGATCAACTCCGCCAGCAAGAACAGCGCGCTGAGGGCCAGGGTCGAGCTGACCAGATAGAACAGCGCCGCGCCAATCAGCTTCGGCTGGGCGAAACCCACCGCCGACAGCAGAATCCCGGCCGATACCAGAATGCTCAGGCTGGCCATGCGCTCCAGACGTTGCGCGGCGAGAATCGCCAGCGCCGCGCAGGCCATGGTCGCCATGCCACCGTAGATCAGCCAGTCGCCACCGAAGAACGCCGAGGCCCCGGCCTGGCCGGAGAACAGCAGTGTCCACAGACGCAGCAGGGTGTAGACGCCGACCTTGGTCATGATCGCGAACATCGCTGCCACCGGCGCGCTGGCCGAGGAGTAGGCCGGTACCAGCCAGAAGTTCAGCGGCCACATGCCGGCCTTGGCCAGGAACGCCACCGCGAGAATCCCCGCGCCGGCATGCAGCAAGCCCCGATCGGCTTCCGGCACCAGCGGAATCTTCAGCGCCAGATCGGCCATGTTCAGGGTGCCGGTGACGCCATAGATCAGTGCCGCGCCAATCAGAAACAGCGACGACGCCAGCAGGTTGATCGAGATGTAATGCAAACCCGAGGACACCCGCGCCCGGCCTGAGCCGTGCAGCAACAGGCCATAGGAAGCGGCGAGCAATACTTCAAAGAACACGAACAGGTTGAACAGGTCGGCGGTGAGAAATGCGCCGTACAGGCCCATCAACTGAATCTGGAACAGCGCGTGGAAGCTCGACCCTGCGCCATCCCAGCGCGCCATGGCGAAGAGCAGGGCGCTGACGCCAATGATCCCGGTCAGCACCAGCATCAGTGCCGACAGGCGATCGACCACCAGCACGATGCCGAACGGCGCCTGCCAGTTGCCCGGCAGGTACACGCCGATCGAGCCGGGTACGCCAGTGGTTTGCGTCCACTGCAGCAGCATCACCGAAATGAACAGGCCGACGAGGCTGGAGAACAGGTTGATTTTCGCCTTCAGCGGCCGGTGTTTCTCGCCGAGCATCAGCATGATGGCGGCGGTCAGTAGCGGCAGCAGGATCGGTGCGGCGATCAGATGAGTCATCGCCATCATTCCTTGGGCTCCCGGCCGTCGACGTGGTCAGTGCCGGTCAGGCCCCGGGACGCCAGCAGCACCACCAGAAACAGCGCGGTCATGGCGAAGCTGATGACGATCGCGGTCAGTACCAGCGCCTGCGGCAGTGGATCGGTGTAGTGCAGCAGGTCCTGGGTCACGCCGTCCTTGATTACCGGCTCCTTGCCGATGAACAGGCTGCCCATGCTGAAGATGAACAGGTTGACCGCGTAGGACAGCAGGCACAGGCCCATGACCACCTGAAATGTCCGTGGCCGCAGCACCAGCCAGACACCTGACGCGGCAAGCACGCCGATGGCGATTGCGATGACTTCTTCCATCAGACGGCTCCTTTACTGGCGACGGCTTTGGGCAGCGACGCGGTCTTGTGACCACGCACCGATTGGTGGGCGAGGGCGGTCAGGATCAGCAGCGTCGAGCCGACCACCACGGCGTACACGCCGATATCGAAAAACAGCGCACTGGCGATATGGATGTCGCCCAGCAACGGCAAAGTGAAATGCCAGGTGTGGGTGGTCAGGAACGGATAGCCGACCGCCATCGCACCGAGACCGGTCACCGTGGCGAACAGCAAACCGGTACCCATCCAGCGCAGCGGTCGCAGGCTCATTTGCGCCTCGACCCACTGCGTCCCGGCGACCATGTACTGCAGGATGAATGCCACCGACATCACCAGCCCGGCGACAAAACCGCCCCCCGGCTGGTTGTGGCCGCGCATGAACAGGTAGCACGACACCACCAGCGCCACCGGCAGCAGCAGGCGCACCAGCACCGCCGGCACCATCATGAAACCGAGCGCGGTATCGCTGGCGCTGCGCGGGTTGACCAGGTCGGTGACTACGTCCGGCGCGAGCAGGCGTTGCTGGGCCGGCAGTTGCAGGCTTTCTTTCGGCGGGCGGAAGCGTCGCAGCAGGGCGAACACGGTCAGCGCCACGGCCACCAGCACTGTGATTTCACCGAGGGTATCGAAACCGCGGAAGTCCACCAGCATCACGTTGACCACGTTGCTGCCACCGCCCTCGGGCATGGCCCGGCTGAGGTAGAACGAGGAAATGTCGTTCGGCGTCTGCCGCGTCAGCATGGCGTAGGACAGCAGCGCCATGCCGGCACCGACCGCAACCGACAGCAGCAAGTCGCGCAGACGGCGGATACGCGCCTTGCGCAGGCTGCTCGGCAGTGGCGAGACTTCTTCGATCCGTCGCGGCAGCCAGCGCAGGCCGAGGAGGATCAGCACCGTAGTTACCACTTCCACCGCCAGTTGCGTCAGTGCCAGATCCGGCGCGGAGAACCAGACAAAAGTAACGCAGGTCATCAGGCCGCAGACGCTGACCATGGTCAGGGCGGCGAGGCGGTGATACTTGGCCTGCCAAGCGGCGCCGAGGGCACAGGCAATCGCCAGCAGCCAAAGGGTGACGAAGACGATAGAACCGGGAATCTTCGGCCGGTCGCCCCAACTGAGGCTGCTGTGCAGCATCGGAATCAGCCCGGCGAGCACCGCCGCCAGCACCATCAGGAATAATTGCATCTGCAGGCGTCGGGTGCCGAGCCGGCGTTCTACCCGGCGCGCCAGGCGCATCATCATCACCAGGCTGCGTTCGAACAGGCGCTTGCCGTTGAAGCGCCCCACCAGCGGTGGGTACTTGAAGCGTCCACGCTTGAACTGGTTACGCAGCAGCAGATAGACCACGATGCCGCCGGACATGGCGATCAGGCTCATGATCATCGGTGCGTTGAGCCCGTGCCAGATCGCCAGGCTGTACTCCGGCAGCGTGCCGCCGACCACTGGCAGCGCAGCGGCGGCCAGCAGCGGACCGACCACTTGCGCCGGGAAGATCCCGACGATCAGGCAGGTGAACACCAGCAGCTCCACCGGCGCCCGCATCCAGCGTGGCGGCTCGTGCGGAGTGTGCGGCAGGTCGGTGGCAGTCGGGCCGAAAAACACGTCGACGGTGAAGCGCAGCGAGTAGGCGACGCTGAACGTACCGGCGATGGTCGCGACAATCGGCAGCGCCGCTTCGACCCACGCGGTGGCGTTGATGAACACGGTTTCGGCGAAGAACATTTCTTTCGACAGGAAGCCGTTGAGCAGCGGCACGCCGGCCATCGCGGCACTGGCCACCATCGCCAGCGTCGCGGTGAAAGGAATCAGTTTGATCAGGCCGCTGAGCTTGCGGATGTCGCGGGTGCCGCTTTCGTGGTCGATGATGCCTGCGGCCATGAACAGCGAGGCCTTGAAGGTCGCGTGGTTGAGAATGTGGAACACTGCGGCGACCGCCGCCAGCGGGCTGTTCAGGCCCAGCAGCAGGGTGATCAGGCCGAGATGGCTGATGGTCGAGTAGGCGAGCAGACCCTTGAGGTCGTTCTGGAACATCGCGCAATACGCGCCGAGCAGCAGTGTCGCGGCCCCGGCGCCGCTGACGATGTAGAACCACTCTTCACTGCCGGACAACGACGGCCACAGCCGTGCCAGCAGAAAGACCCCGGCCTTGACCATGGTCGCCGAGTGCAGATAAGCCGAAACCGGGGTGGGCGCCGCCATTGCGTGCGGCAACCAGAAGTGGAAGGGGAACTGCGCGCTCTTGCTGAGGGCGCCAATGAGAATGAGGGGAAGCAGGATAGGGTAGAGCGCATGTGCGCGAATCTGATCGCCGGCGGCCAGGACCTTGTCCAGGTCATAGCTGCCGACGACATGGCCGAGGATCATGACCCCCGCCAACAGGCACAACCCCCCGGCCCCGGTGACCATCAGCGCCATGTAGGCGCCACGCCGGGCATCGGCGCGGTGGTGCCAGTAGCCGATCAACAGGAACGAGAACAGGCTGGTCAGCTCCCAGAAAAACACGATCTGGATCAGGTTGCCGGAGATCACCAGGCCAAGCATGGCGCCCATGAATGCCAGGAAAAACGCGAAGAAGCGCGGCACCGGATCGTCCGGCGACATGTAATAGCGGGCATATAAAGAGACGAGAGTGCCGATGCCCAGGACCGGCAGCGAGAACAGCCAGGCGAAACCGTCCATGCGCAGGACGAAGTTCAAACCGAGGCTGGGCAACCACATGAATTCTTCGCGGATCACGCCGCCATGGGCGATTTGCGGGTACAACAGCGCAACCTGCACGGTACCGATCAGAGCGACCAGACCTGCCAGCAGGGATTCGGCATTACGCGCGTTGTGTGGCAGCACCGCTGCCAGACAGCTGCCAATGAATGGCAGAAGCAGTAGAACTATCAGAGACATAGGCTTCTAATCTGCGGAGATTTGTGAAGCATCATACGTGCCAGCTCCCTGATTACCAAACGCGAGGATGTCTCAGAATCCTACAAAGTAGTCCGATAATTTTCGTTTGGCTTTGTTTCAGAGGCGAAAAGATCGCAGCCTGCGGCAGCTCCTACACAGAACGCATTCCAATGTAGGAGCTGCCGCAGGCTGCGATCTTTTGATTCTGGCTGTTAAATCCCGCTATCGCTCTCCAAGGCACCCTCAACTTCAACGGCCACCTTACCCTTGGTCTTCAACTCACTGACAATCACCGCCGCCACAATCAACCCGGCGCCCACCAGCGCAATCGCCGGCAGACGCTCTCCGGCGATCCGCCCGACGATCCCGGCCCACACCGGCTCACCGGCGTAGATCAAAGTCGCGCGGGTCGGTGAAACGCTCTTCTGCGCCCAGTTCATCGCCACCTGAATCGCCGCACTCGCGGCGCCCAGGCCCAGCGCGGTCGCCAGCAGGGTCCAGGAAAAGTCTGGAATCATTTCCCCGGTCGGCACTACCAGCAGAAACGACAGCACCGACGTCACCGCCAATTGCACCACGGTCACCCGGCGCACATCGACCTGGCCGGCAAACGTGCTGATCAGAATGATCTCGGCGGCAATCGCGATGGCACTGATCAGCGTGGCAATTTCACCGGGGCTGAAATTCAGCGCCGCCCCGGACGGCCCGGACAGCAGCATCAATCCGGTAAACGCGAGCATGATGCCAATGCTCGGCATCAGCCCCGGGCGGCGTCCCAGCACCAGCCATTGCAGCAACGGCACAAAGGGTACGTACAGCGCGGTAATGAACGCCGACTGGCTGCTCGGAATCGTTTGCAGGCCCACCGTCTGCAAACCGTAACCGAGCATGATCGCCACACCGATGAACGCGCCGGCTTTGAGTTCGAACAGGGTCAGCGCGCGCAAATGTCGCCAGGAGAACAGGGCGACGATGCCGGCCGCCGCGGCAAAGCGCAGGCCGACGAAGAACATCGGGCCGCTGACGGTCATGGCGTGTTGCACCAGCAGGAACGTTCCGCCCCAGATCATGGTGATCAGCACCAGCACGCACTCGGCCTTGCTGAAGCGGGAGAAGCGAAGAGGCGTGGAGGAGTTGTTGGCTGACGTCATGACCTTGCGCACTATAAAAGGCAGGACGCACAATGCGTCCAACGTTGCGCAGTATAGTGCCCAACCCCACCGAGTGAGCAATATAGTGCACAAGATTTCCAGCCAGCGGGCGTCTGTCCTGCAACACGTCAGCCTGAACATACGGCGCCTGCGCCACGCGGCCGACATGAGCCAGACCGCGCTGGCTGAAAAGTCCGGCGTCAGTCGGCGCATGCTGGTGGCGATCGAGGCCGGGGAAAAGAATGTCAGCCTGACCACGCTCGACCGCGTCGCCGAAGCCCTCGGCGTCGCCTTCAGCGACCTGATCCAGGCCCCCGACGCCCGCGATCCGAGCCGCATCAACGAAGTAGCCTGGGCCGGCACCCTCCCCGGGAGTAAGGCGGTGCTGCTGTCGAAAGCCACCGCCACCCGCGAAGTCGAGTTGTGGGAGTGGTGTCTGCAACCGGGCGAGGTCTACCCCTCGCAACCGGACGCCGATGGCTGGAGCGAGCAGATCTATGTGTTCGAGGGCTGTCTGACGCTGATGCTCGGCGAGCAGCGGCAGCAAATCGCCACCGGCGAGTTTTTCATGTTTGCCAGCAACCAGCCGCACAGCTATCGCAACGACGGCGACGTGGCCACGCGCTTTGTACGTAACGTGGTGATTTGAATGAGTCAGAACGCAGGCATCCTGATCATCGGCGGTGGCCTCAGCGGCACGATGCTGGCGGTGCAATTGTTGCGATTGCCCGGCCAGCGCCGGATTCTGATTATCGAACCGCGCGCCGAACTGGGTCGCGGTGAAGCTTACAGCGCAGTCGAACTGGGCCATACGCTCAACGGCAATGCGGCGCGGATGAGTGTCGACCCGGACAACCCCGATGACCTGACCCAGTGGCTGACCGCGCATATTGCCGACGGCGGCTGGCCCGAGTCTGCCGAGCAGAAGGTGCCGGTCAGCGAACTGTTCCCGCCGCGTGGACTGTTTGGTGTGTATGTGCAGCAGCGTCTGGCCGAGGCGCGGGGCGTAGGTGCGCAGTACGGCTCGACGGTCGAGCATGTGTGTGCCGAGGTGGTTGATCTGCAAAGCGCCGGCAATTCGGTGCAACTGACTTTGAACGATGGTCGGCGCCTGAGCGGTGCCTACGCTGTGCTCGCCACCGGCATGTTCCCCGCCGCGCGCACGCCGCAGAAAGATTCCAGCGGGCTGAATGCCGCTGCGCTCGATCCTTGGGATGTCGCGGCCATGCGCCAGCTCGATACGCAATCGACAGTGCTGATCATTGGTTCCGGGCTGACTATGGTTGATGCCGTGGTTTCGCTGGAGCAGGCCGGGCATCGTGGGCCGATCGAAGTGTTTTCCCGTCACGGGCTGCTGCCCCATGTGCGCCGGCAACCGCCGCCATGGACGGACTTCCTCGCGGCAGACCCGAGCATCCGCACGCCGCGGCAATTGCTGCGTGAGTTACGTGGACACTGCCGTAAAGCCATCGCCCAAGGCATCGACTGGCAGGCGCCGTTGGACACGGTCCGCGCACATATCGGACGGCTGTGGAGCCAGGCGACTGATGTGCAGCGGCGACAATTCGTACGCCATGTGCGGCCGTGGTGGGAGAGCCATCACCACCGCTCGCCGCCGCTCAGCGCGGCGTTGGTTGAACGCCTGCACAGCGAAGGGCGTCTGCGGATTCAGGCCGCGTCATTCAAGGGGCTTGAGCCGACATCGGGCGCGGGTGTGAGTATTCGCATTCGGCGTCGCGGTGAAGCCGAAACGTGTGTGGTGCAGGGGGCTGCGTTGATCAACTCCAGCGGCATCGAGTACGACTGGCGCCGCGTGGCGCGACCGTTGCCGCAGCAGTTGCTGGCGCGTGGACTGATAAAACCGGGGCCGTTGGCACTGGGGATTGCCGCAGCGGTAGACGGCGCGGTGCTGGATGCGCAAGGGCTGGCAGCTGAACGTATCTTCGCCATGGGCCCGCCGTTGCGCGGGATGTGGTGGGAGAGTACGGCGGTGACGGATGTGGCGTTGCAGGCGAAGGCGTTGGCGGCGCGACTGATAGGTTGAGGTGTGCTTCCGGTCCCCTTCGCTGGCAAGCCAGCTCCCACATTTGATCGAGGTGAATGCAAAATCTGCGTCAGCCGCCAAACCCCTGTAGGAGTGAGCCTGCTCGCGATAGCGATGTGTCAGTCAATATAAAAGGTGACTGATACCGCGATCGCCAGCAGGCTGGCTCCCACATTTGATCGAGGTGAATGCAAGATCTGCGTCAGCCGCCAAACCCCTGTAGGAGTGAGCCTGCTCGCGATAGCGATGTGTCAGTCAATATAATAGGTGACTGATCCACCGCGATCGCCAGCAAGCCAGCTCCCACATTTGATCGAGGTGAATGCAAAATCTGCGTCAGCCGCCAAACCCCTGTAGGAGCGAACCTGCTCGCGATATCGATGTGTCAGTCAATATAAAAGGTGACTGATCCACCGCCATCGCCAGCAGGCTCGCTCCTACATTGGGTGTGGGATAACCGAAAGGATTACGCCACCACGCGATAGCACGGCACGTACGCCGCGCCACCCGGCAATTTCATCCGGTGCTGGGCGACGAAGGCTTTGAGCAGCGCGTCCAGCGGTTGCATGATCGCCGCGTCACCGCGGATCTGGTACGGCCCGTGTTCCTCGATCAGGCGGATGCCCTTGTCCTTGACGTTGCCGGCGACAATCCCGGAGAACGCGCGACGCAAATTGGCCGCCAGCTCGTGCGGTGGCTGATCGCGGTGCAGCTTGAGATTGGCCATGTTTTCGTGGGTCGGATCGAATGGACGCTGGAAGCTCTCGTCGATTTTCAGCAGCCAGTTGAAGTGGAACGCGTCGTTGCGCTCGCGGCGGAACTGCTTCACCGCCTTGAGGCCGGCGGTCATCTGCCGGGCCACTTCGGCCGGGTCGTCGATGATGATCTGATAGTGCTGCTTCGCCGCATCGCCGAGGGTCGCGGTGACGAACGCGTCGAGTTGCTCCAGATACGGCGCGGCATGTTTCGGCCCGGTCAGGATTACCGGGAACGGCAGGCCGGCGTTGTCCGGGTGCATCAGGATGCCCAGCAGGTACAGGAACTCTTCGGCGGTGCCGGCGCCGCCCGGGAAGATGATGATGCCGTGGCCGACACGCACGAATGCTTCCAGACGCTTCTCGATGTCCGGCAGGATCACCAGCTCATTGACGATCGGGTTCGGCGCTTCGGCGGCGATGATCCCCGGCTCGGTCAGGCCGAGGTAGCGCCCGCCGTGGATGCGTTGCTTGGCATGGGCGATGGTCGCGCCTTTCATCGGGCCTTTCATCACGCCGGGGCCGCAACCGGTGCAGATGTCGAGGCTGCGCAGGCCCAGTTCGTGGCCGACTTTTTTGGTGTATTTGTATTCTTCGGTGTTGATCGAGTGACCGCCCCAGCACACGACGATTTTCGGCTCGACGCCCGGGCGCAGGGTGCGCGCGTTGCGCAGCAGGTGGAACACGTAGTCGCTGATGCCTTGCGAGGTGCTGAGGTCGATGCGCTGGCTGTCGAGTTCGTTTTCGGTGTAGACGATATCGCGCAGGGCGCTGAACAGCATCTCACGGGTGCTGGCGATCATTTCGCCGTCGACGAAGGCGTCGGCCGGGGCGTTCAGCAGTTCTAGGCGCACGCCACGATCCTGCTGGTGAATGCGGATCTCGAAGTCCTTGTAGGCTTCCAGGATGGTTTTTGCGTTGTCGACATGGGCGCCGGTGTTGAGGATGGCCAGGGCGCACTGGCGGAAGAGGGTATAGATGCTGCCGGATCCGGCTTCGCTCAGTTGCTGGACTTCACGTTGAGAAAGGGTTTCCAGGCTGCCTTTCGGGCTGACCGAGGCGTTGATTACGTGTCGTTGGGTCATGCAATGATCCTTAAAACGATGTCATTCCAATAGCAGGGAAATGGCATCCGAATAGTGTGTATCCATGAATGAAGATGGCACGATCTGCGCTGTACCGCCATGTCCCCGTTGGACGCTGAAAAGATGAAAAGGGCCCCCAGCATAGCTAAATCGCGCGCAGAGGCGATAATGCGCAGCGAGATTTTTCCATCGCCCCTTTTATCGCTCAAGGAAGTCATGCCCGATGTTCGAGATCCAGCCGATGGACGCCGCCACGTTTCGCCAGCAGACCCGCCGCAGCACGCTGATTATCGCTGGACTGTTCCTGGTGCTGGCGATGGGATTGTCCACGGCGGCCGTGGCGCTGTTCGGTGAACCCGGCGGGGATAATCTGCGCTTCAACGTCGGTGGCGTGTTCGTTGCGTTTCTGCTGACAGCGGCACTGCTGCGCGGGCAGTTCTGGCAACAGGCGTGGATGGCGCCGGCGGTCTACAGCTGGCGGCTCAAACGCAGCCTGATGAGCGTGACCAACGTCATGCATCAGGTGACAGCGGCGGTCGAGCGTAACGATCCGACCGCGATGAAGGTGCTGCGCTTCTATCATCTGGGGCTGACCCAGATGCACGAACTGGACGGCAACTCCAGCGATCACGCGCAATTGCATCGAGAAGTCGAAACGCACAAGGAGCGGATGCAAGCGCTAGGTCTGGATATCGACCAGACGCGCCTGGATCCGGCCTGGCTGCAAGCCTTGAAACCGACTGCGGGCTAAAACGGAATGCGACTGGCGCGACGCAGTTTCCACCCACGGATCAGGCGTCCATACACCAGCAGATTGATCACCAGCACCACACTGCCCAGCGCCAGCTGGATCTGCGGCGTCAGTCCGGCGGGGTAAATGATCGGCCAGATGTAGTGCTCGATGAAGCCGCCGGCGTATTCGGTCTGCCCGGCGGCGTGGCGCATCAGGTTCTCCCAGTAGGTCAGCGGACAGGTCAGGTGCAACACCTCGACCGCAACCCCCCACGCAGCCGCCGGCAGATGCAGCCACATCACGCGCGGCCACTTGAGCACCAGCAGCCCGCCGAACAACACGAACAGAATGAAGCACAGATGAAACAGCACCAGCCCGTCGGCTGCGATTCGGTACAGCATGTCGTCTCCCTGACGCGATTGTGAAGGGCTCCATAGTACGCCGACAGCGGCGCAAGGGCGCTGCGATTCAGGGCAAATGCGCAAGATTGTTCAAGCCCCGAAGGGGTGTTTGCTGGCACAGTCTGTGACCGTTTCCCCGGTTGAAGAGCGTTATGTCTGACTCACTTGTGCCACCCCGTGCGTTTCTTCGCGGTGCTGTGGCGATCATGCCGTTATCGCTGGCGACAGCGCCGTGGGGACTGCTGGCCGGCTCCATGGCCATCGAAGCCAATCTGACCCCGCTGCAGGGGCAGGGCCTGTCGAGCATCGTGTTTGCGGGCGCCGCACAACTGGTGGCGATCGGCATGCTCAAGGGTGGTGCGGGCATGTTCTCGATTCTGCTGACCACGTTGCTGCTGACTTCGCAGCATTTGTTGTACGGGATGAGCATGCGTTCAGTGATTTCGCCGTTGCCCGGGCGCTGGCGCGTCGGTCTGGGCTTTTTGCTCACCGACGAGCTGTTTGCCTTGACCAGCCAGCATGACCGCCAGCAGTTCAATCGTTGGTACGCCTTGGGCGTCGGCCTGACGTTTTATATCGCCTGGAACCTCTTCACCCTGGCCGGCATTGTGTTGGGCAGCAGCATTCCGGGACTTGAACATCTGGGTCTGGACTTCTCGATCGCCGCGACGTTTATCGCGCTGATCACCCCGGTGGTACGGAATGTGCCGACCGTGGTGTGCGTCGCCGTGTCGTTGTTCTGCTCGGTGCTGTTCAGCTATTGGCAGTGGGGCTCCGCGCTGGTGTTGTCGGGATTGGCCGGGATGACCGCAGGGTTTATCTGCAACAAGCTGTATCGGGAGCGCACATGATGATCTGGGCCGTGATTTTCGGCATGGGGATCCTGGTATTCCTCAACCGTTACGTGTTTCTCGAACCGCGCTTGCCGTTGCGTTTAAGCAGCAACGCGCGACAGTTTCTCGGCTTTGCCGTGCCGGGGATGTTGACGGCGATCTGTGGGCCTATCGTGTTCATGCCCGACAAACAGTTGAATTTGCAGTGGGATAATCCGTATTTGTTGAGTTCGCTGGTCGCGATCGGACTGGTGCTGTACACCCGCAATACCTTGCTCAGCATGCTCTTGAGCATGGCGTTTTTCTTTTTGCTGCGTTGGTGGTGGTAAGTTGCGACGGTAAAAAATGTTCTACGCTTCAATGATTCAGCTGGCTTTTATTCAGAGCGAGGTGCACATGACGACTGAGCAAGAACGTACCGATAAAGACGAAGCGGTCGATGAGCCGACCGAAGAAGAGATCGAGCGTGAAAAGCGCAAGGAACAGACCTGGAAGCACGACGACGGCAAGGAACTTACCGGACCTGATGAGAAGTTCTGACGCCACTGTGCCAAAAAGCCCCGCGATCGCGGGGCTTTTTGTTGTTTCAGAGATCTTCCAGCTTCGAGAAGTCCGGATGAGACGCCCGATAGCCCAAGGTCTTGTCGAGCCACGCATTGAGTTCGTTGACCATCACCGGCGGGTGGCCGGGATAGTGTTCGAGTGTGGTGCGCAAGACGCGTTCAATGTCGGGCACTGAACGCAGGTTTCGGGTCTTGATGTAGTGGCCGATAAAACAGTCGAGTTCAAAGCGTTCTGTCATGGACAGATAGATACACTCCAGGCCGTTGGCCTGTTTGATTGCAAAATCGTCGCGCAACTTAGTTCTCTGCAAGGGCTGGTTAACGTTGTAGGGATTCCTGGTTTCTTGACTCTATGATCAATTGGTATGCCAAACGGAAATGCGGCGCGCATGCTATCCGTAGCGCATCCAAATGTATGTATGACGGATGAAATGTCAGACAGGCGGTTAGTTCGCTCAAACGACTGTTTTGTTGAGCTGTTTCAGCGATGAAACACCACGTGTAACGATCTTGCGCCACCTGTAGGAGCTGCCGCAGGCTGCGATCTTTTGATTTTCATTTTTAAAAGCAAGATCAAAAGATCGCAGCCTGCGGCAGCTCCTACAGGGGTCATTCGTTTTCAGGTGATTGGTTTGATCAGGCTGGCGCTCTGGTTGCGTGAGTTGCCAACGGCCTTGTCGACTTTGTGCCAGATGAACGCAGCGCCGGGCTCTCCTTCGAACAGCAACATCTGCTCGGCGCGCGCTGCCGGTGTTGCCGGGTCGAGCCATTCGCGCGCCAGCTCTGCAGCGAAAACCACCGGGCGACGGTCATGAATGTCGAGCAAACCACCAACGCTGTCGGCGGTGATGATCACAAAACCATCGTCCTCCCGAGCGTCTTTGCCAAGCGTCGGAAACTGGCCGATGGCGGCACAGAACACCGGCCCGTGATCGGCACGCCGGATCAACCATGGCTGGCGAGTTTTATCCGTGTCGTCGACCCATTCAAACCAGTTGTCGATCGGCACGATCAGCCGATGGCGCCAGATCGCCCGGAAGAACGGGCCGTGGGCGACTTTTTCCACACGAGCGTTGATCGGCGCTGCGCGGTCTTTGGCCCAGTGCGGACGCCAGCCCCAGCGCAGGTTGTCGGCATATAGCTGTCGCTCGTGCTGATGCAGGACCGCGAGGGCAGTGGTCGGCGCGGCGTTGTAGCGCGCCAGTGGCGCATCGCCGACATGATTGATCAGCGCATCGGGAATGCTCAGCACCGCGACGAAGTCGTGAATGCCGCGATACTGCGAGAGTCTTCCGCACATCAGCGAACCTCCGGTTGGACACCTTCAGCTTAGTTGGCGCCGGGCAGTCAACAGCGAGCATTCAAGGTGCTTAGCTTATGCATTAATAGAATTTAAAAATGATCAGGCAATAGCGTTATGGTCTATGCAACATCCCATTGCAGGCCTCGCCATGAAGCTCTCCCGATTGTTCCGCACCACACTGATTGCTGGATTGTTTGCCGCACCATTTTCCCACGCTGCTGAACCGTTGGTCCTGCACGTCGGAGATCAGAACTACTACAACATCCGCGCCTCGCTCGAGGCTTCCGGGGTGTTGAAAGACGCGCCGTACAGCGTCGACTGGAAGCACTTCCAGGCTGCCGCACCTTTGGCCGAGGCGTTGCAGACCGGCTCGCTGGATCTGGGCTTTCTCGGGGATTCGGGCTTTCTGTTTCTCGCTGCCAAGCAGGCGCCGGTGAAACTGATCGGTGTGTCACGGCAGAATCCGGACACCATCGCTTTGCTGGTGCCGAAGGATTCTCCGGTGAAAAGCATCGCTGATCTGAAGGGCAAGAAGGTCGCTTACTGGCCCGGGGCGTGGAGTCAGCAATTGATCTTGCGTGCGCTGGAGCAGGGCGGTCTGCCGGACAATTACGTCGACTTCGTCAAACTGATGCCAATCGATGCCGCCGCGGCGTTGCCCCAAGGCAGCATCGATGCGTTCCCGGTGTGGGAGCCGTACATCTCGCAGCAGATCGTGTTTTCCGGTGCGCGACCGATTCTCACCGCGAAGAACCTGATGCCGGGCCTCAGTGCGATTGCCGCGTCGGCGCCGTCAATCGATAGCAAACGCGAAGCGATCGCCGATTTTCTCAAGCGTTTGAAGCAGGCGCGGGGCTGGGTCGACAGCCATACCGACGAATACGCAGATCTGTGGGCGAAGAAGGCCAACCTCGATCAGCAGGTGTCGCGGCACTGGTTGCGTCAGGCGCACATGACGGTAGGGCCGGTGGATCAGCAGGCTGCAGCGGACCTGCAAAGCACGGCGGATTTCCTGTTCAAGGTCAAGGCCTTGCCGGCGCCGCTGGCCACTGCCGGGATCATCGATCCCTCGTTTCAGCAAGCCTTGGCTGACTGAACGAGCGCCACACTCAAACCCTGTGTAATCTATGCGGCGCCGGCAAAACAGCCGG
The DNA here is from genome assembly GCF_054456575.1 of Pseudomonas sp. Eth.TT006. Lineage (NCBI taxonomy): Bacteria > Pseudomonadati > Pseudomonadota > Gammaproteobacteria > Pseudomonadales > Pseudomonadaceae > Pseudomonas > Pseudomonas sp. Eth.TT006. Next base: position 359,263 of record NZ_JBTJEN010000003.1, on the reverse strand, counting down.
CGCAAGGATGGATCAGGGCGAGGGAGTTTTGCCAGTCGACAACAGGACCGCAACGGTCAGGCGCCAGGCAAAACATGAAATTCACGTTCAACCTTCTCTGTGCGGCGGCCATTGCGTTTGGGCTTGCTGGTTGCATTGCTGCGCCGGTCGAACTGACCGCGCAAACTGAAACCCGTCTCAAGGCCCAGGCGCCGGTGCGGTTTCTGCTGACGTTCGATGACGGGCCCAGCGCTTCGAGTTTCTGGAACCCGTCGGCGACGGTGCTCGACAGTCTCAAGGCCAATCCGGTGCAACCGGACATCAAAGCGGTGTTCTTCGTGCAGACCCGCGCGCCCCGTGCCGGCGACAGCGAGATTGGCCGCAGCATCATGCGCCGTGAGCACGCCGAGGGGCACATCCTCGGGTTTCACACCGCTACCCATTGGCACACCAATCATCGTTTGCTCAATCCGCAGGAACTGGAGCAGTCGTTGACCAACGGCACGGCCGATATCGCCGCAATCACCGGGGCCGCGCCAGTGCTGCTGCGGCCGCCGTTCTGGAATTACGACAAACGCACCTTCGCCGCCTATCAGCAGCATGGCGTGCACGTGTTGTTGACTGATTTGAGCGCCAACGACGGCAAGATCTGGGGCTTCAATGCCAGCCCCCGACGTCGGGCGAATATGCTGCGGCAGCTTTCGCAAGTGCGCGAGCGGATTGCTCTCGGTGAATTTCCCACGGTGGACGGGGTGATTCCGGTAGTGGTGACCTTCCATGACCTCAATCGCTACACCGCGCGGCATACCCGCGAATACCTGCAAATTCTCCTCGACAGTGCCGCCGCTACCGGCGTGCGGCTCTCGGACAAGCCGTTTTACGATGATCACGCGGCGCTGCAGAAAGCGGCGCTGGCGCGCGCGGTGCAGCAGAGTTCGGAGTCGGTCGAGTTGCCGGGCATCTGGAACTGGATCTGGGACCATGACGCGCACTGAGGCGGCGTCAAATATGTGATCGGCTTGGCAATCGGCGGGCGGCAGGTTGCGCGGGGCTCATCTATGCTGTTCGGGTCAGACCGACTGCTCGCCTGCGAGGCGTGTCCCATGCTAGCCATTACCGACATCTGCCGGATCATCGAATCCGGCTTCCCGTCGCTTGAATGCGAATGCTCGGAGGAGCATGGTCTGTTGCGGATCAAGGTGTACGAGCCTGTCTCCGGGCGAGTCGAGTTGTTGCTCAACGGGGTGTCGCCGGAACATCTGGTGACGATCCGCGATATTTCCAACTTCATCGGCGAATTGCGTACGGAAATGCGCGCCGGACGCCGGGCATTCGCCGGTTGAACCCCTCACAGGCGCCGCTGAAACGCCTGCACGATGCGCAAGGTTGCATCACTGGTGGGCAGATTCTGCACTGCATCCAGCGGGTGCCAGATGCATTCGGTGATCTCGTTTTGCGGTCGCAACTGCTCAAGATCCAGCACTGAAGCCTCATAAACATGATGCTGGGTGCTGCCGCTGTGCAATTCCATCAGGTACAGCATCTGCTCGGCATCGAGCGCGGTTTCTTCCTGCAGCTCGCGCGCTGCCGCGCCGACCTTGCTTTCGCCGGGCTCGACTTTGCCGCCGGGCAATGTCCAGCGGCATCTGGGTTTGCGCACCAGGAGAACGTGTCGATCCTGTTCGCAAATGACGGTGGCGCGTATTTTCATCTGTTACCTGTCTGCCACATGTCATAAATATGAAACAAAACTGCAATATTCGAGCCGGTTCGCAGATTAAAGGTTCCTTCAGGTTATGAGCATAGAGGCGGATGAAAAGTGCGGTCGGCTTGGCGCATCGCTACCGCGACGCCCGGTCGGTACAGCCCTGGTCGCCGGGTGTAAGGTGAAACGGCAGGGCTGAATCTATCGTTGGCAAATAAGGAGGTGACCCATGAGCATTCCTGTCTTGAACAAGATGCACATGAACGGCTACGACGTACTCAGCGTAAACAATGGCCCATGGCGGGTTTGCACCCAGGGCGACCGGCTTGCCTCATTTGGTAGTCGGGAAGAAGCGCTGGCTTACGCCGCCGCATTGCCGGGTTATAAACAACGACCGGCGCGGGCGCGAAGTCACACTGCAAGTTGAAGTCAATGCAATGAAAGAGCCCCGGTAACTGCCGGGGCTTTTGTTGAAGGGGACGTTATCAGTGAACCTTGCTTCGGCTGATTGAGCGCGTCTTCACTTCCTTCGCATACAACTGCAACCGTTCTTCATCGCTTTGCAGCACCTCGCAAGACCTCAGCACCGCTTGCGCATCCGCTTCGTTACCGCTCTTGCGCAATTGTTCGGCAACGCGTTTGAGATCGACTGCCGACCAGCGCAGATCCGATGCAACAGCCTGCAGGTCACGCTGAAGTTCATGTTCGTATTCATTGAGCCGCATGATCACCTCCGGAACATTCTCGGTAGCCAAGATTAGCCGCAATTTTTGCGGGTGATGTACAGCTCGTCTGGTACCGGGCCGAATCGATGTAAATATTTGTCCAAATGCCCCATTCGGCCCGCACAACAATGGATGTAAACCCCTGTTACAAGGTACATTCGCGTTTTTTTCAGAACAGGGAAATACCATGCGGATATGGATCGGGAGTTTGGCGGTGGCATTGCTGGCAGGTTGCTCATTACCCGCATCGCTGGTGCCGGGCGAGCCGAATCTCAGCAAGACCAGCACCAAGGCCCCCAAAGACTATGCCGCGTGCCTGTTGCCGTTGTGGCAGCAGGACATTCCGAAGACTACGCAGACTTCGATTTCCAACGGCTACCGCATCACCGCGCCGAGCATCGTCACTGCCGACGAGATTCTTGACGTCATCAAATACAAGGACGGCAGCCGGGTTTCCCTGTATCAGGGGCCGCCCTGGGCCAAGTCCGCGTCGTTGCGCAAATCGGTACGTGACTGCCTGTAACGCAGAGCTGCAGTCACAAATCAAAGCGATAAAAAAAGCAGAAACCGGAGTTACGGTTTCTGCTTTTTTTGCGTCGTGCGGCGCGGCGAAGGATGGCGAGGAGGGCGAGGATCGGACTTCACAGATGCGCAGGACTGGCGGCTGGTGTAATGCCCGGTGACAGTTCGGTGGAGGCATTTTTCCAGCGTGCACTAGGCTTTGACTGACGGTCACTTATCAGGCCGGCAAGTCTTTCAAGGAGCCCTGGATCATGGACGATCTGGTCAAGGAAGTGATTCCGCTGTTGCAGTACCTCATTCCCGGGTTTGTCTCGACCTGGATCTTTTATACGCTCACCGCATTCAAGCGACCTGACACGTTTGGGCAGATTGTCCAGGCGTTGATTTTTACCTTTGTGATTCACGGGGTGGTGTTGGGGATCGGGGCGGTCTGTTTGTGGGTGGGGACGAAAGGGTTTTCCATAGGAATATGGGATGGCAAAGCGCAGACGATCTGGGCGTTTCTCGTGTCGGTAACGCTCGGTTTTCTATCCTGCAATCTTGCGTCGAATGACAGGCTGCATGCGTGGTTACGGTTTCGAAATGTAACCAGAAAAACGTCATATCCCAGTCAGTGGTACAGCACCTTTGCGCGGCATGATCGGCTCATAACGCTACATTTGAACGACGAAAGACGCCTGTTTGGCTGGCCCTGTGAGTGGCCTTCCGAGCCGGCGAATGGACAGTTTGTAATGCAGAGTCCGAAATGGCTGAGCGATGATGGTCGTGTCCAGCCTTTTGAAGCCGATCTGTTGGTGATAGATTCGTCGAAAGTCCAGTGGGTTGAATTTACCAGCATAAAAGAGGGCCAGTCATGACCGCCGAAGCACCGCGACCCATGCCGCCAGAGGTGGCACGCTACCTTGGTTCAAACGACAGAAACTCACCGCAAACCGCCCGAGGTCCTAGCGCACCGCCGCCGCCAAAGCGCTGATTGTTGGCTCGATCGATGCGATCAGCATTCACAGTGATCGCATCAGCCAGTCCCGAAACGCTTTCAACGAAGGCAACGCCTCATTGCGCGGTGGATACACCAGGTAATAGCTGCGCCGACTGGTGATCGGTTCCCCCAATTGCAGCAGATCGCCGTTGAGCAATTCGTCCTCCACCAGGATCCGCGGTACCAGCCCCACGCCGATATTCGCGCGCACCGCCTGAATCAGGTGCGAGGTCATTTCAAAGCTCGGGCCGATGCGCATGCTGCGGTGCGGCAAGCCGTGATAAGTGAACCATTCCGCCCAGGCCTGGGCATTGCTGCTGACATTGAGCAGCAGTTGTCCGGCAATCTGCTGTTCAGCATCCTGACGTTCGGCCGCCGACAACTGCGTGCTGGCAATCACCACCAGTTCCTCGGTGTGCAGCGGCAGGGCACTCAGCCCTGGCCATTCACCCGCGCCGACACAGATTGCTGCGTCGATCTCGCTGGTGTCGAAGTCGATCGCTTCGATCCGTGAATGCAAATGCACGGTCATGCCCGGGTGTGCGGTGTAGAAATCCTTGAGCCGTGGCAGCAGCCATTTCGAACCGAAGGTAGGCAGCGTCGCCAGGCGCAGGCTGTGAATGCCCGAACCGAATGCCATGGCCTGCAACGTCGCGCTGCGGATCTGCCCGAGGGCTTCGGCGAGCTCGCGCTGATACATGCGCCCGACATCGGTCAGCACCACTTGCCGGCCTTCACGGCTGAACAGACGCATGCCGAGCATTTTTTCCAGAATCTGCACCTGGCGGCTGACCGCACTTTGCGTCAGCGACAGTTCGTGGGCGGCGCGGGTGTAGCTTTCATGGCGTGCGGCGGCCTCGAAAGCCAGCAGCAACGACATGGAAGGGGTAAGGGTTCGCGGATTCATTCGTTTTAGTCATGGATTACGGGTCGATTTTACGTTTGTCCCGACGGCACCAAGCAATGAATATAAGCGCCATGAGATGGCGGGAGCGTGACGCAATCATTCGTTGCGCACAACAGTTCACCGCCACACGACCCGATTTTGACCGAGACTTCCTGACCGATGATTGCCCAGCTGTCGCTCGCCACCGCATTGACCGCCGATTACCAGCAGTTCCTCAACGCTCTCAAAGCCAGCGGCTTTCGTGGCGAGATCAGCGCCGATTACGCCAGCCGCGTGGTGCTCGCCACCGACAACTCCATTTACCAGCGCCTGCCGCAAGCGGCGGTGTTTCCGCGGGATGCCGAAGATGTGGCGCGGGTCGCCCGGCTGATTGCCGAGCCGGCTTACCGCAAAGTGGTGATCACCCCACGTGGCGGCGGCACCGGCACCAACGGCCAGTCGTTGACCGACGGCATTGTTGTTGACCTGTCGCGGCACATGAACCGCATTCTGGAAATCAACGTCGAGCAGCGCTGGGTGCGGGTGCAGGCTGGGGTAGTAAAGGATCAGCTCAACGCCGCGCTGAAGTCCGCCGGGCTGTTCTTTGCTCCAGAGCTGTCGACCTCCAGCCGCGCCACCGTCGGCGGCATGATCAACACCGATGCCAGTGGCCAGGGCAGTTGCACCTACGGCAAGACCCGTGACCATGTGCTGGAGCTGGACATGATCCTGCGCGGCGGCGAACGCCTGCACGGTGCGGCGCTGGCCGAAGAGGATCTGGCCGCGCTGTGCGCCCGCGAAGACCGGGTCGGCGAGGTTTACCGCTGCGCGCGGCAGATCATCGATGAGCAGGGCGAGCTGATCAAACAGCGCTTTCCTGACCTCAACCGCTGCCTGACCGGTTACGACCTGGCGCACCTGCGCGAGGCCGACAATCGCTTCAACCTCAACAGCGTGCTGTGCGGCGCCGAAGGTTCGCTGGGGTTTGTCGTTGAAGCCAAACTCAATGTGCTGCCGATTCCCAAACACACGATGCTGGTGAACATCCGCTACGCCGGCTTCATGGACGCGTTGCGTGATGCCCGGGCGCTGATGGCGCTCAAGCCGCTGTCGATTGAAACCGTCGACTCGAAAGTGTTGCTGCTGGCAATGCAGGACATCGTCTGGCACGGCGTTGCCGAATACTTTCCGGAAAGCGCCGAACGGCCGACGCTGGGGATCAACCTGGTGGAGTTCTGCGGTGATGATCCCGAGGATCTGCAGCTGCGGATCCAAGCCTTTCTCGAGCACTTGAGCAGCGACACCACGGTCGAGCGCCTCGGGCACACGCTGGCGGTCGGGCAGGCGGCGGTGAACAAGGTGTATGGCATGCGCAAACGCGCGGTGGGCCTGCTCGGCAACGTCGCCGGGGAAGCGCGGCCGCAGCCGTTTGTCGAAGACACCGCAGTGCCGCCGCAGCACTTGGCCGAGTACATCGCCGAATTGCGCGAGCTGCTCGACAGCCACGGTTTGCAGTACGGCATGTTCGGCCATGTCGATGCCGGCGTGCTGCACGTGCGGCCGATTCTCGACATGAAGGATCCTCAACAAGCAGCGCTGGTGCGTCCGGTGTCCGACGGCGTGGCGGCGCTGACCCAGCGCTATGGCGGCCTGCTGTGGGGCGAGCACGGCAAAGGCCTGCGCTCGGAATACGCGCCGGCATTCTTCGGCGAGCTGTACCCGGCGCTGCAAGCGCTGAAAGCCGCATTTGACCCATTCAACCAGTTCAATCCGGGCAAGATCGCCACCCCGGCCAATACCGATGCGCAACTGTTGAAGATCGATGAAGTGACCTTGCGTGGCGAACTGGATCGGCAGATCGACGAAAAAGTCTGGCAAAGCTATGGCGCGGCCCTGCATTGCAACGGCAACGGCGCCTGCTACAACTTCGATCCCGACGACGCCATGTGCCCGTCGTGGAAGGCCACCCGTGAACGTGCGCAATCGCCCAAGGGCCGTGCTTCGCTGATCCGCGAATGGCTGCGATTGCAGGGTGAGGTGGGCGTGGATGTTCTGTCTGATGCGATCCGCCGCCCGGCATTTTTCAGCCACCTGTGGACGCGCTGGCGCAACAGTCGTGCGCAGGACGCAGACTTTTCCCACGAGGTGTACGACGCCATGGCCGGTTGCCTGGCCTGTAAGTCCTGCGCGGGGCAGTGCCCCGTCAAGGTCAATGTGCCGGAGTTTCGTTCGCGTTTTCTTGAGCTGTACCACACTCGATATCTGCGCCCGGCGCGGGATTATCTGATCGCCTCGCTGGAGTACAGCGTCCCTTACATGGCGCGGATTCCCGCGCTATACAACGGCGTGATGGGCGCACCGGTGGTGCGCAAGCTGCTGGAGCGGGTGGGCGGGATGGTCGATGTGCCGTTGCTCAGTCGTTTCGATTTCCACGCGGCGCTGCGCCGCTGGAATGTACAGCCGGCGACCGTGGCCAAGCTGTCAGCGCTGACCCCGGCGCAACGGGAGCGCAGTGTGGTGCTGGTGCAGGACGCGTTCACCCGTTACTTCGAGGCGCCGCTGTTGGCGGATCTGCTGGAGCTGATGTCGCGACTCGGCTATCAGGTGTATCTGGCTCCATACAGCGCCAACGGCAAACCGCTGCATGTGCAGGGCTTCCTCTCGGCGTTCAACCGCGCGGCGTTGCGCAATGCGCAGCAACTGCGCGAGTTGGCAGATGTCGGCGTGCCGCTGGTGGGACTCGACCCGGCGATGACCCTGGTCTATCGCCAGGAATACCTGAAAGTGCCCGGTCTGCAGGAGTGCCCGGAGGTCGCGCTGGTCCAGGAATGGTTGCTCAAGGTCATGCCCGAGCAGGCCGCTGCCGAGGCGATTCAGCCGTTCCGTTTGCTGGCGCACTGCACCGAGAAAACCAACGCACCGGCCGCGACCCGGCAGTGGGAGCAGGTGTTCGAACGGGTCGGCTTGAAACTGGCGACGCAAGCCACCGGTTGCTGCGGCATGTCGGGTACTTACGGTCACGAGGCGCGCAACCGTGAGACCTCGGCAGTGATCTACGAGCAATCCTGGGCCAAACAGGTCGAAGCGCCGGTTGAGCGCGGTGAAGCACTGGCCACCGGTTACTCGTGCCGCAGTCAGGTCAAGCGCCAGTCGGATCGGGCACTGCGCCATCCGTTGCAGGTGTTGCTGGAAGTGGTGCGTCGCTGAGCGGCTCGTCGTCCGGGGCGTTGTCCCAGATCAGCCGTGGATCGAAACTCATCGCCGAGAGCATGGTGAACACCACGACCAGGCCGAAAAACAGAATGCCCGGTCGTGGTTCGATATCGCCCAGCGCCTGAAACTTCACAAGCGCCGCGACCAGCGCGACCACCAGCACGTCGAGCATCGACCAATAGCCGATCAGCTCGACGAAACGGAACAGCTTCGAGCGCTCGCGGCGCGCCCAGTCGCTGTTACGCTGCACGGTGACCAGCAGCAGCGTCAGGGCGACAAACTTGATCCCCGGCACGGCGATGCTGGCGATAAAAATGATCAGGGCGATGTCCCACGCGCCACCTTCCCAGAACTCCAGGACGCCGCTCATGATCGTGCTGTCGGCGCCGTTGCCGAGCATTACCGTGTTCATCACCGGCAGCAGATTGGCCGGCACGTAAAACGCCAGCGCGGCCAGCATGTAGGCCCAGGTGCGGGTCAGCGAGTTGGTTTTGCGTCGATGCAGTGGCGCCTCGCAGCGCGGACATTCGTGCGGCTCGCCGCGCATGTCGCAAGCCAGTCCGCAACTGTGGCACAGGCACAGATTTAGTTCGCCGGCAGTCGGTGGTCGCTTCATAGGATGTCCCACAGCTCACGAATGTCGCGGCCGGCGATGCGGATCATCATCAGGCTCAACACGGCCAGGGCAAACAGGCCGATGCCCGGCAAAACATCGAGCAGCCCCGCCAGTTTGAACACCGCGACCATCGCCCCCAGCAGACACACTTCGAGCATGCTCCACGGGCGCAGGGTTTCCAGCCAGCGCATGCACAGCTTGAACCCCGGCGCACGCCGCGAGGACACGGCGAAGCCCAGCACCCAGATCAACAGCGCCAGTTGGAACGCCGGGGCGATGATGATCGAAATCGCTGCGACCATTGCGATGAAGGTGATTGGCCCCTGACTTAACGCCAGCACCGAATCCCACAGCGTCGCGCTGTTTTTCAGGCCCTTCATGCTGATGCTCATCACCGGGTAGAAATTGGCGAACAGCCACAGCATCGCGGCGGTAAAACTCAGCGCCAGACGCTGCTCGACGGTCAGGCCGTTGTAGCGCTGGAGCACGCCACCGCAGCGCACGCAGAGGGTTTTCTGGTGTTTGCCGAGCACGACTTTTTCGTACACGCAATCGCAGTGCTCGCAGATGATCAGGTGCTCGGTCTGGGTCATGGATAACGCTCGACAGCAGGCGCAAAGCGCGGAGGGCGCCTGATCACTATAGAAGCCTGGGGTGATTGGGCAAATCACGGCGCAAGCTTCAGCGGTTTTTTTCAGAACCTGTTTCGTCCGGCTTTGGCTTGGCTTTTTAATGTTATAGAGTAACGCTAATTTTTGACGGGGACGCACACCAGCGCTGACTCCGGTTCATCCATTCGATAGCGAAATGTTCATGACGATTGCGTTAGCTCGCTCCACCCCGACCCTGACCGGCCGCCTGTTATCCATCGATGCACTACGAGGTCTGGTGATTCTGTTCATGTTGTTGGACCACGTGCGCGAGACCTTTCTGTTGCACCGGCAGGTCTCCGATCCGATGGACATCGCCACCACCGAACCGGCGTTGTTTTTCAGCCGCACCCTGGCGCATCTGTGCGCGCCGGTGTTCGTGTTTCTGACCGGGCTGTCCGCATGGCTATTTGGCGAGAAGTACGCCGGCAAGTCCGACGTCAGTGCTTTCCTGTTCAAGCGCGGGCTGTTTCTGGTGGCGCTGGAATTTACTCTGGTGAACTTCGCCTGGACCTTTCAGTTGCCGCCGAGCGTGATCTATCTGCAGGTGATCTGGGCGATCGGCCTGAGCATGATCGTCTTGTCACTGCTGGTGTGGCTGCCGCGCTGGGCGCTGTTGACGCTGAGTCTGGCGATCATCGCCGGACATAATCTGCTTGATGGCCTGCATTTCGCGGCACAGTCGGCCCTGCATGTGCCATGGGCGATTCTCCACGACCGCGGCTGGATCGACGCCGGTGAGAGCCTGCGTTTGCGCACTTCGTATCCGCTGTTGCCGTGGATCGGCGTGATCGGTCTGGGTTATGCGCTGGGCCCGTGGTTTGCCCGCGCGGCTGATGCCGGGACTCGTCAGCTATGCCTGTTGCTGGCGGGTATCGCTGGTCTGCTGGGCTTCGTCGGACTGCGGCTGCTCAACGGTTACGGTGAAAAGCCGTGGGCGCTGCACGATACGACGGTGCAGACGCTGATGGCGTTTTTCAACATCACCAAATACCCGCCCTCGCTGCTGTTCATCGCCCTGACTTTGAGTGTCGGACTGCTGCTGTTGTGGCTGTTTGAACGGGTGCAGACGCGTCGCTGGATTCGTTGGCTATGCGTATTCGGTTCGGCACCGATGTTTTTCTATCTGCTGCACCTGTATGTGCTGAAGGTGTTGTATCTGATTGCCGTGGCGCTGTTCGGCCTTAACCACGGCAGCTATTTCGGTTTCGATTCAGTGGCGGCGGTATGGGTTATGTCGGTGCTGTTGGCACTGGCGCTGTATCCGGCAGTGCGCTGGTTCTCGGCGCTGAAGGCGCGGCGCCGCGACATTGCCTGGCTGAAATATCTGTAAGTCCTAGTGGCGACTGCGTTCGCGCACGAAGTCGATAAACGCCTTGAGCGGCGCCGGTACGTGGCGCCGGCTCGGGTAGTACAGATGCAGGCCCGGGTAGTAAGGGCACCAGTCGGCCAGCAGCTGAATCAGCCGGCCCGATGCCAGGTGTTCGCTGACCATTTCATCGAACACATACGCCAGGCCCAGGCCTTGCAGCGCAGGGCCGATCATCAAGCTGACGTCGCCCAGAATCAGGGGGCCGTTGACTTCGATTTCCTGGGCAATGCCCTCACGTTCGAACTCCCAGCGATACATCGTGCCACTGGGGTAGCGGTGGCGCAGGCAGGGCAAGCGCTGCACGTCTTCGGGTGTTTGCGGCGCAGGATGACGCTCAAGAAATGCCGGCGAAGCGACCACCACCGAACGCATCGGCGGGCCGATCGGCAGCGAAACCATGTCGGCCTCCAGCCGATCGCCAAAGCGCACACCGGCATCAAAACCGCCGGCGACGATATCCAGCAATGCCTCGCTTTCGACCACTTCCAGACGAATGTCCGGATAGGCCTGCAAGAACTCGCTGGCAATCGGCAGCAACACCAATTCACACGCCTGGCGCCCGCAGGTGATGCGCAGGTTGCCGGTGGGTTTATCGCGAAAATGGTTGAGGTCTTCCAGGGCGTCGTCGATGTCGCGGAACGCCGGTTTCAAGCGCGCGTACAGACGCTCACCGGCCTCGGTCAATGCCACGCTGCGGGTGGTGCGATTGAACAGGCGCACGCCGAGGCGATTCTCCAGCGCCTTGACCGAATGGCTCAGGGCCGAGGGGGTGAGGCCGAGTTCGACGGCGGCCTTGCTGAAATTCAGCTGTTGCGCCGTACAGAGAAACACTGAAAGGTCTGATGCTGAGGGTGATTTCATCTGTGAATGCCTTTCACAAAGTCATGCAAAATTGCTGGGATTATCACATCAGTAGCACGGCCTTAAAGTCGGCGCCTGACTATTTTTCAAAGGATGAAAGCATGACAACGGTTGCTCAATTGCAAGGCACGCGTAACAAGCAGTTGATCCTTGCGGCTGTGTGCCTGTCGGCGCTGGTACTGCCCTTGAGTTTTACCGGCGGCGCGGTGGCGACGCCGGCGATTGGTCGTGATCTGGGCGGCAGTCCCGTGGCCCTGACCTGGATCACCAACGCGTTCATGTTGTCGTTCGGCAGTTTGCTGATGGCGGCGGGGGCGTTGGCCGATGTCTATGGGCGCAAGCGTCTGTTCAGCTTCGGCATGTTGCTGTTCACCGCCGCGTCGATTGCCCAGAGCCTGGCGCCGTCGGTGTATTGGCTCGATGGTCTGCGAGCGGTGCAGGGCGTGGCCGGTGCGGCGGCGTTGGCCAGTGGTTCGGCGTCGCTGGCGCAGGAGTTCGAAGGGCATGCGCGGACCCGCGCGTACAGCCTGCTTGGCACCACCTTCGGCATCGGTCTGGCCTTCGGTCCATTGCTGGCCGGGGCGTTGATCGAGGCGTTCAACTGGCGGGCGATTTTCCTCTTCACCGCACTGATCGGCGGAATTGCCATGGTCTTCGGCCTGCCCCGCATGCGCGAAAGCCGCAATCCGCACGCGACAGGGCTGGACTGGCCGGGCACGCTGACGTTCAGCGGCATGTTGGCGTTGTTCACTTTCGGCGTGATTCAGGCCCCGGACAGTGGTTGGAGCAGCCCGTTGGTGGTCGGTCTGCTGAGTGCTTCGGCGGTGTTGTTGGGGTTGTTTGTGATGATCGAAATGCGCGTCAGACAGCCGATGCTCGATCTGAGCCTGTTTCGTTTTCCGCGTTTCATTGGCGTACAGATGCTGCCGATCGGTACCTGCTTTTGCTACATCGTGCTGGTGGTGATGTTGCCCTTGCGCTTTATCGGCGTGGAAGGCTTGAGCGAAATCGACGCCGGCCTGCTGTTGCTGGCGCTGTCGGCGCCAATGCTGGTGGTGCCGATGCTGGCGGCATCGATGACCCGCTTGGTCTCGGCGGGGATCTTGTCGGGGCTTGGTTTTCTGATCGCTGCAGCGGGCTTGCATGGCTTGAGCCTGTACACCGTCGGCGACTCGAAATGGGCCTTGGTCATTGCGATGCTGTTGATCGGGATTGGCGCCGGTCTGCCGTGGGGCTTGATGGATGGTCTGTCGGTCAGCGTCGTGCCGAAAGAGCGCGCGGGGATGGCGGCGGGGATCTTCAATACCGTGCGAGTGGCGGGCGAGGGCATTGCCCTGGCGCTGGTGGCCGCCGTGCTGAGCTCGTTGTTGCAGAGCGATCTGACAGGTGTTGTGGCGGGTAACGCCGATGCGGCGCTGATTGCCGAGACCGCACACCGGGTCACCACGGGGGACATGGCGCATGCGATCAACACGATTCCGGGGCTGGCCAAAGAGCGTCTGGTGCAGGGTTATGCGGCGGCGTTTCAGGTCCTGCTGCACATCCTGACGCTGGTCACCCTGGCCGCGGCGGCAGTGGTGTTCGGGCTGTTGAGCAAAGGCCGGACGGCTAGCGAATCGCAACAACAAACGGCATAACCCCTGTAGGAGCTGCGGCACGCTGCGATCTTTTGCTCTTGATCTGGAAAATCAACAGCAAAAGATCGCAGCGTGCCGCAGCTCCTACAGGGATGACGTGTCGGTTATTTGCGATCCAGCCACACCGTCTGCGCGTTGCAGAACTCGCGCACGCCGAAATGCGACAGTTCACGGCCGAAACCGCTTTTCTTCACGCCGCCGAAGGTCACGCGCGGGTCGCTGGCGGAGTAGCCGTTGATGAACACACCGCCGGTTTCCAGTTCGCTGGTCAGTTGCTGGGCCAGTTGCACGTTGGCGGTGTAGATCGTCGCGGTCAGGCCGAAGTCGCTGTCGTTGGCCAGGGCCACGGCGTGGGCGCAATCGCGGGCGGTGATGATCGAAGCCACCGGGCCGAACAGTTCCTGTTTGAACGAGGTCATGCGGTCGGTGACGTCGGCCAGCACGGTCGGCTCATAGTAGTTGCCGGGGCCTTCAGCCTTGCCGCCGCCGAGCAGCAGGGTCGCACCTTCTTCAAGGGTGGCGCGTACTTGCTGGTCGAGTTCGTCACGCAGGTCGAAACGCGCCATCGGACCGATGTAGGTGTCGGCGGACAGCGGATCGCCGACCTTGAGCTTGCGCGTGGCTTCGACGAATTTGCGGGTGAATTCCTCGACCACGCCTTCTTCGATAATCAAGCGCTTGGCCGCGGCGCAGACCTGGCCGGAGTTCTGATAGCGGCCAATCACCGCAGCCTGCACGGCTTCATCGAGGTCGGCATCGTTGAGCACGATGAACGGGTCGGAACCGCCCAGCTCCAGCACGCATTTCTTCAGTGCAGCACCGGCCTGAGCACCGATGGCCATGCCGGCGCGGACGCTGCCGGTCAGGGTCACGGCGGCAATGCGCGGATCGGCGATGGCGCTCGACACGCCTTCGGGGGTGACGTTGATTACTTCAAACACGCCGTCGGCGAAACCGGCATTTTTGAACGCATCGCGCAGCAGGTAGGCGCTGCCCATCACGTTCGGCGCATGCTTGAGCACGTAGGTATTGCCGGCGATCAGCGCCGGCACCGCGCCACGCAGCACTTGCCAGATCGGGAAGTTCCACGGCATCACCGCGAGGATCGGACCGAGCGGACGGTACTCAATGCGTGCCTTGCCGCCTTCCACTTGAGTCGGCTCAGCGTCGAGCATGGCCGGACCGTTTTCGGCGTACCACTCGCAGAGCTTGGCGCATTTTTCGATTTCGCCACGGGCCTGGGCAATCGGCTTGCCCATTTCCAGAGTGATCATGGTCGCCATGGCTTCGGCGCTGTCACGCAGTGCGCCGGCCAGCGCAGTCAGGGCGCGGGAGCGGTCCTGCAGCGGCTTGCGTTTCCACTTCGAGAAGCCAAACGCGGCGCGGGTCAGCGCGGCATCGAGGGCGTCGGCTGATTCAAATGCGTAGTGGCCGATCTGCTCGCCGGTGGCGGGGTTGATCGAGATGGCGTGGGTCTGGCTGGAAATCGGGCTCATGGCTGGCTCCTGCGAGTTCAGTGAATGGGCCCAGAGTAGGCTGGCTTTTGTTTTCTGGAAACTGAATAATAAAGATCGTTTCTTTCACGATTGGAGAATGACTGTGGATCTGGTGCAGCTGGAAATTTTCAAGGCCGTGGCCGAGCACGGCAGCATCAGCGCCGCGGCGGCGCAGATCCATCGGGTGCCGTCGAACCTGACCACGCGGATCAAACAGCTGGAACAGGATCTGGGCGTCGACCTGTTCATCCGCGAGAAAAGCCGCTTGCGCCTGTCGCCCGCCGGCTGGAGTTTTCTCGAATACGCCCGGCGCATTCTCGATCTGGTGCACGAGGCTCGCGCCACGGTGGCGGGGGAGGAGCCGCAAGGCGCGTTCCCGTTGGGCTCACTGGAAAGCACGGCGGCGGTGCGGATTCCCGAGTTATTGGCGGCGTACAACCAGTTGCATCCCAAAGTCGATCTGGACCTGTCGACCGGACCCTCCGGAACGATGATCGACGGCGTGCTCGCCGGACGCCTGGTGGCGGCGTTCGTCGATGGCCCGGTGCTGCACCCGGCGCTGGAAGGCGTGCCGGCGTTCGAGGAAGAAATGGTCATCATCGCGCCGCTCAATCACGCTCCGGTGCAGCGTGCGGCGGACGTCAATGGCGAGAGCATCTACGCGTTCCGCTCCAACTGCTCCTACCGGCATCATTTCGAAAAATGGTTCAGCACCGACGCCGCCGCGCCGAGCAAGATCTTCGAGATGGAGTCCTATCACGGCATGCTTGCCTGCGTCAGCGCAGGCGCCGGACTGGCGCTGATGCCGCGCAAAATGCTGCAGAGCATGCCCGGCAGCGCCACGGTCAGCGTCTGGCCGCTGGCCGCGGATTTCCGTTATCTGACGACGTGGCTGGTGTGGCGACGCGGCACCGTCTCGCGCAGCTTGAGCATGTTTGTGCGCTTGCTGGAGGAGCGTGGGGTGGTGCGTGCAGAGGCGTAGAGGCAGGCTTGTTATGGCGTGCCATTTCTGCCGTACAGACGAAACCCTTCACGTTGGCTCAGACGTTCGTAATAAGCACGGACGGCGGGATAGTCCGGATGTGCCAGCGGGGTTTCGAACCAGCGATTGACCGACAGGCCGATGGGAATATCCGCCAGCGAAAACTGCTCGCCACTGACGTAAGCGCCGGTCTTGTGCAACTGCTGATCGAGGATGCCCATGGTCTTCGACCATTGCTCGACGCCATCGGCCAGAGCAGCGCTGTCCTGATAATCCGCAGACTGGCGCACCAGCGACATGAACGCGTACGACCACGAGCGGTTCAGCTCCGACGCCTGCCAGTCGATCCACTGATCGACCCGCGCGCGGCGTTTCGGCTCGGCGGGGTAGAGCAACGAGCCGCCATATTCGGCCGCGAGATACCGGATGATCGTGTTCGATTCCCACAACGTGAAGTCGCCATCCTGAATCACCGGCACCATCGCGCAGGGGTTGAGGGCGAGGAACTCGGGGGAGTCGGTGGGTTTGAAACCCGAGCCCCAATCCTCGCGTTCGAACGGGATCTGCAGTTCGGCGCAAGTCCACAGCACTTTGCGCACGTTGATCGATGATGCTCTGCCGAGTATTCGCAGCATGGGATTCCTTGCCTCGTAGATGCTTGTCGGGGCGGCAACATTTAGCACACTGCCATGCAAAAGGCTCGCGTACGGGGGGATGCTGGTTACTTAACTTTGTGGTGAGGGGATTTATCCCCGATCGGCTGCGAAGCAGTCGCCGCTTTTGACAGTTTTGGGGCCGCTTCGCGGCCCATCGGGGATAAATCCCCTCACCACAGGGTCAAGTGAACAGCATTAAGCGCACGGGGCATTCTTTCTTTCGCCTGCCAGCACTTGATCAATCCGGCCCGGCAGTCACAGGACTAATTACCGTCGGCAACCTTGCGTTCGATCGCATCGGTCTTGCGCTTGAGTTCCTCGGCTTCCTGTTCCTTGGTGCGGATCGAAGTCGGGGTAATCACCTCATCCACCGCCTTGGTGTGGTCATCGCCGTCCTGCAGATCGCGGCGCACCACGTCCACCGGTTTGCCCGCCGCGTCGAGCGCTGGCGCGTTATGCGGGGTTGCAGGCTTGCTGTCGTCGGTGCTTTTCATATCTCATACCTCCATTGGCTTACCACGTTGGATACGACGACATGCTGCGAGTTCGAGAAATTTGCGCCCTCAGCTCATGCCCTCAAAGCAAGCTCCAAGACACCCCGACATAAACCCCAAAACCCTCACCCGGCGTGGACCGCGCCGCGTCCAGTCCCTTGTCGTCATACCCCGGTGTGACGGTCGCGGCGTAGTGTTTGTTGGTCAGGTTGCGCAGGTCGAGCCAGGTTTGCCAGTCGTTTTTCGGTGCGTTGTAGCCGACGCTGGCGCCGAACAGTGCGTAGGGATCGGCGTAGTAACTGTTGGCGTAATCCACCGCGACCTTCGACACCAGTTGCGTATTCACCGCCGCGAAGAAACCTTGCGGCCAGTCGTGGCGCAGTTCGCCTTGGTAGTAGTGCATCGGCAGGCCGGGCAGGCGGTTGTCGCCGAAGCGCTGGTCGTCGCGGTAGTTGAAATCGCTGAAGGTGTAGGCCTGACGCAGACTCAATTTACGGCCGTCATCCGCTGACCACAGAGTGCTTTGCAAACTGGCTTCGACGCCTTGATGCACAGTTGGGCTGGCGTTGAGTTCATAAGGGGTGACGGCGTTGGCGTCCGGCAGCACCGAAAGCAGTTCGTGGCGCACCTGCGCGTAGTACCACGCCAGGCTCCACTGGCCGAGCGCGCTGTCGCCACGGCCACCGAGTTCGAGGGTGGTGGCGGTCTGGTTCTGCAGTTTGATCGGGTCGCGCTGGGTGCCGGTTGCCGCACCGTTGCCGGCCGGGAAGCGGATGTTCGAGCTGTAGATCAGCGACCATGGATGCGGCGCCTCGACCGAGCGGCTGAGGTTGCCGAACACTTGCAGGTCCGGAGTGACTTGATAGCGCAGGCCCAGGCGCGGCGCGTAATCCCAGTCGCTGAGGCTGGTCTTGCCGCCACCTTGCGGGTAGGTGACGGCGCTTTCGCGGCGGGTGTAGATGGCGGCGAGGCCGGTGGTCAGCCACAGGTCGTCGGCGAGTTCCAGGTCGTTGCCGACGTGCAACACGGTGTCCGAACCCTGATAAGTAAAGTTGCGCATACGGGTGCCCGGCGCGTAGCCGGCGGTGTTGCCGCCGGGGATGCGCACGAATTCGCTGGCGCCGTCGTTGGGCAGGTGTTTGGTGGTGCGCAGGCCGAGGGTGCTGCGGCTTTCCATGCCGAACAGGGTATCGCGGCGCTTGTAATCGAAGGTACCGCTGACGTCGGTGTACGCCACTTTCAGGCGGTTCGGGCCTTCGCGCAGATCCATCGGGTAGTCGTGATAGACCAGCCCGGTCTGGATGCTCGAATCGTCGTCGATGTAATAAGTGGTCTTGTTGCCGATGAAGGTGCTGCCCGGCTGCTTGCGGCTGTCATCGCGGGACACGTAGGCCGGGTTGGCTGCGCGCGGGTCGTGTTCGATCGAGTGTTTGGTCACGCGTCCGGCCAGATCGTTGTCGGTCTGCCGGTAGCGGAAATAGAAGCGGGTTTCCAGGTTCGGGTTGAAGCGATAGCCGAAGTTGGCGATCACGCCCTGGCTCTCGCTGGCGGTGTGATCCTGATACCCGTCGGCGTTCGCATCGGTCAGCGACACGTAGTAATCGAAGTCGCCCAGCACCTGCCCGGAACTGACCTGACGCTGTTGATAGCCGTGGCTGCCGGTGGCATAACGCACCTGCAGTTTCGGCGCGTCATAGCCGGTGTGGCTGACGTAATCGATGGCGCCGCCCAGCGCCAGGGCGCCACGATCAAACCCGTTGGCGCCGCGCAGCACTTCTACATGATCGAGCCACAACGGCTCGAGCAATTCGTAAGGCGTGCCGCCGGGGCCGGTTAGCGGCAGGCCATCGAGCATCGTGTACAGCCCGGAGGCGTGGGCGCCCGGTGCGCGATTGATCCCCGAACCGCGGATCGAAATCTTCACCCCTTCATTACCCGCCGACTGCGCGTAGACCCCCGGCTGATACGCCAGCACATCCTGATTACTCGCCACCTTGCCCTGCAACGGCTGACGCAGGTCGACCACGTTGCTGCCACCGGGCACCTGCGCGAGACGCGCTTCGGCCTCGGCCACCGCGGCATCGGTGCCGCTCTGTTGCTCAGCCGAAATCAGCACCTGACCCAACTCCAGACCTTTCGGCTCCTCGGCCATGGCCGGACAGGCGAGGGCGAGGCCCAGCAGGGCGGCGGGCACGGATTTGGGCGCGGGCATCGAAAAACTCCAGGCAGACAGGAACGGGCAATGAACAGTGCGACGTATAAAGGGACGTGGGGAGCACATGGGGATTTGGCTTTTTTGCCGGGGAAACGGGGCGCTGGACTGGCTGGGGGATTCAGATGACTGCGATCAGCTTTGCAAGCCCGAGCGTCTGGCCAGTTTCAATAACCGCCATACGCCCGGTTTGCCGGTGTGTCACTCGCCACGCCGGCCAGTATCAAGCAACTTTCAACGCCTGCAGAATCACCAGGGATGTCTGGGCAAAAGCCCGGGCCTGTTCGGTCAGTTCGGCGAGGTTGTCCTCGGCGGTGCGCAGCGGCTGGTCTCCCTTGAGCAGCACTTCGCCCTGATCTCCGATGACACTCCACGCCAGTTGCACCCAGTCTTGCGGATCGGTCATGCCCTGCTTGAACGCGATCAGAAACAATTGCTGGAAACGGCTGACCGGTACGCCGCCACCGGTGACCGGACTGGCAAGCACCTGAATATTGCTGTTGAACAGCGCGCGTTTACACAGTTGCAGGTTGAGCATGTCGCAACGCTCTTGCACCTGTCTTTCGGCGGCTTCGCTCTGGCACGGTGCGGCGACGCCCATGCCGATCAGTACGCTGACAGCCTGCAGCAGATCGTCATACGACACCGCGCCGACCGCCATAGCAAGCTGCTGCAAGGTTTTCGGTGCGTAGGCGTCGGCGGCAAGCGCTTCGAGCACCGGGCCGTAAATCTCCGCCTGCAACGATGCTTCGCCGGCAGGGCCGGTCACCGTGGCGGGGATGCTGTCTGCGGTTTGCAGCAAGGCAAACCGGCTTCTCAGCAGGCTGTCGCGCTGCTCGGCGGCAGACAGCCGATTGGCGCCACGCACGTACAGATCGCGCCGGAAGTTCTGATTGACGAAGTAATCGCGTGCCTGCTCGCGCATGATCGGGTGCTCGATGCCCTCGAGAAAATCCATGCCTTCGGCGCTCAGATTCAGCGGGGCGACGGTGTCCAGCGGCACGGCGGTGGTGGCGAAGTCCAGTTTGGCCGCAGTCATGGCCTCGACCACGTCCGTGAAATACATGCAGTTCCAGTCGCGGTTGAAGTACTCGTGGGCCACGTACTGGCGATTCTGGCCCTTGATGCTGTTCAACTGGGCACTGAGGCCCGGCGCCGCGTGAGCATATTTGGGATGTGCCGCGAGCAGCGCTTCGGAAAACTGCAGCGCAGCATCGATGCGTTTGGCCGGGCTGGTGGCAGTCTGGCTGGCAAAACGGTTGTGCAGGCTGAACAGATTGCGCAAGGGCGCCGCAGGCGACCAGCCCGGAAAGCAGTTGTAACTGACGTACAACATGCCGCCGGGTTTGAGGTGACGACGGGCGAATTCGACGATCAGTTTCTGGTTGTCGCGGCTGACCCAGGTCCAGATGCCATGCAGGCTGATGCTGTCGAATGCCGGCAGGTCATCGCGGGCCAGCAATTGCTCGAAACTGTCGTCATACAGCCGTGCCTGACTGTTCCAGTCGTTTGCCAGCGCGATGGCATGCGCGGCCTGGGACGGCGTGAAGTCGGTGCCGACGTAGTTACCAGGGTTAGCAGCGGCATGGATGTTGATCGACACACCCTGGCCGAAACCCAGTTCGCAGTGATAAGCGCCGGGATTTTCCAAGGTGGCAAAGCCGCGCAACAACAGACAAAAACGCTGGAACACCGGGTTGATTTCCCGGCTGTACGAGTAGGTGTAGCCCTCGTCGGTGAAATACCCTTCGTTCCAGGCGTTGCTCATCGGTGCACCCATTATTTCGAGAAAGAAAGCCGCTCTTATAAGGGGTTGGCCTTACCGCCGACAAGCGGAAAAACACCGGGTTGGTTCTTATCCTTGCAACGGCACGTAGACGTCCGTCTGCCATTGCTCCTGTGGCGTCTCGGGATAGACGCTCAGGTAATGGAAAAACAGCGGATGATCGCGCAATTCCTCGCCGCTGGACGGCAGCCAGTCGCGGTAGATCGGGTAGATCGTTTCGCCAATGTGATCCGGCGAACCCACGTGCCGCACCACCACGCAGCGACCGCCAGGAATGAGCATGTCGCGCACGCCGAATGCGTTGGGCGCCACGGCCTCGTCGATCTCGCCGCAAATGGCGAAGCGGAAATCCGCCGGCGCAGTGGTATCGGGGTTGTTGTAAGGAATGCCAAAGGTGCGACTCGACGCCACCGGCGACTGGTCGCTGTGCATACGCCAGGCGATAAATTTCTGCACGCTTTGCGCAACCGCTCCCGGCGCGCCGCAGTGTTCAAGCGCGGCGACCCGCACGGCAGGGAAATCGATGATTCGGGTCTGCATGATGACGCTCCTGGAAAAGTGAGGGATGGCGAATACCGCATTCCAGGTCTGCCAGTTCGGTTGCTTCCTGAAGGCACTCGGCGACAGGCCGAAGTCGCGCCGAAACGCCCGGCTGAACGCCTCCGGACTGTCGAAACCGGCGTCAGCCGCAGCGTCCAGTATCGAGTGCCGTGGCTGCGCGGCCAGCCGATGTGCCGCGCGGCGCAAACGCATCAGCTGCACATAGCGCGAGACCGGGACGCCGACGAAGGCGCTGAATTGCCGATGGAAGTGAAACACCGAAAAGTTCGCCACCTGACTCAACGTATTCACCGACAGATCGTCCTCGAGATGCGCGTCGATGTAGGCGAGCACCGTGTTGAAACGTCGGGTGTAGGTGAGGTCGGTTGGCGGTTCGTACATGGGCCTGAAGCTCCTGAGGAGTGCGGTCTGCAATAGCCTCGACGATTTCGGAACGGGGGCGCCTAGCCGGGTTTGCTCAAGTTATCGTGCGGGCATTTGATCCGTGTAGGAGCTGCCGAAGGCTGCGATCTTTTGATTTTGATATTAAAAACAAGATCAAAAGATCGCAGCCTTCGGCAGCTCCTACAGTGGTCGCGTTTTCGCACGGTCATACAGACGCGTGGTCGCGTAGTGTTGCGGTGTTGCGGTGTTGCGGTGTCGCAGTGTGGCGCGGGATCTCAGCGCCCGTGCGCCGCATCCGCCAGTCGCCCGGCGTCAACCCGCACAAACACTGAATCGCCAATCGCCGTCAGCACTTCCCCGGCGTACACCTCGCAGATCACCCGCGTCTTGCGCCCGACGTCGCCCTCGACTTTGGCGCGCAAGGTCAGGGGAACGCCCATCGGGGTGGGTTTGATGAACTTGATGCCAAGGTTGCCGGTCACGCAGTCGATGCGCGGCAGGCTGCCCGGTGCGCGCTGTTCGGCGCGGTAGTGGTAGGCCATGGCGGTCCAGTTGGAATGGCAGTCGACCAGCATCGCCAGCAGGCCGCCGTACACCAGGTCCGGCCAGCCGCAGTATTTGGCGTCCGGCAGGTGTTCGGCGATGACATGCACGCCGTCTTCGTGCCAGCGGCTTTTGACGTGCAAGCCGTGCGGGTTGCGGCCGCCGCAGCCGTAGCAGACGCCTTCGGGGGCGGCGAGATCTTGCAGGGGCGTTTCGAGACGGGACATGGGTTTGATCATCCTGAAGTGGTGAGCCCGGTCAGGCGCAGGCAGTTGCGACCGCCGCGCTTGGATTCGTAAAGCGCCGCGTCGCCTTGTTCCATCAGCGTCGCGAGGCTGGCCGGCGGTTTGCTGAACAGCGTGGCGCCGATACTCAGCGTCACTGGCTCCGAGGTCGGGAAGGCCTGAATGGCGATACGCTGGAACTGTTCGCGCAAGGTATCGCCAAGGGTGACGACGCTTTCCCCCGGCGCGTTATTCAGCAGAATCACAAACTCGTCTCCACCCAAGCGCGCAGTCAGCGCCTGATCGGGCGACTCGGCACGGATCATCTCGCTCAAGGCCACCAGCAGACGGTCGCCAGCGCTGTGGCCGAGCTGGTCGTTGACCAGTTTGAAATTGTCGATATCGATCAGCAGCAGGGCGCCGGGGTGCGTCGGCGAGACGTCCTGCAACAGATGCGGGGCGCGCACTTCGAGGGCACGGCGGTTGTACAGGGCGGTCAGCGGATCGCGGGCGGCCAGTCGGGCGATCTGTTCTTCGCGTCGGTAGCGTTCGGTGCCGGTCATCGACAGTGCGATCAACATGATTGCCATCGCGCCTTCAACCAGCGAGACCTGAATGATTTCACCGCGAAATGCCGCCAGATCGATCAGCGTCCCCGGAATCATCACCGTCAGCGCCTTGGCCACATAGAACGCGCCATGCCCGAGCAGCACGTAACGCAGCTGCACCGCGCCGACGCTCAGCGATTTGCCATGCGGGCGCAGCAGAAAACTGGCCTTGAGCGTCGCTGCCGCCACCAGCAGCGAGTTGGCCGCCAACATGACTTTCGACCACAACGGTCCGTCCGGCAGCAACAGCAGCACCAGCCAGGTGACGAACAGCAGGTACCAGGCGCGGGACAGGCGCGTCTGGGTGAAGCGCGCCACCCCCAGCAGAAACAGAAAATGTGCGGTCACCAGCAAGCCGTTGGCGAACCAGATGCCGATCAGCAGGAAGCCGTTGCTGCGCAGCAGGGCCAGAGTGGAGCCGACAGTGATGGTGGCGAAACCGGCGCTCCAGAACAGCAGCGAGGGCTCGCGGATGCTGCGCCATTCGGTCGCCAGATACAGCGCGGCAGCGGCTGCAAGCGCGATCGAGAGGGTCAGCATCGTTGGCGGGTCGAGCGGCATTTCTTGAGCAGCCTGTCAGAATTCGGTCAGACCGGCGATTGTAAGCGTTCGCCGCGGTTTTGGCAGGCGCCGTACGCGCGGGTCAGCGCCGGATATCCGCCGTCAGGACTGTGGCGCGAGCCAGGTGTCGACGACCCGCCGATCAAGTTCTTCCCAATAGGCCATGCCCAGCACTCGCGTGGTGTTCAGCCCGCGCAGATAGCCGCGCAACTGGTTGGCGGTGTCGCGCTTGAGCTGCGCGTTGGTGATGTCCTTGTCCAGCAATACCGTTTCGTACTGCACCAGGTATTCGGCCACTCGCTCTCGGTACTCGGACAAGACGGCGTCGCGGATCAGGTCAAAGGTTCTCAAATCGGCTTCCTCATGGATGTTTTAGTCGTTGTGGATGAGTGTGTACCCGTGTTCATCGTGCGCAACTATCGCTAGAAGTAATAGTGACCATCACGAAACGCAAGTTCAGCTTTGCGCGCAACAGGCGGAAAATTGCCTTCATTGAACACGCAGCTCAAGGAAATGCGCGATGAAGACACTGACCCGACTGGCGCTGATCGCCCTGCTGATGGGCGGGGTGATGGCCACGGCACCGTCTTACGCAGACGACGCCTGTGCGTGTCATCTTCAACCGATCGCTGGCAGCAGCGCGACCTTGCAGCCTTCGCAGAGGGTGGGTGTGTTGTACAGCGATGACACCCGGGAAAACCTGCAATACCTGACGCGGTACCACGACATGGCGCTGCACGGTGCCAAGGATGCGCTGGATTCGCAGATTCGCGCAGCGTTTGTCCGCAGCTCTGATCCGGAACTGGCGATTGACTGGGTGCTCAGCTCGCTGCAGCGTCAGTTCAAGTCGGTGACGGTGTACGACGACCTTGACGCCCTGATTCAGGCGCATCCAGACATCGTGGTCAAACTCGACACGTTCGACCGCTTGCTGACCCAGCAGAACAGCCTGTTCGAAGCGCACTTCATTGCGCGTTTCTACGACGCCGACCTGCAGTACATCGGCAAGGCCGAAGGCTCCGTCGAGAAGCAGATCCCGTCGGTCTGGGTTCGCGACAAAGCGCCGCACGAGATTGCCGCGCAGATCGAGAAACAGCACGACCTGCAGCTCAACGCCTTGAAGCAGTTCGATGCTTCGCTCAAGGCGCTGGTAGCTGCCAACTGAACAGTTAAACGACAAGGGTAGCGGTGGTGCCGCTGCCCGTTGCACCGAACCTTTATTTTCAGGATGACGCCGATGCGCACTTTCTTTATCCCGTCCATGGCTGTTGTCGCGCTGCTGCTCGCCGGTTGCGCTTCGGCGCCGAACGACCCGACGCTGACTCTGCAGACCAGCAAGACCCCGGCGCAGTACGCCGACTGCGTGGTGCCGAAGCTGCAACTCAGTGCGCTGAACCCGAGTGTCTCGCAGACCCAGCGCAGCTACCGCATCGTGGTGCCGAGCAAGGTCTCCGCCGACAACGTGCTGGAAGCCTACAAGGCTGGCAGCGGCGGCAAGGTGTTCATCTACGAGCGCCATTTGCTGGCGTCGAATTTCCTGCCCTCCAGCTTCGAACGCGCCGCCCAGGATTGCATCTGACCCTGGTCCGCGAACTGTTTTAACCGAGCTCCTTTGGTTGGCCGCAACCAACCAATACCTTGCCCCGCACCTCATCTGGTTGCGGGGCTTTTTTTGCCTGGATTTTTTTCGTCTGCTGCGAGAGGAGCAGGGCACACGCTTGTCACCGAACAAGCACTCATCCGCTATCAAACGCGCCCTATGATTTAGCCTGAAGGCTGATTCAGAGCCACCACGTAAGCGCTGAACATGTCCGCCAGACCGTCTGTGAACGCAGTGATTTGTGCATCGCTGCGCGGGCTGCCGGAAAAATCCTTGCCCACCGAACTGAGCGTGGTCAGGATCAGTTCGCAGGCTGCGGCGCGGTTTGCCTCGTCGGCTTCCGGCAGCAACTGCTCCATGAACCCGGCAAAGATCTGCCGGCCTGCCGCACGCACTTCATGAGCTTCTGGCGCATCGCGATACAGCGGCGCCGCGTCGTTCAGCGCGCCGCGCATCTGTGCTTCCTCGCACTCGGAACGGATGAACGCCTGCACCAGCGTGCGCAAGCGGGCCAATGGCGGCTGGTCGAGGTCCTGCAGAATCCGCTGCAGCATCTGCGTGGTGTGCAGCCATTCATCGCTCTGCAAACGGAACAGGATCGCCGCCTTGTTGGGGAAATACTGATACAGCGAACCAATGCTCACCCCAGCCCTTTCCGCGACCCGTGCAGTGGTAAATCGAGTAGCGCCGTACTCGGTCAAAACCTGAATAGCCGCCTGCAGAATTGCCGCCACCAGATCGGCCGAGCGTGCCTGTTGCGGCTGTTTACGCGAGGAAATACGGGCGGTCTGGCGCTGGTTCATGAGCGGTTCGGGCCTTGTGGGAAACGCGAATAGCGGAGTAGGGCAATCACTCGCATCATTTAAATGCGACGAATTGCTCGCATCTTAAACGCCCACTGACGGAAAGCAATCATGACCACCCTGACTTCTCAACCCATGGCCAGCCTGATCGAACGCCTCTACCAGCAAGCCAGCGCCGCCACCAGCCCGGTGCTGGAAACGGTGTCTGGCGAAGAACGCGAACGCCTGATGCACAGCAAGACCGAATACCTGCAGCTCTACGCCATGCTCAAGGACCTGTGGCTGCCGGTATCGCCCGACACCGGCAAACTGCTGTACCTGCTGGCACGCAACGCCAAGGCCAAATCCATCGTCGAATTCGGCACCTCGTTCGGCCTGTCCACCCTACACCTGGCGGCGGCACTGCGCGACAACGGTGGCGGCGTGCTGATCGGCAGCGAGTTCGAACCGGCAAAAATCGCCTTGGCGCGACATCATTTCATCGAGGGCGGCGTCAGTGACCTGGTGCAAATCCGCGAAGGCGACGCACTCGTCACCCTCGCCAGCGACCTGCCATCGTCCGTCGACCTCCTGCTGCTCGATGGCGCCAAGGCGCTGTATGGTGATGTGCTGAAACTGCTGGAGAAACACCTGCAACCGGGCGCGCTGGTGGTGGCGGACAACACCAACTACTGCCCGGAATACCTGGCGTACGTGCGTGCGCCGCAGAATGGTTATCTGTCGCTGCCGTTTGCCGATGATATTGAGTTGTCGATGCGGCTGGGCTGAGGCAGCGGACTGCGAGGGGAAACCCACTGGCGATTTTCGGTGGGGGCTTCTGCCCCTCGCGCCGTCCACGGGGCGTCGATACGATAGGGACCGTTTCGACAGGAGTCACACCATGGATTTGAAGTTCAGCCACGTCGATGTACTGGTCACTGATCTTGAACAAGCCTGTGCTTACTATGCACACATACTCAACGCCAGAATTTCCAAAACGCTGGTCTGGGAGCGGGGTGGCTTACATGTGCGCTACGCGATCGCGCTCATTGGGCAAGAGCGTTTCATGCTGGTGCAACCGCTGGCCGGGAATCTGAAAGCGCTGCTGGATTCCGTGGGCGAGGGGATGATCTACCGTCACTGCTACTCGACACCGGACATCGAAAAAGCCTACGACGAATTAATGGCCGCCGGTGTTCAGCCTGAGGACGAAAACGGTCAGCCATTGGCCCGTGCGAATCTGCAGTCGCCGTCCGGGGGAAGGATCATCTGGCTGCCAAAGCGCTTCGGGCATTTCTCCATCGAGATACTGGAAGAAAAGACGCTGGAGGCTTTTGTCGAGGCGGCGTTCGACTGAAACCAGATTGATCCTGTTCTGGCTGCTGTCCGCCAGAAGCTGGCCGCAACGTCCCAAATTGTTTTCAACAAAGGAGTGTATTGCATGGAAGTCATCAATCATTTGCCACCTGAAGCGTGTGCAGGCATGGAGGATGTCCGGCGTGAAATCGGCAGCGCATCTGGCAATATGCTTGCGGCCAACCTGTCCTGATTCCCTCGCGTGACTGACTTGACGAGTACTTTCACCCCATGAACAAAGGTCTAAGTGATACCAATCTGGATTACGTACTTGCGGTCATTGAAAGTGCCCCAAACACGAAGTTAGTTGTAATGTGTGAGCACCTGCAGATCGACAGTCGCGATCTTTTGAATCAGTTGGCGATCTCAGTGGCAAGACTGTTTATTACAGGCACCCGCGATTTTCATTACTGTGATGAGGTGATGAATATTGTCATCAGCGATATCGTCGAGTTGTCCCTGCACGCGTCGATGCCGCAGCCGGCATTTTCAATCTACCAGGCATTTGACGCAGGCGAGTATTGGCATAGCGGCGATGACCGGGAGGTATTTCCTTGGGAGAAGTGGACGCGGCCTGAGCTTGAGAGGATTTTGTGTGAGGTCGACGACGGCGCAAACGGGCTTTCGAAGTAGGTCCGATTTGAGTTCCAGAAGGGCTGCTTTTGGCCGAGACTGTGTGAAAACGGCTTCGGTGGGAAGTGTCGTCGGTTTGTAAAAAATGCGGCGCCTGAAAGCGCTCCCATTTTTGTGCAAGGATTCGCCATGACTAAATTTATTCCAAGCAATCGCCATCATCATCACGGACCTCGCTCAGGGTGCCGCGGTTGCCTACGCTCATCGATTAATCAGAGTTCGACACATCGATTCTGAATACTCAGTGAACCAACCCAAGGCGCCAATGGCGCCTTTTTTATTGCCTGTAAATTGGAGATTTTGAAAATGACGATGCTTCGTGGAACTCGAATAGTGACTGGGAAAGACGCTGCAATCATGCGTGAGATAGAAGGCTGTTTTCGGAGCTATCTTCATCAATGCCGGGGCTGAGGAGGTCATAGTTCCTGCGCTATGGGGCCAGGACACTTTCATTGAGAAAACCGGCGGGAGTGAAATTATCGGACAAATGTGGGCCTTCAATGACAAGGCCGGACGTCCTTGTTGCCTCATCCTGGAAGCAACCGCGCTCTTTCAGGAGCGCAACGATGTGCTTCTCGGCTCACGAGAAGAAGCGATGTTTTTCTATGTGGCGCGATGTTACCGCTATGAACGACCCCAGGCCGGTCGTTATCGCGAATTCACTCAGCTGGGACTCGAAATTCTCAGTCCCACACCGGCACAGGCTTTGCTGCGTAGCCAAAAAATCTGCACCGGCTTTCTTGATTCGCTGGGATTGGAGTATCAACTCAGTCTCGCAGTGAAGCGCGGACTCAGTTATTACCTTGAGGGGAACGGCTTCGAGGTGCGTTGCCCGGTATTGGGTGCACAACAACAAGTTGTCGGCGGCGGTGCCTATCGAGAAGGCGCTGGGTTCGGCATCGGACTTGAACGGTTGGTGCTGGCCTTGGGGTTGACTCGGAGTCTTTGATCTTTAAGGCGCCTCCATCAGGAGGGGCTTACAAACCAGACAGCCCAAGACGAGTTGAACGAAAGGGGATAGATTTCTATCCCCTTTGTAGTCTGGCCTCAATCCCTTTCAGGACATTTGAAGCTCCACGAATAGATCTTCATGTCTTTGATTTCTTCGCCGACAGTTCCTACACCCAAACAATCTCCATTCTTGATGTAATTGAAACTGCAGAAACGAACGCCCTCCGTGCAGGATTCGATTTCATTGAAGCCTCCTCTTTGGATGACGCTTTCGACCCCGAACTCACCCGAGTAGGTCGGATTCGGCTTCCAGCCATTTTTGATCAGAGCTTTTCGGGCCTTCGGAAATGGCATTCCCTTTTTGACAGGAATGTCTGCTGCGTTAGCAAGTAGACTGACGCAACACAAAAGGCTCACGGCTAATATTTTCAGTTTCATTTAACGGTACCGTCAAAGCCTTTATATATTCTGTTGACTTCGTCGTACCCAGTATAAGGTTGGCCAAAGGTTTTCCATTGATGGGGCGATTTGCCAAGCCCGGTACCCTTGGCCAAAACTTCCCATTTTTTTGATGTTTTTTCAGCTCAAATCCAGACATCATTCTCCACCGTCCGCTCCCCACCTTCCTGCCCGGTATTGCGCACCCCTCGCGGCTCGATCATCAACAGTTTCACCTCATCCTCGGCCGCCGTCCGATGCTCAACCCCACGAGGCACCACGTACAACTCACCCGCCACAAGATAAACGCTACCCTGCGGCAGATCGATGCGCAGCGTGCCCTCGATCACGATAAAGGCCTCGTCAGTTTCCGGATGCGTGTGCCAGATGAACTCACCCTGGATGCGCGCCACTTTGAACTGGTAGTCGTTCATTTCGGCGACAACGCGCGGGTTCCATTGCTTATCGATCAACGCGGTTTTTTGCGCGAGATTGATGGCTTGCAGATTCAGTTCTTTTTGGATGTTTGGCATGACGGACTCTCTCTTGAACGTGAGCCATCAGCCTAGCGAAGGGACGGGGGGCGTTGCTTGTACGATCCTGCAAGTCAGCGTTGGCGCCGGACGCGCTCCAGCCAGCGTGACGGCGACACGCCATAGGTGCGGGTGAAATGTCGGGTCATGTGGCTCTGGTCGTGAAAACCCGCCGCCAGTGCGGCGTCTACCAGCGAGAATCGGTCCAGCACCAGCGAGCGGAAAATATCGAGGCGGCGTAGAGTGACGAAGCGGTAGGGGCTGGTGCCGAACAGCACGCGGAAGTCCCGGGACAGGCTCCACTTTTCGCGGCCGCTGGCGTGCTCGAGCATTTCCAGCGTCACGTTCTGCTGCAGGTGGGCCATGATGAATTCCCTGGCGCGCTCGGCTGCCGGGTAGTCGAGCAGTTTGCGCCCGCGAGGTTTGCCCGCCACTGCGCGCAGGGCCATTGCCAGATCGAACAGGGCGTCCTGTTCTTCCATTGGGTCGAGTGGGTGATCCATGGCCTGCACGAACGTTTCGCTGGCCCGATACAGGCGCGGATCGCTGGAGAGACCGCCGGCGATGAAGGGCAGCGGCTCGCCCTTGAGCGCTTGCTGAATCAGTGCCGGGTCGATGTAGGCCATGCGGTAGCGAAAACCGGCGTCGGTCCCAGCCATGCCGTCGTGCAGCTCATCCGGGTGCAACAGCAAAGTGTTCCCGGGCAGGCCGTGGCGTAGCGAGCCCTTGTAGTGAAAGCTCTGCACGCCGGAAAGGGTGCGGCCGATCGAGTAGGTGTCGTGCCGATGAGGCTGGTAACCATGGCCGCCAAACCACGCCTCGATGCGTTCTATCCGTCCCGGGTGAGCGCTGCGCAGTACCCAGTCGGAGCCTGGTTTCGGCTGTTCCATGGTTTCACTGCCCCTGAAAAAGAAAACCTGCTGCGCAGGATGTTTGCGACCTGACTACAAGCCGTAATGCTGTTCACTTAAGTTTTACAGAACGTTGTGGCGAGGGGATTTATCCCCGATGGGCTGCGAAGCGGCCCTAAAATCGTCAAAAGCGGCGACTGCTTCGCAGCCGATCGGGGATAAATCCCCTCGCCACAGAGTTAAGTGAACAGCATTAGACTGCAAGCCGGAGCTTACCGCGGCTTGCGCGCGTTTCGCTGTAGCCGCTCGCGCCAGTTGCCACCGTGCGTGCGT
This sequence comes from Pseudomonas sp. Eth.TT006, assembly GCF_054456575.1. NCBI lineage: Bacteria > Pseudomonadati > Pseudomonadota > Gammaproteobacteria > Pseudomonadales > Pseudomonadaceae > Pseudomonas > Pseudomonas sp. Eth.TT006. The sequence continues at coordinate 328,134 of NZ_JBTJEN010000003.1, read as the reverse complement.
TGGCATTCCTGCTCGGAGTCGAAATGCACGCAGGCATCCGAAGGCGACAGCTGGATATCGGCCTCACTCAGCGCGGTGGCAGTCAGTTCAAAGATACGGGCTTTGGCTTGCGTCTGGGCGAGCTTTTTGTCCGCCTCGGTTTCGAACACCCAGGTGACTGTCAGGGTTTGCGCCAGTGCGTTCAAGTCTGCGATGTGGGTCAGCCAGGTAAAGCCCTGGATTTCAGTTTTTGCGATTTCACAGGCGTCGGTGAGTGTGGCGATCAGGCGCCGTTCGATCCGCGCCAGTTCACGTTTTCCAGGGGGCATCACGAATTCCTTAGCGGGTAATCACCAGTGATCGAAAGTGCTCATCATATCGGGTCAGCAAGGTGTTTCGGCGTCGCTCACCGAGGTTGCTTTCGATCTCCGGTTGAGGATAACTGGAGCGCCATTCCTTTGCATCAGGAGGTCTTGATGGTCACTGCCCACGTGTTCATTGCCGTCAGTCTGGATGGTTTCATTTCGCGCCCGGATGGCGACATTGACTGGCTGTTACAGCGTGACGATCAGACTGAGGATCATGGCTATGGCACCTTCATTGCCGACAAGGACGTGATCGTGATGGGGCGCGGAAGCTATGAAAAGGTGCTGACCTTCGACACCTGGTTCTACGATCGGCCAGTGGTGGTGCTGTCCAGACAGTTGGCGGGTACGCCAGTGCCCGAGGCGCTGCAGGGCAAGGTGCGTTTTTCCAGTCTTGCACCTGTCGAGCTGATGGCGGAGCTGGCAAGTCAGGGTATCGCCCGGGTGTATGTCGACGGCGGGCAGGTGGTGCAATCGTTCCTGCGCGATGGCCTCGTCACCGATATGGTGATCACGACGGTTCCGGTGCTGATCGGTTCTGGACGCTCGTTATTCGGGGCGCTTGAACACGACATTGCGCTGAAACTGATCGCCAGCCGCGGTTTTCCTTCAGGGCTGGTGCAGTCGACCTATAGCATCCTGCGCGGCTAGCGTCCGCCGCGAATTGCTGAGCCGGTATTCCGCGCAGGCTCGCGGGCCAAAAGGCCTGCTGGATGCGCGGCAAACCGTCTGAGCGGCGGACTCAATCCAGATCGCTGGCCTGATGCCGTTCGGCGACCTGACTGGCCTCGTCACCCCAGGTGCGGTTGACGCGCTGGCCACGCATTACGGCAGGGCGTTGGGCGATTTCTTCGGCCCAGCGCTGCACGTGAGTGTATTCGTGGGCGGCCAGAAATTCGGCAGCGGAATACACGTTGTTGCGCACCAGTTGGCCGTACCACGGCCAGACCGCGATGTCGGCGATGGTGTAGCTGTCGCCGGCCAGGTAGCGGCTTTCGGCGAGGCGCCGGTCGAGCACGTCGAGTTGGCGCTTGGCTTCCATGGTGAAGCGGTTGATCGGGTACTCAAGCTTCTCCGGCGCGTACGCGTAGAAGTGCCCGAAACCACCGCCCAGATAAGGCGCCGAGCCCATCTGCCAGAACAGCCAGTTGAGGGTTTCGGTGCGCCCGGCCGGATCTTTCGGCAGGAAGGCGCCGAACTTCTCAGCCAGATACAACAGGATCGAACCGGACTCGAACACCCGAATCGGCGGCTGTGCGCTACGGTCGAGTAGCGCCGGAATCTTCGAGTTCGGGTTGATTTCGACGAAGCCGCTGGAGAACTGGTCGCCTTCGTTGATGCGGATCAGCCAGGCATCGTATTCGGCATCAGCATGTCCCGCCGCCAGCAACTCTTCCAGCAGGATGGTCACTTTCACGCCATTGGGCGTCGCCAACGAGTACAGCTGCAGCGGGTGCTTGCCCACTGGCAGGGTCTTGTCGTGGGTAGGCCCGGCTACCGGGCGGTTGATGTTGGCGAAGTGGCCGCCGGACGGCGCTTCGTGTTTCCAGACTTTGGGCGGTACGTAGGGCGCTTTACTCATGAAACGGGCCTCATCGTGAATGTGCCGGGAATGTTTTGGCGGGTATCAGACGCGACAGCATAAACGCACTGGCGCAGGGCTGTGCAACCCCGAGGTCAGCGAAGCGATTGCGTCAGCTCTGGGGCAAATCCATTTTCATTGGTCCCTTGCGTCGGCGGGCGGCAATGCGCCTTCAGACATTCGATAAACACTTTGACCTTGCGCGTGCTGCGGCGGTGGGCCAGGTACAGCACGTAAATCCACGGGCCGAATGCGCTCGGCTCGCGCCAGTATTCGGGCATCACTTCCACCAGTTCACCACTGGCCAGATACCGCGCCGCGCTCCATTGCGGCAAAAACTGCAGGCCCTGGCCCTTCAGCAGACAGGCCAGAAGGAAGTCGTAATTGTCGCTGGCCACTCGCGGGTTCGGCTGGGTCAGACGAATCCGCCGATCTCCTTGCTTGACCCACCAGAAATGCCGGTTGAGCAGTGGATGACGGAAGATCAGCCAGTCGTGCTGCTGGTAATTGTCCAGTGATACTTCCTGGCCTTTGCGTGCCAGATACGCCGGGCTGGCGCACAACACCACCTGGTTTTCGACGATGGGTTGGGCGATGACGCCCGGCAGATCGATCGGGCCATCGCGCAGCGCCAGATCGTAACCGCCATCCACCGGATCGTCATAGCTGTCGCTCAAGTCGACTTCCAGATGCACTTGCGGATGGGCGTCGAGAAAACGGCAGCAGACCTCGTTGAGAAACGCGGGGGCGAAGGAGGGCGGGGCGGTGATGCGCAGACCGCCGCTCAATTCGTGCTTGAGCTGCTCGACGCCTTCGCTGGCCAGTTGCAGTTGCATCAGCGCCTGGCGCGCACCGTCCAGATAAATCCGCCCGGCCTCGGTCAGCACCATGCGCCGGGTCGTCCGGTCGAACAGCCGCGCGCCAAGCTCCTCTTCCAGCTGCGCCACGGCTTTGGTCAGGGCTGAAGGCGTCCTGCCGAGCACCTCGGCGGCGCGGCTGAAATTACCGTGCTCGGCGGTGGCGACGAACATCGTCAGGGCACTCATCTTGTCCATTGATCTGTTCCTGCTGGGCACAGAAGTTGTGCGCGAGGTGGCATTCAGTTATCGCCAAGGCTTGGATAGGCTTGCTCGCAGCCTAACAAAAATAACGAGAAACCTCATGAAGCAGCTACTGACCCTGATGCTGTCATCGGCACTGGCTTGTGCCTCACTGGAAAGTCTGGCGTCTGCAGATCTGATTCTGCACAACGCCAAGGTCTACACCGCCGAACCTGGCCAGGCCTTGCAGCAGGCGGTCGCGGTGGAGGGCGGCAAGATCCTCGCCGTGGGTACGGATGCGCAGGTGTTGCGCCTGAAGACCGCGGCCACGCAGGTGATCGACCTGCATGGCAAAGTGCTGATGCCGGGCTTCATCGACTCGCATTCGCACACGATCAAGGGCGGGCTGCAGTTGCTGCAGGCCAATCTCGATGGGCAACAGTTGTCGCTCGATCAACTGGAGCAACGCCTGCGCCAGTGGCGCTTGGACGGCAAGGCGCAGCGCGGGGAGTTCCTTAGTGTCGGCGGTTTGCCGTCGACTTACTGGAGTGACATCGCCGGCCTCGAACAACGTTTCAATCAGGGCGAATGGGCGAGCCAGCCGATCCTCCTGCTGGGCTGGGACTTGCATACCGGCTGGGCCAATCGGGCCATGCTCGCACGCGCCGGCGTCACGTCGGAAAAGATCAAGGGCCTCAAAGGCGAAGAGCAGGCGACCCTCGGCCATCACCCCGATGGCAGCCCGGACGGATTCCTCGTCGACGCTGGTCTGTATCCGGTGCAGGCCTTGTTGCCGCCGCCGACGGCTGACGCGTTGCTGGCCGGTGGGCGCGCGGCCCTGAGCTATTACAAGAGTCTGGGGATCACCGGGTGGCTGGACCCGATTGCCAACGAGGTTCCCGGCAGTGACGTCAGCAACACCTCACTCGGCGTGCTGCCGACCTATAAGACCCTCTCGGAAAACGGCGAACTCACGGCTCACGTTGCGGCGCTGCTGATGGCGGATTCCAAGGCCACGCCGGCCGACCTCGATGAACTGGACAAGGTGCGCCAACAATTTCTCGGTGTCAGTAACCTGACCTTGCCGGGGATCAAGATCTTCGCCGATGGCGTGGCGGAAGTGCCGGCGCAAAGCGCGGCGATGCTCGAGCCGTACCGCAATTCACAAAAGACCGGAGAACTGCTGATCGATCCGGCGCATTTCGGTGAACTGGTCAGCGCCGCCGACGCGCGCGGTTGGCTGGTGCACATTCACGCCATCGGCGACCGTGCGGTGCGTGAATCACTCAATGGCATCGCACAGGCACGCAAGGATCGCCAGAGCGGCATCGCCCATTCGATCACTCACCTGCAAATGGTCAACCCCAGGGAATTTGCCCGCTTCAAGGCGCTGAATGTCATCGCCTCGATGCAGATGTTCTGGGCCGCTGCCGATGAGTCGAGCATGGATCTGGTCAAGCCGTATGTCAGCGCCATGGCCTTCATGTACACCTACCCGGCGCGTTCGCTGTTGAAGCACGGCGCGACCATCGCCGGTGCCAGCGACTGGCCGATCACCACCCCCGAGCCGTGGAAGGCAATCTACCAGGCAGTCAGTCGCAAAGGCCCGAAAGGCGTGCTCAACGCCGCCGAAGACATCGACCGCCAGACCATGTTCCAGGCCTACACCCTCAATGCGGCCAAGGTGCTGCGCCTGGAAGACCGGATCGGCTCGCTCAAGCCCGGCAAGCAGGCCGACATGATCGTCCTCGACCGCGATGTGTTCAGTGTCGAGCCGCAGGCCCTGCGCGACACCCAAGTGCTTAACACGTGGTTTGCCGGTCGCGAAATTTATCGCCGCAAGCCCTGATGGCATCTCTCTTTAACGTAACCAAGGAAAGCCTTTCGTGAATGTTCATTGCTTCGTCACCGACACCCGGAATCCGCAGACTCGCGGGCATCAGATTGGCGTCACCTGGGCTGCGCAGATCCGCCAGACAGTGGCGCTCTATCTGGATTTCTTCAGTCAGGTTGGCGTTCCCCAGACCCAGGTGCGGGCCATCGGTGAAGCCAGTCTGCAAACGCTGCAAGGCTGGTGCCCGAGTCTCGCCGAAGAAATCGTCGCCACCGCTGAAGCGGCCAAGGTGCCGCTTTGGCAGCTGGCGAGCCTGAATGCCCGCACCGAGATTCTCGCGGTGATGCCGGCGTCTACCGAAGGTGAATGTTCGACCGCCGTGTTCGCGCCCGACGGCGAGCTGCCGCCACGCACCATTCAAACCTGGGACTGGCACGATTCGCTGGTGCCCAACGGGCTGATCCTGCAACTGACCGCGGCCAGCGGCATGACGGTGAAGCTGTTCACCGAATTCGGCATGCTCGGCAAGATCGGCGTAAACAGTGCGGGGCTGGGACTGCACTTCAATATCCTGCACCACGCCAGCGACAACGGGTCTGCCGGGGTGCCGGTGCATGCGATTGCCCGGCGCATCCTTGAGGAGGCCAATAGCGTTGATGAAGCAATTGCCCTGGCGCGTTCGGCGCGGGTCAGCGCCTCCACGGTGCTGACCGTGTTCTCCCGTGAGGACTCGAGCCCGCGCGCGGTGAGCATTGAAATGTCACCGGTCTTCACGGCTGTGGTGCGGCCGGATGTCGAGGGCTGGATCACCCATACCAATCACTTTCTCGATCCCGAACTGAGCTTCGGCGAGCGCACGCCTGATGCCTCGACGACTTACGCGCGTTTTGACCACGTCAACGCCGCGCGGCGAAACATGGCCAGCGGCAACCTGAGTCGTCGCGCCGATGCAATGTGTGGCGAGGCAGGTGAGCACGCGCCGATCTGCTTCCACCCGGATCTGAACATGCCAGCCACCGAGCGCTGGGAAACCCTGCTGACCATCGGCATCGACACTGAACACAGCGTGCTCGAATACGCCGCCGGCAACCCCAAACAACTGGCCCGAAACGGTTATCTGCGTTTCTGAGTCGCTGCTTCCAATAAAAACAAAACGAGCATTGCACATGGCTACCGAAACTGATCGCAAGAGCGGTTACCCGTCTGCGCTGAGGACGTTTTTCGTCTCCGGCATGGGCACCGCCCTGGAGTTCTATGACTTTGTGATTTACGGCACTGCAGCCGCGCTGGTGTTTCCCAAGGTGTTTTTTCCGCAGATGGAGCCGCTGACCGCGACCCTGGTGGCGTTCGGCGCGTTTGGTGCGGGTTTTTTTGCCAGGCCTCTGGGCGGCATGGTGTTCGGGCATTACGGCGACAAACTCGGCCGGCAGAAAATGCTGGTGATCACGCTGTTGCTGATGGGCCTGAGCACGCTGCTGATCGGCTGCCTGCCGGGCTACGCTACGCTCGGTGCTGGCGCGCCGGTGCTGCTGGTGTTGCTCAGGCTGGTGCAGGGCTTTGCCGCTGGTGGCGAGTGGGGTGGCGCGGCGTTGTTCGGCATCGAGTCGGCGCCGCCCGGAAGACGGGGGCTGTGGGGCAGTTTCACCAGCATGGGCATCGGCATTGGCGGGATTCTCGGTGCCGGGGTATTCGCTATCGTCAGCGTCGCGTCGCATGATGACCTGGCCGGATTCGCCTGGCGCATTCCGTTCTGGCTCGGTGGTGTGCTGGTGTTGATCGGTCTTTATGCGCGCTTGCAGAAACCGCTCGAACAACCCGCCGCACCGCAGTCACCAGTGCGCATGCCGTTGCTCGAGGCGTTGCGTGCAAGACCCAGAGCCATGCTGCTGTGCACCGGCATTGCCTTCGGCTACGTGACCATCGCCTACATCGGCAGCACGTTCTTTCTGTCCTACGCCACGCAGTTGGGTTATGGCAGCACCGACGCGCTGATCTTCGACTTGTCGCTGTCCATCGCCATCGTCATCACCGCACCGTTGTTTGCCTTGCTGTCCGACCGGATCGGTCGCCGCAAGGTGATGGTCCTCGGCGCGCTGATCATGGCCCTCGGCTTTTTCGCGTTCTTCCCGTTGGTCGGCCTCAAGAGCCTGCTGGTTTCCACTGCCGCGTACATCGCCATCGGTGCCTTCATGGGGGCGACGCAAGGTCCGATTCCGGCGTTTCTGGCCGAGCAGTTTCCACGGCAGATGCGTTATTCGGGAATGTCGGCGGCCTATCAGATCGGCGCGGCGCTGGGCGGCGGCACAGCATCCAGTGCGGCCACCGCGATTCTGATCGCCAACAACCACAACGCGTTCGGGGTGGCGGTGTACGGCGCGATGGCGCTGGGCATTGTGGCGCTGTGCTCATTGCTCCTCAAAGAGACGGCGCACCTCAGTCTTGAACAGATCGACGAGGCCGATTGGCCGCAGGCAGCGCCCGCGGTCACTGGCTAGCGCAAAAAACAATCGAAACTTCACCCGCGCCCCGACTGTCCAGACCCTTGTACCGCCCGGCGCAGTTCTTGCCGGGCGGGCTTCATGCATCGGCGACAGGTGGGGAACGAGATGACGACGACAGTGGGAGATTTTCTGGTTGAGCGGCTCAGCCAATGGGGCGTCACGCGGATTTTTGGTTATCCGGGAGACGGCATCAATGGCGTGTTCGGCGCGCTCGCCCGAGCCAATGGCAAAATCGAATTCGTTCAGGCGCGGCATGAGGAAATGGCCGCGTTCATGGCCTCGGCGCACGCCAAGTTCACCGGTGAGCTGGGCGTGTGCATTGCCACATCGGGGCCGGGAGCTTCGCACCTGATCACCGGGCTGTACGACGCGCGCATGGATCACCAGCCGGTGCTGGCGATTGTCGGTCAGCAGGCGCGCACCGCCCTCGGTAGCCATTACCAGCAGGAGCTGGATCTGGTGTCGATGTTCAAGGATGTGGCCGGGGCGTTTGTGCAGCAGGCGTCGGCGCCGTCGCAAGTGCGACATCTGCTCGACCGCGCGGTGCGTACGGCGGTGGGCGAGCGGCGGGTGACCGCTATCATTCTGCCCAATGACTTGCAGGATCTGGAATACCAGCCGCCGGCTCGGGCGCACGGCACCACGCACTCTGGCGTCGGTTATACCAAGCCAAAAGTGCTGCCCTACGAGGCGGATCTGCAACGTGCCGCCGACGTGCTGAACAGTGGCGAAAAAGTCGCGATTCTGGTCGGCGCCGGTGCCTTGCAGGCGACCGATGAGGTGATCGCGATCGCGGAAAAACTCGGTGCCGGGGTCGCCAAGGCACTACTCGGCAAAGCTGCGTTGCCGGACGATTTGCCGTGGGTCACCGGCAGTATCGGCCTGCTCGGCACCGAGCCGAGCTACAAGCTGATGAGCGAGTGCGACACCTTGCTGATGATCGGCTCGGGCTTCCCGTATGCCGAATTTCTGCCCAAGGAAGGCCAGGCGCGCGGCGTGCAGATCGACCTGCAGCCGGACATGCTCAGCCTGCGCTATCCGATGGAGGTCAATCTGGTCGGCGACGCCGCAGAAACCCTCGCCGCGCTGTTGCCGTTGCTCGAACAGAAAACCTCGAACAAGTGGCGCAAAAAGATCGAAGGCTGGCGCGGCAGCTGGGAGAAAACCCTGGAGCGACGTGCGCTGGCCAAAGCCGATCCGGTCAATCCGCAGCGGGTGGTGTACGAGCTGTCACCACGGCTGCCGGAGCAGGCGATCATCACCAGTGACTCGGGTTCCTGCGCCAACTGGTTTGCCCGCGACCTGAAGATCCGTCGCGGCATGCAATGCTCGTTGTCTGGTGGCCTGGCCTCGATGGGCGCGGCGGTGCCGTACGCGATTGCCGCCAAGTTTGCCCATCCCGAGCGCGCGGTGATCGCGCTGGTGGGTGACGGCGCGATGCAGATGAACAACATGGCCGAGCTGATCACCGTCGCCAAATACTGGCGGCAGTGGAAGAGTCCGCAGTGGATCTGCGCGGTGTTCAACAACGAGGACCTGAATCAGGTCACCTGGGAGCAGCGGGTGATGGAGGGCGATCCGAAGTTCGAAGCCTCACAGAGCATCCCTGATGTGCCGTATCACCTGTTCGCCATTTCCATCGGCCTCAAGGGCATTTTCGTCGACCGTGAAGAAGACGTCGCTGCCGCCTGGGAGCAGGCGCTGGCCTCGGAAGTACCGGTGCTGATCGAGTTCAAGACCGACCCCAACGTGCCGCCGTTGCCGCCACACATCAAGCTTGAGCAGGCGAAAAAGTTTGCCACGACGCTGCTCAAGGGCGATCCGGACGAGGCGGGCGTGATCGTGCAAGCCGCCAAACAAGTGCTTGCCAGCGTCCTCCCCGGCAAAAAATAACCTGTAGGAGCTGCCGCAGGCTGCGATCGTTTGATGTTGCTCTGGCATCAGAAGGTCGCCATCCGCGGCCAGTTCTCGATCCGCGAGCGATCAACGATGAGCAAAACCATCAGCGCCCACGACCTGCAGATCAGCCTTGATTCGGCCAACGAGGAAGGCTTGTTCAAATGGCTGCTCGCCAGCTTCCTGATGGGCAAACGGATTCAGGCCGACATTGCCGCCGAGGCCTACCGGGTGATCGCCGAGCGCCATCAACGCGACACGCCGCGCAAACTCGCCAACTGCACACATCGGCAACTGGTCGGCATGCTCGGCGAGGCGCGTTACGTGCGTTACGACGAGACCACGGCCGCGCGTCTGCTGGCGCTGGCGGCGCGGCTCAATGACGAATACGCCGGCAAAATCGGCAACATGCTCAAGGCCAGCGCCGATCGCGCCGAGTTCGAAAAGCGCCTGATGGCATTCGACGGCATTGGCCCGAAGACCGTGGAGATTTTCATGCGCGAAGCGGCGAGGGTGCTTTTTTGATATTTATCGGTTGCGCCGGCTGGAGCCTGGGGCGTGGGTATTGGCCTTTGTTTCCGGAGCAGGGCACGCACCTGCAACGGTATGCCGCGCGCCTCAATTGCGTGGAAATCAACAGCTCGTTCTATCGTCCGCATCGGCGCCAGACTTATGAACGCTGGGCGGATTCGGTGCCGGCGGATTTTCGTTTTTCGGTGAAAGTGCCGAAGCAGATCACCCATGAAATGCGTCTGCAAAACTGTGAGCAGGCGCTGGATGAATTTCTCGGACAATGCGGCGGCCTTGGGGATCGACTCGGCTGTTTGCTGGTGCAACTGCCACCTTCGCTGGCCTTCGAACCGGCAACTGCGCAGGCGTTTTTCCTTGCGTTGCGCCAGCGCTTCGACGGTGATGTGGTGTTTGAGCCACGGCATGAATCGTGGGTGGCGGCGGCGCCAATGCTGCAGACTCACCAGATCGCCCAGGTGGCGGTCGATCCGTCGCGGATCAGTACCGATGCTTCGCCGCAAGGCTGGTCGGGTGTGCGTTATTGGCGGCTGCACGGTTCGCCGCGCATCTATCACAGCGCCTACCCTGAGGAGTATCTGCAGGTGCTGGCTCAGCAGATGAAAGTCGCGGCAGAAGAGGGCACCGCGATCTGGTGCATTTTCGACAACACCGCCAGTGGTGCGGCGTTGGGTAATGCGTTGGCACTGGCGACGTTGCTGGAAGATTGAGGCGGAACCAGGCGCTGACCGGAATTGCCCCCGGTCAGCGCGACGCATCAGCGGTTGAGGAAACCCAACAGGTCTTCGTTCAACGCCTGCGCGTGGGTTACGGCAAAACCGTGGGGCGCGCCGGGGTAGACTTTCAGTTCGGCGCCTTTGATCATCGCCGCCGCCTGCTTGCCAGTGGTTTCGAACGGCACGATCTGGTCGCCATCGCCGTGGATCACCAGCGTCGGCACGTCGACCTTGGCCAGGTCCGGGCGGAAGTCGGTATCGGAGAACGCGGTCACGCAATCCACGGTGCCTTTCAACGAGGCCAGCAGGGCGATGTTCAGGGTTTGCGTGAGCACGCCGTCGGAGACGGTCTGGCCCTGATCGAGGCCGTAGAACGGGGTGGAGAAGTCGGCGATGAACTGCGCGCGATCCTTGAGCAGACCGGCCTTGATCCCCTCGAATACCGAGGTGTCGACACCTTGCGGGTTGTCGGCTTTCTTGCCGAACACCGGTGTCACTGCACCCAGCAGCACCAGCCCGGCAACGCGTTCGGTGCCGTGACGGCCGATGTAACGGCTGACGTCGCCGCCGCCCATGGAGAAGCCGACCAGCGTCACGTCGCGCAGGTCGAGGTGCTGGATCAGTTGCGCAATGTCATCGGCAAAGGTGTCGTAGTCGTAGCCGGTCCACGGCTGATCGGAGCGGCCGAAACCACGGCGGTCAAAGGCAATCGTGCGGTAGCCGCGACTGCTCAGGTATTCCATCTGGTATTCCCACATGTCGGCATCCAGCGGCCAGCCGTGGCTGAACAGCACGGGCTTGCCGCTACCCCAGTCCTTGTAATAGATCTGGGTGCCGTCATCGGTAGTGAATGTGCTCATGGAAACTCCTTGCTTGAATGGGCGTACGGGAGGGTTTTTTAAAGCAGACCTGACTATCCGCGCAATCGGGCGCCGCCACTTGTATGCAAGTGCTGCGCTGTCGGCGTGGACCCTTCAGATAAGCACAGTTGTCAGAAGCAACCAGCGCAATGCAGGGCAGAGCGGCAAGGTTTGGCGTTGAGCGCAGAGAGAACCAGCACAACACATAGATTTGACGTCAAAATGATGGCCATCTAATATCGCGGCGTTATGTTGAGGTCATTCCCGGTCCTGCTGTGCTCAATAGAGATTTTTACGTGAAAAAACGTCTGCTCGTGACGCTGGCCCTGCTGCTCGCTCTGCCTGGCTGCCAGTCCAATGTGCGTAACTCGTCCCCCAGCCTGCTGAAAGACGGCATTCAGTTGCATCAAGACAAGGTCGTGGTGGACGCGCAGCACGCCAAGGTCATCATGAAGTCTTCAGGTGGTACCGCGCCGGTGGAGTTTTCCATCAGACGCGCAGATGATCCCGACCGGCGCATGGAGGTGCTTGGCACCGTGGTGGATTCTGGTCGCGGCAAGGTCTTCGGCTGGATCGCCAACCTCAATGAAGTGGCCAACAGCGCCACGGTCAAACGCTTTCCGCAACTCGAAGCACAAGCTGACCCCGATAAGCCATTCGAGGTTTCGGGTTATTCGCACGGTCGGATGACGGCGGGTATCTACAGCTGCGGGCCGCTGATGAGCACATTCACACCGCAGCGCGGCAAGGTGTATCAAGTAGAGTTCCAGTTCAACGGTGAGCTGTGCGAGCAGCATGTCTACGACGTTACCCAACCCCAGCAGCGCATCCCTGTTGCGGGTTGATCGGGCAACGTGCCGCATTGGATTCGGTTGAAGAAAGGACTTGATACGTGAAACGCAAACTCTCCCTGGCCCTGGTCGTTCTGGCAGCAACCCTGGGTGGTTGCGCCGCCAACAAACCGGGCAACGATCCAGCCTTGGTCGGCGCCTGGAAAGGTGTACGGGCGGAAAACGGCAAATGCCAGTTCCTCTCCTGGAAGAACAACTTGAGACCGGACGGCAGCTTCAGCATCACGTTCTTCCGGGACGCCGGGCAGACTCAGCCGATCCAGACCGAACACGGAACCTGGAAGGCGGCCAATGGCAAAAACGAGTTGCGAACCGTCGGTGTTCCTTTGCCCGATATCTACACCTACACGTTGATCGATGGTGACACGGTGCATTACGTCAACGTGGCGAAAGACCCATCGGGTGATTGTCAGGAGGACTACGCGTTCACTGAGCGCCGTATTCGCGATTGATACCGCTTGGCGAAAGAGGGCGCGTATCCGTTGCAGGCGGATACGCGCCCTTTTTTGTACCCTGCGAAATGCTGATCGCCTGTTGTTCATTCCTTGATACAAACCCGATAAAAGGTTGAAACGATTGTTTGACGTCAAAATGATGGCCATCTAATATCGCGCCACTATTTTGATGTCACTTTTCGTATCGAGGGATCGAACATGTCCTCACCCGCCTTCGCGGCGAGGTTGTGCGTAGCGTTGCTGTGCCTTTCTCCCCTTCAGGTTGCCTTGGCTGCCCCCACCCCCGGTGAAACCGACCTGATCCGCGAGCGCCAGAATCGCCTGCTCGAAGAACAGCAGCGGCGCCTCGAAGAACTCAAGGAATTGCCGGGCAAGGACGCCAAACCGGCGCAACCGGCAGCGCCCACCGATACCCGGTGCTTCCCGATCAAGGACATCGAGCTCAAGGGCGCCGACAGTCTTTCCGAGGGCGAAAAAAACCGCCTGCTCAAACCCTACATCGATCAGTGTCTCGGCGTGCCGCAGCTCAACGAGTTGCTCAAGGTCATCACCGATCACTACATCGAAAAAGGCCTGGTCACCAGTCGCGCCTACCTGCCACAACAGGATCTGTCCGCCGGGCACCTGAAAGTGCTGGTAGTCGAGGGCAAGCTCGAAGGCATGAAGGGCGCCGAGAACAGCAAGCTCTCGGAGCGCGAACTGGCCATGGCCTTTCCGGGCAAGGCCGGCGAGCTGGTCAACCTGCGCGAAATCGAGCAGATGGTCGATCAGCTCAATCGCCTGCCATCCAATCAGGCGAAGATGGAGCTGGCGCCGGGCAAGAACGTCGGCGGAAGCGAAGTACTGGTCACCAATACCCCGCAGAAACCCTGGCGTGCCGGGCTGTCGCGCAGCAACGAAGGCCAGCGCAGCACCGGTGAGCAACAGTGGGGCACCACCTTCGATTGGGACAGTCCGCTGGGTCTGGCCGATCAGTTGAGCCTGCGCGGCGGTCACGATGCGATGACCGACCACCAGCACACCTCCAGCAACGCGATGCTCAATTACAGCCTGCCCTGGGGCTGGTGGAACTTCAGTTACACCTACAGCCAGAGCGACTACCGCTCGCAGATCGCCGCCAACGGCTACAACTTCAAGCAGACCGGCGACAGCGAAAACCATCAGTTGCGCGCCGAGCGGGTGGTCCATCGTGACTCGGTGAGCAAGACCTCGCTCAGCGCCGGCCTGTCGTACCTGCGCAGCAACAACTACATCGAAGACAGCAAGCTCAGGCTGAGCAGCAACCGCATCAGCGAAGCGCAGTTCGGCATCAACCACGGTCGGCGCATCGGCAGCGCCTTCGTCAACCTTGATGCCGGCATGCAGGAAGGCATCGGCGCCTTCGACGCGCAGGGCAGCCACGATCCAGGTCCCGGCGAGCCGGATGCGCGCTACCGCAAATACACCGCAACCCTGAGCTATCTGCAACCGTTCAAGGTCTGGGGCGAGTCCTTCAGCTTCAGCAGCCTGATGACCGGCCAACGCAGCGAAGACGTGCTGTTCAGCCCACAGCGCACCAGCCTCAGCGGCCTGTCGTCGATCCGTGGCTACAAGGATCAGTCGCTGTCCGGCGACAGCGGCGGCTACTGGCGCAACGACCTGCGCTGGTCACGCCCGGTAACCGCCGAGTGGCTGCAACCGGTGTTCGCCGAATACGGCACCAGCCTGGGATATGACCAGGGCGTGATTCGCCATGATCGTTACAACGGCGATCAGCACGGGCGGATGTCAAGCAACTCGCTGGAGCTGTTCGCCCGTGGTCAGCACATGGCCGCCAGCGTGACGTTCGCCCATTCGCTGGAACGCCCGGATGCGCTGACCGAGCGCGAGGCGCCGATCTATTTCCGCCTCGACTTTTTCATCTGAGAACCATTTTTCAAGATCATCGACATGGATGTTCGCCAGTTCGCCTTTCTTGCAGACCAGCCTTCTGCGGCCGTGAAAAACCGTGAGTCCTTCCTGGGCATGCCCAAGCGCGGGCTGGCGTTCCTGCTGGCGAACGTCATGTTCTGGCAGCCGATGTGGGCGCAGGCTGACGGCATCAATGCTAAAGAGAAATTACGGGCACTGGCGAAGGTTGATAACGCTGAATGTCAAAGCTTGCGACTCGTTTGCTGGCGCAAGGGTGATAGTGCTTTAAGAGTGGTTTATTTTACTGGCAAGGATATTCTCCATTTGGAATAACGTCCTGAACTGTTCAAAACTTTTGTTTCAGCCACCGACGGTTTGCTCGGATACGGCATAAATCCATTGGTGGGCCAGTGGTGAACCCACGGAAAATCAGAAAGTACCAGGAGTGAAATTAAATTGATTTACGGCGACCCGTTCCTGTTTTCAATTCAGTTTGATGCAGTAGGCGATTGGACTGACTCAAATTGCTTCTGGATAAACGGTTTGTTTTCGGTATTTGTGGCTGGCGAAAGGCTCCTTGATATTGTGGATGTCATTGAGCTTAAAACGACAGTGAATTTTTACGCAAAAATGAAGTTTGAAGATATAAAAGAGGGCGATTCGGCGATTTCCGCTAAAGAATTATTTGCTTCCGCTCATGGTTATTTTTTTAAAGAGGAGGCGGTGGTTATGGAAGATGTGCAGGATATGACATGCACCTTCCTGGGGGATGCCGGACTGTTTATCTATTTCCAAAAAACCGAACATGCGGACAGATTGGTCTGGAGTAAAGATTTCGGTAATGTTGTCCATGAGGCGTTGCTGCCTCGGGGAGTCGTGTCTGGCGTAATTGGCAGTATTGACGCGTTGTAGGTCTGATTGCGACAAGGCTGATTACTCGTTACCTGATTGGCAATGCCGCAAGGGCAGGATCCGCGACGCAAGCGGCGTTTCAATCTGAAGCCGTCGCGCCGCAGTCGAAAAGCCGCCGCTCAGGGGTAACGTTCCATCGCCGACAAGCGCAAAAAAAGGGGGGAATTCATATCGATGAATTCGCCCCTTTTTATTGCAGCCTCTCAGCGTTTTTCAACGAAACGCCGGCACCACATCCCTGATAAACAATTCCAACGACTTCTTCTTTTCCGCATGCGGCAAACTGTTATCACACCAGAAACTGAACTCATCCACCCCCAGTTCCTGGTAATACTTGATCCGCGGAATGATCTCCTCCGGGGTACCAATCATCGCCGTCTTGTGCAGGCTCTCCAGCTCAAACTCCGGACGCCCGGCAAACTTCTCTTCCGGGCTCGGCGCGAGGAAGCCATTGACCGGGGTTTGCTTGTTGCCAAACCACGCATCGAACGTGCGATAGAAACGGGAGATAGCCTTGGCGCCGACTTTCCAGCCATCGGGGTCGTCAGCGGTGTGCACGTGGGTATGGCGCAGCACCATCAGTTGCGGGCGCGGTACGTCGGGGTTGTTGTCCAGAGCGGTCTGGAATTTGTTTTTCAGGTCGACGACTTCTTCGTCGCCTTTCATCAATGGCGTGACCATCACGTTGCAGCCGTTGGCCACGGCGAAGTTGTGCGAGTCGGGGTCGCGGGCGGCGATCCACATGGGCGGGTTGGGTTTCTGCACCGGTTTTGGCACGCTGGTCGAGGTCGGGAATTTCCAGATGTCGCCGTCGTGGGCGTAGTCGCCTTGCCACAGGGCGCGGACCACCGGGACCATTTCGCGCAGGGCCTGGCCACCGGCGGAGGCGGGCATGCCGCCGGCCATGCGATCGAACTCGACCTGATAGGCGCCGCGCGCCAGGCCGACTTCCATGCGTCCGTTGCTGATCACGTCGAGCAGCGCGCATTCACCGGCAACCCGCAGCGGATGCCAGAACGGCGCGATGATGGTGCCGGCGCCGAGGTGGATGGTGGTGGTTTTGGCGGCGAGGTAGGCCAACAACGGCATCGGGCTTGGCGAGATGGTGTATTCCATGGCGTGGTGTTCGCCAATCCACACGGTGCTGAAACCGCCGGCCTCGGCCATCAGGGTCAATTCGGTCAGGTCTTCGAACAGTTGGCGGTGGCTGACGCTTTCGTCCCAGCGTTCCATGTGGATGAACAGGGAAAATTTCATTTCGCTTCCTCGGATCTTTTATTGTTGAGGCTTCAAAACTGTGTGGGAGGGGGCTTGCTCCCGAAAGCGGTGTGTCAATCGACATCTCTGGTGGCTGGCACATCGCCTTCGGGAGCAAGCCCCCTCCCACAGTGGATTTGTGTGGGGTTGAAGTTTTAATCAGGCCAGAACGGGCAGGGCGCCCATCTTGCCGTGGCAGTACACCAGCGGTCCGTGGTTCTGTTCGGGCACGATCAGATTCTTCACCGCGCCGACCATGATTGCGTGGTCACCGCCTTCGTATTCGCGCCACAACTCACACTCGATGATAGCCGTCGCGTTGGCCAGGATCGGGTTGCCCAGTTCGCTCAAGGTCCACTCGATGCCCTGCGCCTTGTCCTTGCCTTTGCGGGCGAAGGCATAGGCCTCGCTCTGCTGGCCGCCGGACAGTACGTGGATCGCGAAGCGCTTGTTCTTGATCAGCACAGGGTAGGAGTCGGAACTGTAATTGGGGCAGAACAGCACCAGCGCCGGGTCCATCGACAACGAGCTGAAGGCGCTGGCGGTGAGGCCGACGATCTGGCCGTCGTCATCCAGGGTGGTGATGACAGTGACGCCGGACGGAAACGAGCCCATGACTTGTTTGTAGATGGCAGCATCGATCATTGCACGGTCCTCGGGTGTTGTGACGCGATTTTTATGTATTTGTTGGTCTGATGGTATACCAGTATTTTTTCTTTGCAAGGGCTTTTCCGCTGAACCGATAAACGTGGTGCTTTCGTCGGAAACTCAGTATTTATTAGGCTTTAGGCTGGCCTGCAGACCACAGTTTCAGGGACGATGACGGATCAGATGGCGCCGTAAACTGCGGATCAGTCTTGTGAATTGTTTGGAATACCATAATATGGTCTGCATCTGAGGGGCGACCATAGAGTCCTCCCGGTTTGGCTTCATACAACGATAAGAACAGACAAACTCGAGTTCATGCATATGTCCCAGATGTCCCGGCAAGATCCGTTGATCGAGAACCATACGGTCGACTACGTCCCACTCGCGGAACGCCACGGGAAGGCCCGCGACCTTTTCACTTTGTGGTTCAGCACCAACATCGCGCCACTGCCGATCGTCACCGGCGCCATGGTGGTTCAGGTGTTCCATCTCGATTTGTTCTGGGGGCTGCTGGCGATTGCGCTGGGGCACTTGGTCGGTGGGGTGGTGATTGCACTGGCGTCAGCGCAAGGTCCGCGCATGGGCATTCCGCAGATGGTCCAGAGTCGCGGCCAGTTCGGTCGCTATGGTGCGCTGCTGATCGTGTTTTTTGCGGCGCTGATCTACATCGGTTTCTTCATTTCCAACATCGTTCTCGCCGGTAAATCGATTGTCGGTATCGCGCCGTCAGTGCCGGCGCCGCTGAGCATTCTGATCGGTGCATTGGCGGCCACGGCGATTGGCGTGATCGGCTACAACTTCATCCATACGCTCAACCGCATCGGCACCTGGGTGATGGGCAGCGCGCTGCTCGCCGGGTTCATCTACATCTTCGCCCATGACTTGCCGGCGGACTTCCTGACGCGCGGCAGCTTCAACCTGTCCGGCTGGCTGGCGACGGTGTCGCTGGGGATCATCTGGCAGATCAGCTTCTCGCCGTACGTGTCCGACTATTCGCGTTACCTGCCGGCGGGCATTGGTATCGCCAAACCTTTTTGGGCGACGTATCTGGGCGCGACGCTGGGGACGATTCTGTCGTTCAGCTTCGGCTCGGTGGCGGTACTGGCAACGCCCGACGGTACCGAGGCGATGGTCGCGGTCAAGCAGTCCACCGGCTGGCTGGGGCCGATTCTGATGGTGTTGTTCCTGCTCAACATCATCAGCCACAACGCGCTGAATCTGTATGGCGCGGTGCTGTCGATCATCACCTCGATCCAGACCTTTGCCAGTCAGTGGACGCCGAGCATCAAGGTGCGTGTGGTGTTGTCGAGCGTAGTGCTGGCGGGCTGCTGCGTGGTGGCGCTCGGTGCTTCGGCGGATTTCATTTCCCAGTTCATCGGGCTGATTCTGGCGTTGCTGCTGGTGTTGGTGCCGTGGGCGTCGATCAACCTGATCGACTTCTATCTGATCAAGCGCGGCGCGTATGACATCACCTCGATCTTCCGCGCGGACGGCGGTATTTACGGACACTTCAATCTGCACGCGATCATTGCTTACTTCATCGGGATCATCGTGCAGCTGCCGTTCGCCAATACTTCGCTGTACGTCGGGCCGTACGCCAATCTGGTGGAGGGTGCGGACCTGTCGTGGCTATTCGGCCTGGTGGTGACGGTGCCGCTGTATTACTGCCTCGCCACGCGCGGGCAGACGCAAAAGCACTGTGGCGAGGGGATTTATCCCCGATCGGCTGCGAAGCAGTCGTAAGATCAGCGGGCGCGGTTCCCCTTTAGATAGAAGGTGGGCCGCTTCGCAACCCGTCGTGGCAGCGCGACGTTTCGCTGAATCCTCACAAGTGATCCTCACCCATCCTCCGCATTCCAGCGGACATTCAAATTGGCCATTTCGATCCCCTTTTGGCCCATCCCCCACTGTGCCGCAACCGCGCGCTCGGCAAGAATCAAACCATAACGAAACGCTGAACCTGCCTTGCCCTTGGCTACCTTTACAGCCGCTGCCGTGTACAGAACATAAAAACATCGATCTCACGTCGCATTTCGGGGAAACAACCATGGTCACGATGAAACGCATTCTGGGTGCCACCGTGTGTGGGCTGACGCTGCTGGCCAGCGCGGTGCATGCCGAGCAACGCGAACTGCGAGTGTACAACTGGGCGGATTACATCCTGCCGTCAGTGCCCAAGGACTTCGCCGCCAAGACCGGCATCAAAGTCACCTGGGACACCTTCGACACCAACGAATCGCTGGAAGCCAAATTGCTCACCGGCAATTCCGGTTACGACCTGGTGGTGCCGTCGAACCAGTTCCTCGATACGCAGATCAAGGCCGGGGTGTTCCAGAAACTCGACAAGTCGAAGCTGCCGAACTGGAGCCACCAGGATCCGGAGTTGCTGAAACTGCTGGACAAGAATGACCCTGGCAACCAGTACGGCGTGCCCTATATGGTCGGCACTGTGCTGATCGGCTTCAACCCGGCCAAGGTCAAGGCCGCACTGGGCGACAACGCGCCGGTGGACAGCTGGGATCTGGTGTTCAAGCCGGAGAATATGGAAAAACTGAAATCCTGCGGCGTGGCGATGCTCGATTCGCCGTCGGAGATTCTGCCGCTGGCCCTGCATTACCTCGGCCTCGACCCGAACAGTCAGAACCCTGCCGATTATGAAAAAGCCAAGGAACTGATGCTCAAGGTGCGTCCGTACGTGACCTACTTCAACTCGGCCAAGTACATGACAGACATCGCCAACGGCGACATTTGCGTGGCCATTGGTTACTCCGGCAGCTTCTACCAGTTCGGTAACCGCGCCAAAGAGGCGGGCAACGGTGTGGTCGTCGATTGGCGGCTGCCGAAAGAGGGCGCGCCGATCTGGTTCGACACCTTCGCGATTCCGAAGAGCGCGAAGAACGTCACCGAAGCGCATGAGTTCCTCAACAACCTGCTCGATCCGAAAGTGATCGCGCCGATCAGTGACTTCCTCGGTTACCCGAATGCGAACAAGGATTCGCTGCCGTTAATCAACAAGGAAATCACTGGCAACCCGAACCTGACGCCAACCCCTGAAGCGCTGAAAAACCTCTACGTCGTCCAGCCGTTGCCACAAAAGATAGAACGCGTACGCACCCGCGTGTGGACCAGCATCAAATCTGACAAGTAACTGCCGGCCGAATGAAATTCCTGTGGGAGCGGGCTTGCTCGCGAAGGCGTCGTCTCATCCAGCGTCATCGTTGAATGACCCACCGCTTTCGCGAGCAAGCCCACTCCCACAGGTTTATGCAGGGTGTCATTCTGTGCTGCGTTCACTTTCTCTCGTGACCACCAGACTCAACAGCACCGACCCCAGAATCACCCCGCCCACCACCGCCAGCGACCATTCCACCGGCATGTGGAACCATGGCATCACGGTCATCTTGCCGCCGATGAACACCAGCACGATCGCCAGTCCGTACTTGAGCAGATGAAAGCGCTCAGCCATGTCCGCCAGCAGGAAGTACAGCGCCCGCAGGCCCATGATCGCGAAGATGTTCGAGGTGAAGACAATGAACGGGTCGGTGGTGACGGCGAAGATCGCCGGAATGCTGTCGACCGCGAACATCAGGTCGCTGGCCTCGATCAGCACCAGCACCAGAAACATCGGCGTCGCCCAACGCACGCCGTTCTGCAGCACGAAAAAGCGTTCGCCGTGGAAGCCCTGGGTGATCCGCATGTGCCCGCGCACCCAGCGTAGCAATGGGTTGTTGTCGAGGTCCGGCTGCTGCTCGGCGAACAGCAGCATCTTGATCCCGGTGATGATCAAAAACACCCCGAAGGCATACAGCAGCCACTCGAACTGCGACACCAGCCACACCCCGGCGAAGATCATCGCCGCACGCATCACGATCGCCCCGAGTACCCCGTACAGCAACACTCGGCGTTGCAGTTCCGGTGGTACGGCGAAGTAGCTGAAGATCATCACGAAGACAAACATGTTGTCGATCGACAGCGACTGCTCGATCAGATAACCGGTGAGAAACTCCAGGGTCTTGCGCTGGGCGATCTCGGCGCCGAACTCGCCATTCAGGTACCACCAGAGCAATCCGGCAAAGGCCAGCGCCAGCGCACACCAGGCAATCACCCAACACGCGGCCTCGCGCACCGACACCCGATGCGCCTTGCGGCCGCCGAAGACAAACAGATCCAGTGCAAGCATGGCGAGGACGAAAGCGATAAACGCGCCCCACATCCACGGTTCGCCGATATTGAGGTTGGTGCTGGGCATGGCTGGCTCCCCTGGCTTTTATTGAATTAGGGTCAGGCAGGGCCATGCTATCGGCGAATTCGCCGGTAAGAAAAATCGCTTATTTCTGAGGGATAGTTCGGGAATAACGAAGTATCGGGGAAAGAGGGGCCGTTATCGGGCGAGGGAATTGAGACCGTTTCCAGTCCCAATCCCGCCCTGAGTCGTTACTTGCCGGCCGTCAATGGCGGCGTGCGCGGTGGCACCTGACGCTTCGAACCGGTGGCTTCAAACGCCGAGGCCAGGCGCAGCAGGTTCGAGTCATCGTAGGCGCGACCGGCGAAGGTCAGGCCGACCGGCATGCCGATGTCGGCCATGATCCCCATCGGTACGGTGACGGTCGGTACGCCGAGGTGACGGATCGCCAGATTGCCGTTGGCCACCCAGATGCCGTTGCTCCAGGCGATGTCTGCTGATTCCGGATTGATATCGGCATCTGCCGGACCGACGTCGGCATTGGTCGGGAACAGCACCGCGTCGAGTTGCAGCGTGTCCATCCAGTCTTCCAGGTCGAGCTTGCGGGTCTTTTCCAGGCCGCGCAGGCCGTCCGGCAGGGTCGGAATCTGATCCCACGGGGTGATGCCGCGCTCGGCCATGCGTACGTACTCGTCCATGCCGGCGGCCAGGTCGCCTTCACGGTTGGGCAGGGTGCCGGGGTCGTGCGGGAAGATCTTTGGCCCGTCGACATCGGCCAGACGGTTGAGCTTCGGATCGCCGTTGGCGCGCAGGAAATCGTCGAACGCCCAGGCCGACAGGTCCCACAGTTCGTGGTGCAGAAATTCCTTGGAGACGATGCCGCGATTGAACACGGTCGGTGCACCCGGGCGGTCGCCTTCGCAGTTGGAAACCAGCGGGAAATCCACTTCGATGACTTCGGCGCCGGCCGCTTCCAGAGCCGCGCGGGCCTGTTTCCACAAATCGATCACCGATGCGCGGGTGTTGATGCGCTGGCCGGTCGGGCCGCCGATGCCGGGGGCTTCGCTGGTGCCGGCTTCCGGGTCGGCATTGATGTACATCTTCGGGACACCGAGGCGTTTGCCGGCCAGTGCGGCGGGTTTTACTGCCAGTTCAGCGTAGGAGGCCGGGCGCACCGAGGCGACGCTGGGGATCGGCACCCACGGCTGCAGGCGCCACAGATCGCCACGCTTATCGGGGTCTTCGGCCACCACCACGTCGAGCACTTCGAGCAAGTCAGCCATGGTCCGCGCGTAGGGCACGACCACGTCCATGGTCGGTGTCAGCGGCCAGTTGCCGCGCACCGAAATCACCCCGCGCGACGGCGTGTAGGCGCACAGACCATTGTTCGACGCCGGGCCGCGACCGCTCGACCAGGTTTCTTCTGCCAGACCGAACGCCGAGAAGCTCGCGGCGGTGGCGGTGCCGGCGCCGTTGGACGAGCCGGAGGCGAACGGCGCGGTCAGGTAGGCCGCGTTGTACGGGCTCTCGGCCCGGCCATAGACGCCACGCTGCATGCCGCCATTGGCCATCGGCGGCATGTTGGTCTTGCCCAGGCAAATGGCCCCGGCGGCGCGCAGGCGTTCGATGGTGAACGCGTCGCGATGCGCCAGCAGATCGGCAAACGCCGGGCTGCCGGAAGCCGCGGTCAGGCCCTTGACCAGATAGCTGTCCTTGGCGGTGTAGGGGATGCCATCGAGCGGGCCGAGGGTTTCGCCCCTGGCCCGGCGGGCGTCGGACGCCTCCGCCTCTTCCAGGGCTTTGGGGTTGTGCACCACCACCGCGTTCAGTTTTGTGGCGGTGTTCGGGCCATCGTAAGCCGCGATGCGTGCCTGATAGGCCTTGACCAGTTCAACCGCCGTGGTCTGGCCGGACTCAAGCGCCGAGCGCAATTGGGCAATGGAAACTTCAGTGACTTCGATCATGCGGCTACCACCGAATAAAGGTTGTTCAGGTTTATTGTTGAAGACGCGATTGAAAACTCGATAGAGGAAACTCTACCTTGAACTCCGACCAAAGGCTCGCGCTAATTCGATATTTATCGGCATTTCAGCGGAAAAATTCTCCGGGTGTCTCACCAAACTGCTGCCGGAACGCCGCGATGAACGCCGACGTCGAGTCGTACCCACAGGCCAGTGCTACGTCGGTGACCCGTTCACCGCGTTCCAGCGGAGTCAGTGCGCCCAGCAAACGCAGGCGCTGGCGCCAGGCGCGAAAGGTCAGGCCGGTGTCACGCAAAAACAGGCGACTGAGGGTCTTCTCGGTGACGTCGAACTTTTCGCTCCAGTGCTGCAGTGTGGTCTGCTGTTCCGGATGTTGCTCAAGGCTCTGATAGATCTGTCGCAGACGGGCGTCCTGCGGTAGCGGCAACATCAGGTCGATCTGCGGCGCCTCGGCCAGTTGATCGAGGATCACCTGTGCCAGCCGGCCATGCGCGCCGTTCTCGTCATATTCCACCGGCACCCGGCTGAAGGCGCGAATCAGCTCGCGCAACAGGTCGCTGACGCCGAGTACGTGGCAGCGCTCAAGCGCCCAGCCGGTCACGCTGCAATCGATGTACAAGCTGCGCATTTCCGTGTGCGGCGAACTGAACACCCGATGCGGCACGCCCGCCGGAATCCACACCGCGCGCTCCGGTGGCGCGACGAAACGCCCGGCGCTGGTCTGCACTTCGAGCACGCCTTGAATCGCGTACGACAATTGCACCCACGGATGACTGTGCCGCCGGGTCAGTGCGCGATTGGGCAGCGATTCGGTGCGCCCATACAGCGCACGCGGCAGGCTCGGCAGCCCGGGAATGCTGCGCCGGAAGCTCTTCTCATGTCCTTTAGGCGGCATCTAATGGCTCTTCGGCGTTAGTCGGTAATTCCCGCTCACGTTAGAGTCGCAATCACGTACTGGCAACCCCGGATGAACAAACCCATGACCCGCCCAAGATTCTTGCCCGACAACTTCACCCTGACCTTGATCGGCGTCGTGCTGCTGGCCAGTTTCCTGCCGGCCAGCGGTCAGGTCGCGGTGGGGTTCAGCTGGCTGACCAACATCGCCATCGCGCTGCTGTTCTTTCTGCATGGCGCGAAGTTGTCACGCGAGTCGATCATCGCCGGCGCCGGCCACTGGCGTCTGCACCTGTTGGTGTTCGGCCTGACGTTCGTGCTGTTCCCGTTGCTCGGGCTGGCATTGAAGCCGCTGCTGACACCGCTGATAGGCGACAAACTGTACATGGGCGTGCTCTACCTCTGCGCACTGCCCGCCACCGTGCAGTCGGCGATTGCCTTTACTTCACTGGCTCGCGGCAATATTCCGGCGGCGATCTGCAGTGCGGCGGCGTCGAGCCTGTTCGGGATTTTCCTCACGCCGTTGCTGGTGACACTGCTGCTGGACGTGCACGGAGACGGCGGCTCGACCGTGGATGCGATTCTGAAGATCAGCGTGCAACTGCTGCTGCCGTTCATTGCCGGGCAGATCGCCCGGCGCTGGATCGGCGCGTGGGTCGGGCGCAACAAGAACTGGCTGAAGTTCGTCGATCAGGGTTCGATTCTGCTGGTGGTCTATGGCGCGTTCAGCGAGGCGGTCAACGAAGGCATCTGGCATCAGATTCCGCTGATCGATCTGCTCGGGCTGGTGGTGGTCTGCTGCATTCTGCTGGCGCTGGTGCTGTTGGCCTCGACCTTGTTGGGCAAGGCGTTCGGCTTCAGTCAGGAAGACCGCATCACCATTCTGTTCTGCGGTTCGAAGAAAAGTCTGGCGACCGGCGTGCCGATGGCGCAGGTGTTGTTTGCCGGCAGCACCATTGGTGTGCTGATTTTGCCGCTGATGCTGTTCCATCAGATTCAACTGATGGTCTGTGCGGTGTTGGCGCAGCGCTATGCCAAACGCCCGGAATCACTGCCGGAGCTGATGGCGCAAGTCGACCCCTGAACCCCGCTTTCTCTGTAGGAGCTGCCGCAGGCTGCGATCTTTTGATCTTGATCCTTAAAAACAAAGTCAAAAGATCGCAGCCTTCGGCAGCTCCTACAGGTAATTTGCTCAGTCTTGAGAGACGTGTTTCGGGCCGGCCAGTGCCCACGCAATCAGCCCGAACAACGGCACAAACACAATGGCGACAATCCACACGCCTTTGTTGCTGCCTTTGCCTGAGCTTTTGCGCACGCGGTTGATCGCCCACAACTCAATGATCACAAGTACGACAGCGAGTACGATCCAGACGGGTTCAAATTGCATGGGGCTACCTCCTGATGGTCTTTCAGTTAGGTGAGCCTCGGCGCGCAGGGTTCATTTAAATTGCGCCGTTGCCGCCCGAGTACTTCACGGCAGCGGCTGTTCGCGACGGTAGGTTGAGCGCGCGCAGCCGATAGTCTTTTCGCGACCTTGCACGCGCCGGGCAAAAGGAAATCGGTCTAAAAACACTGCGCCTTCAGCCGATGGCGTTTGCTAGCCTCAAGGGTGTAGGCGAACACGCAGACTGATGCGCAAGCGGATAGCAAGGGGACGTGGGGCGCGTTCCGAAGGGTACACGGTTAGAAAGATCTCCGCGCTGAGATCCAGCCCTTATGCCGTGTGAGGCAGCAAAGCACCGCCGTTGTTTCCATGGTTGCTTTTGTACTGTGAGAGGCCCGATAAACCTTGTAAGCCAGAGACCAGCACTGGCCGCCTACCCGAACACCAAAGCCCGCATTGCTGCGGGCTTTGTCGTTGTTGCCGGGTCAGATTTTCGCCAGTGCGTGGGCCAGATCGGCGCGCAGGTCTTCGAGATCCTCGACGCCCACCGAAAGGCGCACCAGGCCGTCGCCGATGCCGAGTTGGGCGCGGGTTTCCGCCGGGATGGTCGCGTGGGTCATGATCGCCGGATGCTCGATCAGGCTTTCGACGCCACCGAGGCTTTCGGCCAGGGCGAAGATGCTCACGTTTTCCAGAAAACGCCGCGCGCCGGCGAGGTCAGTGTTCAGGTCCAGGGAAATCATCCCGCCGAAACCGTGCATCTGCCGTTTCGCCAGCTCATGTTGCGGGTGCGACGGCAGGCCCGGGTAGTAGACGCGTTTGACCTGCGGCTGTTGCTCCAGCCACTGCGCCAGCGCCAGCGCGTTGCTGCAATGACGCTCCATGCGCAGCGCCAGGGTCTTCACCCCGCGCAGGGTCAGGAACGCGTCGAACGGCCCGGAAATCGCGCCGACAGCGTTTTGCAGAAAGCCGAGTTTGTCCGCCAGCTCGGCATTCTGCCCAACCACCGCAATGCCACCGATCACGTCGGAGTGACCATTGAGGTACTTGGTGGTCGAGTGCAGCACAACGTCGAAACCCAGCTCCAGCGGCCGCTGGATATACGGGCTGGCAAAGGTGTTGTCGGCGACGCTGATGATCCCGCGGGCACGGCAGATACGCGCGATGGCCGCGAGGTCCGACAGGCTCAGCAGCGGATTGGTCGGCGACTCGACGATCACCAGCCGCGTGTCGTCCTGCAGCGCCGCTTCGAACGCCGCCAGATCCGTCAGATCAACGTAGCTGAAACGATGTCCGGCGCTGCGCTGACGGACCTTGTCGAACAGACGGAAAGTGCCGCCGTACAGGTCATTGCCGGAGATCACGTGGGAACCGGCATCGATCAGTTCGAGCACGGTGGAAATCGTCGCCAGCCCGGAAGCGAAGGCGAACGCGCGAGTGCCGCCTTCCAGATCCGCCACGCAGCGCTCCAGGGCAAACCGCGTCGGGTTGTGCGAGCGCCCGTAGTCGAAGCCCTTGTGCACGCCGGGGCTGTCCTGCAGGTAGGTCGAGTTGGCGTAGATCGGCGGCATCAACGCGCCGGTGGTCGGGTCCGGCATCTGCCCGGCGTGGATCACCCGGGTCGCGAAGCCTTGGGATTTATCGTCGTGCTGACTCATGCGAGGGATCTCCGTAATTGGTTGAGCATGTCGGTGCGGGTGATCAGGCCGTGGAAGCCCGAGGCGTCGGCGACGATCGCCACCAGGCCGCGACTGAGCACCGCTTCCAGCTCGGCGAGGTCGGCGCCGGGCGCGAGGGTTTGCAGCTTGTCGGTCATCACGCCGGACACCGATTGACTGAAGCGAGCGGCGTCTTCGTGCACCGCCAGAAGGATGTCCGATTCGTCGATGACCCCCACCAGTTGCTTGCCTTCAACCAGCACCGGCAGTTGCGAGACATCGGCCAGACGCATGCGCTGGAACGCGGTCAGCAGGGTGTCGTCAGGGCCGACGCTAATCACTCGGCCGTCTTCGAAGCGCCGGGCGATCAGGTCGCGCAGGTCGCCGTAGCCCTTGCGCTGCAACAGGCCCTGATCGGTCATCCACTGATCGTTATAGACCTTCGACAGATAGCGTGTGCCGGTGTCGCAGACGAAGCTGACCACGCGCTTGGGCTCGGTCTGCTCGCGGCAATAACGCAGCGCGGCAGCCAGCAGGGTGCCGGTGGACGAGCCGCCGAGAATGCCTTCGGCCTTGAGCAACTGGCGGGCGTGATCGAAGCTTTCTTCATCGCTGATCGAGTAGGCGTGGCGCACGCTGGAGAGGTCGGTGATCGACGGAATGAAGTCTTCACCAATGCCTTCCACCGCCCATGAACCGGGCGTCGGCATGCTGCCGTCGCGGCTGTATTGCGCCATGACTGAACCGACCGGGTCGGCGAGGACCATTTGCAGATCCGGTTGCACGCGTTTGAAGAAGCGGCTCAGTCCGGTCAGGGTCCCGGCCGAGCCGACGCCGACCACGATCGCATCCAGGTCATGTTCGGTCTGCGCCCAGATTTCCGGGGCGGTGCTGCATTCGTGAGCGAGCGGGTTGGCGGGGTTGTTGAACTGGTCGGCGAAGAACGCGCCGGGAATGTCTTTTGCCAGGCGGGCGGCGACGTCCTGGTAATACTCGGGATGGCCCTTGCCGACGTCCGAGCGGGTGATGTGCACTTCGGCGCCCATGGCTTTCAGGTGCAGAACTTTTTCGGTGGACATTTTGTCCGGCACCACCAGCACCACGCGGTAGCCTTTGGCGCGGCCGACCAGCGCCAGACCCAGGCCGGTGTTGCCGGCGGTGGCTTCGACGATGGTCCCGCCCGGTTGCAGGCGACCGTCGCGTTCAGCCGCGTCGATCATCGCCAGACCGACGCGGTCCTTGATCGAACCGCCGGGGTTTTGCGATTCCAGTTTGAGAAACAGGGTGCACGGGCCGGTATCGAATCGAGTGACCTGAACCAGCGGCGTATTGCCGATCAGCCCAAGTACGGCAGGGCGTGATTCCTTTGACATTTCTTCACCTCTTGGTGGTGTTGATCGCGTTCCAATCGCGGGGAAAAGCTCGCGTGCAACATAGGCGCAGACAAGGGCCGTCGCAACCTTTAGTCGGCCGCGCGTCCAGCCAGTTCGGTCTAACCATAGATCGAAATTCGAGGGTGGCAGATGTTGATGTGTAAGGGTTTATATCGAGGCGCCATTGAGTATTCAAAGAGCGTCGTAAGTATCGGCAGTGGGTTGAATTGCGCCTGAATATCCGGCAGCGCAACGACGGCTGCGAAGGATTTTTGATCATGAGTAGAACTTGTGACGATCACGATTAAAATGAGTTTGTCTCACCAGTGACCGATCCCGACAATGGCCGCCATCAAACAAGACATTGGAGTTGTTCGTCATGGCATTGGCCCATTCCCTCGGATTTCCGCGCATCGGTCGCGACCGCGAACTGAAGAAAGCGCAAGAGGCGTTCTGGAAAGGAGAACTGAACGAGGCTGGCCTGCGTGAAGTTGGCCGTGAACTGCGCAAGGCTCATTGGGAGGTGCAGAAGCAGGCCGGCATCGAACTGCTGCCTGCGGGCGATTTCGCCTGGTACGACCAGGTATTGACCCACTCGCTGATGTTCGGCGTGATCCCCGAGCGCTTCCGCCCGCATGACGGCAAAGCCACCCTGCAAACCCTGTTCGCCATGGCCCGTGGCGTCAGCGACAGCTGCTGCGGCGGTGCTCACGCGCAAGAGATGACCAAGTGGTTCGACACCAACTACCACTATCTGGTCCCGGAATTCAGTGCCGATCAACAGTTCCAGCTGGGCTGGGAGCAGTTGTTCGAAGAAGTCGAAGAGGCCCGCGCCCTCGGTCACACGGTCAAGCCTGTGGTGCTCGGCCCGCTGACGTATCTGTGGCTGGGCAAGGCCAAGGGCGGCGACTTCGACAAGCTGGAACTGCTTGATCGCCTGCTGCCGCTGTACGGGCAGATCTTCGCGCGGCTGGCTGCGCTGGGCGTCGAGTGGGTGCAGATCGACGAGCCGATTCTGGTGCTCGACCTGCCGCAGGACTGGAAGAATGCCTTCGAACGCGCCTACAACCAGATCCAGCGCGATCCGCTGAAAAAACTGCTCGCCACCTACTTCGGGGGCCTGGAAGAAAACCTCGGGTTGGCCGCCAATCTGCCGGTCGACGGTCTGCACATCGACCTGGTGCGTGCGCCGGAGCAATACCCGACCATCCTGGATCGGCTGCCGGCGTACAAGGTGTTGTCGCTGGGCCTGGTCAACGGTCGAAACGTCTGGCGCTGTGATCTGGAACAGGCACTCGCCACGCTGCAGCATGCGCATGAGCGTCTGGGCGAGCGTCTGTGGGTCGCGCCATCCTGTTCGCTGTTGCACAGCCCGGTGGACCTGAGCCGCGAAGACCAGCTCGATGCCGAGCTGAAAAGCTGGCTGGCGTTTGCCGTGCAGAAGTGCGAAGAGGTTGCGCTGCTGGCTCAGGCGGTCAATCAGCCGGAAGCGCCGCAAGTCCTGCGCGCCTTGACCCAAAGCCGTTCGGTACAGACCAGCCGCGCCGCTTCGCCGCGCATCCACAAACCCGCAGTGCAGGCGCGTGTCGCGGCCATTACCGCGCAGGACAGCCAACGCCAATCGGCGTTTACCCAACGCATCCGCAAACAACGCGCCGGCCTCGCTCTGCCGCTGTTCCCGACCACCACCATTGGCTCATTCCCGCAGACCGCATCGATTCGGCTGGCCCGTCAGTCGTTCAAACAGGGCAAGCTCAGCGCCGCCGAATACACCGAGGCGATGTACAGCGAGATCCGCCATGCGGTGCAAATCCAGGAGCAACTGGGCCTCGATGTGCTGGTGCACGGTGAAGCCGAGCGCAACGACATGGTCGAGTACTTCGCCGAACAACTAGAGGGCTACGTGTTTACCCGTTTCGGCTGGGTGCAGAGCTACGGTTCGCGTTGCGTGAAACCAGCGGTGATCTTCGGTGATTTGAGCCGCCCGCAAGCGATGACCGTCGACTGGATCCGCTACGCCCAGGGCCTGACCGACAAGGTCATGAAAGGCATGCTGACGGGGCCGGTGACCATGCTCATGTGGTCGTTCCCGCGTGAAGACGTGAGTCGCGAAGTGCAGGCGCGGCAACTTGCGCTGGCGATTGGTGATGAAGTGCTGGACCTGGAAGCCGCCGGGATCAGGATCGTGCAGATCGACGAAGCCGCGTTCCGCGAAGGCTTGCCGCTGCGCCGGGCACAGTGGCAGCACTATCTGGACTGGGCCACCGAAGCGTTCCGTCTGTGCGCCTCGGGTGTGCGCGACGAAACGCAGATCCATACCCACATGTGCTACAGCGAATTCAACGATGTGATCGAGTCGATCGCGGCGATGGATGCCGACGTGATCACCATCGAAACCTCGCGCTCGGACATGGAATTGCTCGAGGCCTTCGAAGCCTTCGCCTACCCGAACGAGATCGGCCCGGGCGTCTACGACATCCACTCGCCACGGGTGCCGGATGCCTCGGAGATGGCCAATCTGCTGCGCAAGGCCGCCAAACGTATCCCGGCCGAACGCCTGTGGGTCAACCCGGATTGCGGCCTGAAAACCCGCGGCTGGCCCGAGACCGAAGCGGCGCTGGTGCACATGGTGGCGGCGGCACGGCAGTTGCGCAAAGAACTGGCCTGACCGCTGCAAACTGCATATTGATACGCACCCCCTGTAGGAGCTGCCGCAGGCTGCGATCTTTTGATCTTGTTTTTTAAAAGCAAAATCAAAAGATCGCAGCCTTCGGCAGCTCCTACAGGGGGTTGTGTGCAGGTTTGATCGTTCCTACTCTGAGCATTGGAACGATCACACTCCAAAAAACAATCACTGCCCCGGCGGCAACTCCAACCGATCCACCACCCGATTCACCGCCAGCTCACTCAACATCACCAACTGCGCAATCCCCAACAACGTCCGGCGCTGTGGCGCGGGCAGCATGGCGGCGAAATCCAGGGCGATAGTCTTGGCCGAGCCCAGGGTTTCGCAGACATTCACCAGCAGTTCTTCGTTGTTGTAATCCGGGTCGACGGCGTACATCGGGCCGCGCTTGGGGTTGGGGTTTGGATGGTTCGACGGATTGAGGTAATGATCGAGCGCGCGCTCGGCGGCTTCGTGGAGTTTGTTGGAATCGGGGGATTTGTAAGGGGAGGTGGGATCGGTTTCGGGCAGTTGTTCGGGTGGGTTGGGCGTTGGTTTGATCATGGCATATCTCCGTGAAGGAATGAGGCCGCCACGACCCATCGCTAAACAAGTAAAGGTGGCGGCTGTACGCAGGTTAGCGATCCGGGTCACAGAAACCCCGGGTAGACCCGAAGGTCTCCCACGCACAGCCACCATGACGCAAATGCAGACAGACGGGTCTGCAATTGAGAAGAGGTTGCTTCGGCGTAAGGACGGATCGCTAAACCCGATCGCTGATTTGTCAGCGACCCGCAAACGATAAATCCCGACCCCAACGCGCACAAGCCGGCGGATTCTGGCGTACGTGTAGGCAACGGCGCAAGGATGTGTAGCCTGGAAGGCGTGTCGAGGAATGTCATTTAAACGACCTTGTTTAAAATACAGAAGCGGACGCCGTTCAACCCAGCGCCACAAAGACAAAACCCGCCGCCCCGGTTGATCGGAACGGCGGATTTTGTTTTATCCCTGTAGGAGCTGCCGAAGGCTGCGATCTTTTGATTTTGTTTTTTAAAGATCAAGATCAAAAGATCGCAGCCTTCGGCAGCTCCTACAGGAGGTCGGTGAGGCCGGGGGCAAGTTTTTGGCTCAGGTGTGAAACCGCAATATCTGCTCGCCATCGACCGGGTCGGTCAGGTAGCGCGCTTTTACCCCAAAGGTGTCTTGCAGACGCTGCGGTGTGAGCACTTCCAGCGGCGGCCCCAGATCAACCAGCAGCCCACCTTCGAGAATCGCCAGACGATCACATTTCAGCGCCTGATTCAGGTCGTGCAAGGCAATCAGCGTAGTCACCGGCAGCGCCCGCACCACCTGCAAAATCGCCAGTTGATGCTGAATATCCAGATGATTCGCCGGCTCGTCCAGCAACAGGATCTGTGGCCGTTGCGCCAGCGCCCGGGCGATGTGCACCCGTTGCCGTTCGCCTCCGGACAAGCCGCGCCAGATGCGATCACGCAGGTGCACCGCATCGACATCCAGCAGCGCCTGCTCAACGATTGCACGGTCGGCCGACGACCACGGCTGTAACGCCGACAGCCACGGCGTGCGCCCGAGGGCCACCGCGTCATACACGCGAATGCCGTCGTCGGTGTCGGCCTGCTGTTCCACCAACGCAAGTTTTTGCGCAATCGCCCGGCGGGTCATCTTCCCCAGTCGCTGCCCCTCCAGCAGCACTTCGCCGGCACTCGGCGTGCGCAACCCTGCGAGCAGTTTGAGCAGGGTCGATTTGCCCGCGCCGTTGGGGCCGACGATGCCCAGGGTTTCGCCTTGCCGAACGCTCAGGCTGACGCCGTTGAGCAGCTCGGCGCCGCGCACCTTGAAGCGCAGATCGGTGCAACTCAAGACGTTCATCGAACACCTCGGCGACCAACCAGAATCAGGGCAAACACCGGCGCACCGACCAGCGCGGTGATTACCCCGACCGGAATCACCTGGCCTTTGATCAGCGTGCGCGACAGCACGTCGGCAGCGATCAGAAACAACGCGCCGCCCAAGGCACTGGCGGGCAACAGACGCGCATGCCCGGTGCCCAGCAACAGCCGCGCCGCATGCGGAATCACCAGACCGACAAAGCCGATCGAACCGACAATCGACACCATCACTGCGGTCACCAGCGCTGCGCAGCCGATCAGCACGAACTGCACCCGCCGCACCGGAATGCCGAGGGACGCCGCCGAGTCCGCGCCAAAAGTGAACGCATCCAGCGCCCGCCGATGCCACAGGCACACCGCCAGCCCCGCCAGCGCGACCGGCACCGCCAGCCACACCGACGGCCAGCGCACGCCGCCGAGATTGCCCAGCAGCCAGAACATGATCCCGCGCGCCTGCTCGGAACTCGCCGAACGGGTGATCAGAAACGCCGTGAGCGCGTTGAACAACTGCGAGCCGGCAATCCCCGCCAGAATGATCTGCCCGGTGCCATTGGCGCTGCCGCTGACACGGGCCAGGACAATCACCAGCACGAACGCGGTCACTGCACCGGCGAAGGCGCCGACCGACAGCGAAATCACCCCGGCGCCGACGCCCAGCAAGGCAACCATCACCGCACCGGTCGAGGCGCCGGCGGAAATCCCCAGCAGGTACGGATCGGCCAGCGGATTGCGCAGCAGCGATTGCAGAATCACCCCGCAAGTCGCCAGCCCGGCACCGCAAGCAGCGGCGACCAGGGCGCGGGTCAGCCGGTAGTTCCAGACGATGCCTTCGTCGATGGGATCGAGCGCATGGCCGGCGGCCCACAGTTTGTTGGCCAGCACCTGCATGACCACGTCCGGCGCAATGGGCGTTTCGCCGATGGCCACACCCGCAATGACCGCGATCAGCAGAATCAGCAGGGCCAGCGACAGACGGATCAGGCTTTTGCTCATTGCGGCAGGTCGTAGCCGTTGATGGCGGCGGCCAGTTGTTCCAGGCCATCGAACATGCGCAGGCTGGCCTGCAGGGCCATGGCGTCGAGGATGATGATGCGGTTGTTTTTCACCGCGTCCATGTTGCGCGTCACCGGGTCGCTGCGCAGGAAGGCGAGTTTTTTCTCGTAGTCGTCAGCGGGGAAGCGTCGGCGATCCATGCGTGCGATCACCAGAAAGGTCGGGTTGGCCTTGGCGATGGTTTCCCAGCCGACGGTCGGCCACTCCTCAT
The DNA here is from genome assembly GCF_054456575.1 of Pseudomonas sp. Eth.TT006. NCBI lineage: Bacteria > Pseudomonadati > Pseudomonadota > Gammaproteobacteria > Pseudomonadales > Pseudomonadaceae > Pseudomonas > Pseudomonas sp. Eth.TT006. The sequence continues at coordinate 293,507 of NZ_JBTJEN010000003.1, read as the reverse complement.
CGGACTCGACGATGTTGCGCACGCCAAGCGTGCTGAGCATGAAGTCAGGCACGCCTTTGTGGCCCGCGACAAACGGCTCGACGTTGAGTTGCGCACTGGAAAACCACACCAGCGCGCTAAGGTCTTTGTGCTTCACGGTTTGCGCGGTGGCAATCGAGCGGGCGAGGCTGGCCTTGAGTTGGGCGTTGAGCTGCTCGCCACGGTCGCGCACATCGAAGATTTCGGCCAGCTGACTGACGCTTTTGTAGATCGTCTCGATGCGAAACGGAGCGAGCCGCGTGCCGTCGGCGCCGACCAGATTGTCTTTGGCTTCGCAGTCGGACGGCAGCAGATAAGTGGGGATTTGCAGCTCATGAAACTGCTCGCGGGTGCCGACCGCGCCTTGCGGGCCGACCATCCACTCCAGTTCCACGGCGACCAGTTCCGGGCGTTTACCGATCACCGCTTCGAAGCTCGGCTCGTTGTCGGCGAGGCGCTCAATGCTCTCGTTTTGTGCTTTGTATTGCGCCAGGACGTTGTTGAACCACAACGAGGTGCCGACCACTTTGTCGCTCAGGTCCATGGCGTAGAGCATTTCGGTGGCGGCCTGGCCGATGCTGACGGTGCGGCTCGGGGCGTGCTGAAACGTCAGCGTGCTGCCGCAGTTTTCGATGGTCAGCGGATAGTGCCCAGGCGTTGCGTGGGCGAGGGCGCTGAAGGCCAGACCGGTGATCAAAGTGGCAACGCGGGGCAGCGACATGCGGCAGTCTCCAATGGAACCGTACGGGGAGCGGGCGCGTACGGACTGGAAACACATCATGGAACGCCGCCGGGACAGCTGCGCAAGGCCGGCCATCCCACAACAATGCGCGCGGCACGATGTCCTTCCCGGACACCCCGCCGGTTAGTGAATTACTCGGCCGGCAGGTCTCCTGACTGATGCGTCATCGCCCGGGCTCCGGCCTTCCCGGGTCTTCACCCAGTGGCAGTCGTGGAGCAGGCTCGGCACCTACAGTTGCGGGGGCAGTTCCGATCAATGCGCGGCGCGCACCTCGGATTCCCTATTATTCCCGTTCGGGAACCGGCGCCGGCATGGTAGCGGATAGTGCTGAGTAAAGGGAGTTGCAATGCACAGGATCCATGGAAGAGAACCCTGTAGCGAGGGGATTTATCCCCGATGGACTGCGCAGCAGGCCCGTTTTTTGGGGCCGCTACGCGACCCATCGGGGATAAATCCCCTCACCACAAGAGATCCTTGTCTGGAGAAGTTGCGGGGGATCAGTGCTGGCTCATCAAACCGTGCAGCACGCCCAGACGCAGACCCGGTTCGGACGGGAGCATTTGCGCGATGCCGAACGCCTTGAACGCGGCAAGCATGATCGCCAGACCGCCGGGCAGGATGCTTTCGCGATGCGGCTGCAGGCCGGCGAGTTTCAGCTGGCGCACGTTCTGTACCTGCAGCAGCAACAGCGACAGGCGAAGCAGGCCGGCATAGGTGATGCCGTCCTCGGCAAAGTCGTTGAGACGGTTGGCCTTGAGTACTTTGGCGAGCATGCGCGCGGTGCCGGAGGAGCCGATGGTCTGCTGCCAGCCCTGCGCGCGATAACGCCGGGCGACTTTTTCCAACTGCAGGAGGGCGAAGCGCTCGGCTTCCTGCAGGGCGGCGGCGGAAATCTCGCCGCCACGGAAAAACCGCGCGCTCAACGTACCGCTGCCGATGGCGATGCTTTCGGTCAGCAACGGTTGCGCGCCCTGGCCGAGGATCAGCTCGGTCGAGCCACCACCGATGTCGACCACCAGCCGCAGGTCGTGCGCGTCGGGCAGGGTGTGGGCGACGCCGGCGTAGACCAGTTGCGCCTCTTCGTGGCCGGAAATAACATCGATGCGAAACCCCAGATGCTTTTCCGCGCTGGCGAGAAACAGCGGCGCATTGTCCGCCTCGCGCACGGCGCTGGTGGCCACAGCGCGTACACGGCCCGGTTCGAAGCCGCGCAGCTTCTTGCCGAACCGCGCCAGCGCCTGCCAGCCACGAGTCAGCGCCAGGGCATCCAGCGTACCGCCGTCAAAGCCCTCGGCGAGGCGCACCGGTTCGCGCAGGGTTTTCACTTCCTGGATCTGCAGGCCCTTCCGGCTGCGCACCGACTGCCCGATCATCAGGCGAAAGGCATTCGAACCCAGGTCGATGGCGGCAAACAGTGCGTCGTCGTCTTTCATGAGAGTCCTTGCAAACGTGCGGCGATGACTCGCGGTGGCGAGGAGTGTGCCGTGCGGTTGATGACATCCTGATGACGCGGGTGGGGCGCTTCGATGAAGGTAAGCCTGTGAAATTCCTGTAGGAGCTGCCGCAGGCTGCGATCTTTTGACTTTGATCTTGTGAAAAGCAAGATCAAAAGATCGCAGCCTTCGGCAGCTCCTACAGGGATCGGGTTTGCAATCTCGACGGGGTGTTGGGTAATATACGTTCCATATACACAACGTATCGGATTCGTTTATGGGTATCGTCAAGATTTCCGAGGACATGCACGAGAACCTGCGCATCTCCAGCACTGCCCTCAGCCGCTCGATCAACGCGCAGGCCGAGCACTGGATGCGCATCGGCATGCTCGCCGAGCTGCACCCCAACCTCGACCACAGCGCCATTTGCCGCTTGCTGATCCGCGCCGAACAGAACGGCGGGCTGGATCTGCATCAACTGACTCAGGAAGCCGTCAGCGCATGAGAAACCCGATCAAGATCAACACCCCCGCCGAGATCGCCCAGTCACGCGCCGCCGGCCAACTCGCCGCCGAAGTGCTGGCGATGCTGGTGCCGCATGTGCAGGCCGGGGTGACCACCGATGAGCTGGATCGGCTGTGCAACGACTACATCGTCAATGTGCAGAAGGCGATTCCGGCCAACGTCGGCTATCACGGCTTCCCGAAAACCGTCTGCGCTTCGGTCAACGACGTGGTGTGTCACGGCATTCCATCGGGCACGCCACTGAAGGACGGCGACATCCTCAACCTCGACATCGCGGTGATCAAGGACGGCTGGTTCGGCGACACCAGCCGCATGTACGTGGTCGGTGAGGCGACGCCTGAAGCGCAACACCTGATCAAGACCACGTACGACGCCATGTGCGCGGGCATTCGCGTGGTCAAACCGGGCGCGACACTGGGCGACATCGGCCATGCGATCCAGAGTCTGGCGGAGCGGGAAGGCTTCAGTGTGGTGCGCGAGTATTGCGGGCACGGCATCGGCAAGGTCTATCACGATGAACCGCAGATTCTGCACTACGGCTTTCCCAATCAGGGCATGAAGCTCAAGGCTGGGATGATCTTCACCGTCGAACCGATGCTCAATGCCGGCAAGCGCCATGTGAAGAACATGCCGGATGGCTGGACGGTGCTGACCAAGGACGGCTCGCTGTCGGCGCAGTGGGAGCACATGGTGGCGGTGACGGAGACCGGGTTCGAAATCCTCACGGCGTGGCCGGATCAAATCGAAGGCTATGCCCCAATTACCTGAACACCACTAAACCCCTGTGGGAGCGGGCTTGCTCGCGAAGAGGCCGTGTCAGTCAACATCTCCATTGCATGACACACCGCATTCGCGAGCAAGCCCGCTCCCACATTTGGAATGCATTCCTGTAGGAGCTGTCGAAGGCTGCGATCTTTTGACTTTGATGGTTAAAAAACAAGATCAAAAGATCGCAGCCTGCGGCAGCTCCTACAGGGGGCTCAGTGGGCCCCGGCGGCTTTGTTGAGGTCGCCTTCGGTCCACTCGGTATACACGCAGGCATCCGCCGTGGCCCAGCGCACGCGCACCGGATCCCCGGCCTTGAGCGGCATGCCCGCGGCCGACAAGGCCTTGACCGTCATCGACGTCCCGCCCGAAGTGACCACGCTGCAAGTCTGGCTCTCACCAAGAAACAGCACTTCCACCACCTGCGCTGACACCTCATTCCAGCCCGCCGCCAACGGCTCTTCGCTGGCCTGCTGCACGCTCAGCGCCAGAGCTTTTTCCGGGCGCACCATCAGCAGCACATCCTGATCGGTATGCAGTCCGGCGGTCAGCCGAATCGACAGCGACTGCCCCTCGAAATTCGCCGCCGCGTTGCCTTGCGCCTTGAGCTTGAGGAAGTTCGAGTTGCCGAGGAACGAGGCGACAAACGCATTCGGCGGGTTCTGATACAGGTCATAACCGCTGCCCAGACCGACAATCTTGCCGTGACTGAAAATCGCGATGCGCTGCGACAGGCGCATGGCTTCTTCCTGATCGTGGGTCACGTAGACGATGGTGATGCCCAGGCGCCGATGCAACTGACGAAGTTCATCCTGCAAATCCTCTCGCAGCTTTTTATCCAGCGCACCGAGCGGTTCGTCCATCAGCAGGATGCGTGGCTCGTAGACCAGCGCCCGGGCGATGGCGACCCGTTGCTGCTGGCCGCCCGAGAGTTGCGAAGGGCGGCGATGGGCGAACTGTTCGAGCTGCACCAGTTTCAACATCGCGTCGACGCGCTTGTCGCGTTCGGCGGTGGCGAGTTTGCGGATCGCCAGCGGGAAGGCGATGTTGTCGCGCACCGACAGATGCGGGAACAGCGAGTAGCGCTGGAACACCATGCCGATGTCGCGTTTGTGCGGCGGCACGTTGACCAGTGACTGGCCATTGACCAGGATCTCGCCGCTGCTCGGCGTTTCGAAGCCGGCGAGCATCGACAGCGTGGTGCTTTTGCCCGAGCCGCTGGAGCCGAGGAAGGTCAGGAACTCGCCGTCCTTGATCTCCAGCGAGATGTTGTCGACGGCGGCAAAGTCGCCGTAGTGCTTGTTCAGGTTGCGCAGGCTGACCAGGGGTTTGTCGTTCTGCTGGGATGCGTCTTTAATCACGGCACTCATGTCGTACTCCTGGGCGCTCAGGCGCTGATTTCGTTGCGCCGGCGCAGGGCGGCGGCGATCACCATGACCAATACCGACAGGCCGATCAGCAGCGTCGAAGCGACGGCGATCACCGGGGTCAGGTCCTGGCGCAAAGTGGTCCACATTTTCACGGGAAGGGTTTGCAGGGTCGGGCTGGCCATCATCACGCTGAGCACCACTTCGTCCCACGAAACCAGGAAGGCGAAGAGGGCGCCGGCGACCATCCCCGGACGGATCGCCGGAAAGGTCACCTTGAACACCGCTTGCAGGCGCGAGGCGCCGCAGATCACCGCGGCATCTTCAATCGACTGGTCGAACAGCTTCAGCGAGTTGATGATCGAGATGATGGTGAACGGCAGCGCGACGATCACATGGCTGACCACGAAGGCGAACATGGTCCCGGTGTAACCGAGCTTGAGAAACAGCGCGTACACCGCCACGGCGATGATCACCAGCGGCACGATCATCGGCAGGGTGAACAGGCCGTAGAGCATTTCCCGCCCGGGAAAACGCCCGCGCACCAGGGCAAACGCGGTCGGCAACCCGAGGGCCACGGCGCAGATCGTGGTCAGCACCGCGACCTTGAGGCTAGCCGCTGCGGCGTTCATCCAGTCAGCGTTGGAGAAGAACTGGCCGTACCATTTCAGCGTCCAGCCCGGCGGCGGGAACACCAGCCACTGCGACGAACCGAACGACAACAGCACGATGAACACGATCGGCAACAGCAGGAACAGACCGATCAATCCGGTGGTGGCGTAGAGGCCGAAACGCATGCGCCGGCTCATGGCATTGGGAGTCAGGAGCATTTCGGCTTACCTCGCGTTGCTGGCGCCAACCGGGGATTCCGGCTGAAGCTTCAGGTAGAAGTAGAACAGCACCAGCGTGATCGCGATCAGCAACGCGGCGCCGGCACTGGCCAGGCCCCAGTTGAGGAACGATTGCACCTGCTGAATGATGAACTCCGGCAGCATCATGTTCTGCGCTCCACCGAGCAGCGCCGGGGTGACGTAGTACCCGAGCGACATCACGAACACCATCAACCCGCCGGACGCCAACCCCGGCCGGCACAGTGGCAGGAACACCCGGAAGAAGTTGGTCCACGGACTGGCGCCGCAGATCGAGCCGGCCTGCAAAATCATCGGGTCGATGGCCTGCATGGTCGCCTGCAGCGGCAGGACAATGAACGGGATCATGATGTAGCTCATGCCGATCACCACGCCGGTCAGGTTGTGCACCATTTCCAGCGGCTGATCGATGATGCCCAGCGCCATCAAGGCCTTGTTGATTACCCCCGAGGCTTGCAGCAACACCAGCCACGAATAGGTGCGGGCGAGCAGGCTGGTCCACATCGACAGCAGCACGATATTGAGGATCCAGCGCCCCCAGCCGCGCGGCACCAGCGTGATCGCCCAGGCCAGCGGAAAGCCCAGCAACAGGCTGAAAATCGTCACTAGCCCGGCCACCGAAAAGGTGTTGAGCAGCACCCGGGCGTAGGCCGAGTTGGCGAACAGTTGTTCATAGTTGCCAAGGCCCGGCGTCGGTTCGAGCACCCCACGCAACAACAGGCCAATCAACGGCGCCAGAAAGAACAGCCCGAGGAACAGCAGCGCCGGCAGCAGGTTGCCGGCGCCGCGCCAGCGTTGTCTTAAAGACGGGGTTTGCTGCATCGCAACCGCCTGGGTTCCTGGGGCCGGACCGGCAGCGCGCGCGGCGCTCCCGGTGGCAGTGGAGGGACGGGACGCGGTGGCCGCCATTTTCATTTGACCAGCCATTCGTTCCACCGTGTCGCGATGGCTTGACCGTTCTTGGCCCAGTACGCGAAATCAAGGGTGATCTGATCCTTAGCGTAGGCAGTCGGCAGGTTCGGGGCCAGCGTCGAATCCAGACGCTGAACACTGTCGAGGTTGACCGGGGCGTAGGCAGTCAGGTTGGAGAAGTCGGCCTGGCCTTTGGCGCCGCTGGCAGCCGCGAGGAACTTCATCGCCGCGTCCTTGTTTTTCGAGCCTTTTGGAATCACCAGAATGTCGGCCATGACCAGGTTCTGCTTCCAGCTCACGCCGACCGGCGCGCCGTCTTCCTGCAAGGCGTGAATGCGACCGTTCCAGAACTGGCCCATGCTTGCTTCACCGGAGGCCAGCAGTTGCTGCGACTGCGCGCCGCCGCCCCACCAGACGATGTCTTTCTTGATGGTGTCGAGTTTCTTGAAGGCGCGGTCGAGGTCGAGCGGGTAGAGCTTGTCAGCCGCTACGCCGTCGGCCAGCAGCGTCAGTTCGAGCACGCCGGGGCTTGGCCATTTATAGAGGGCGCGTTTGCCGGGGTAGGTCTTGGTGTCGAACAGCGCGCTCCAGTCCTGCGGCTTGTTGGCGCCGAGTTTGCCCTCGTTGTAGCCGAGGACGAAGGAGAAGAAGAACGAGCCGACGCCGTAATCGCTGACGAAACGCGGGTCGATCCTGTCGCGCTGGATGGTCTTGAAGTCGAGGGGTTCGAGCAGGCCTTCGGCGGCGGCGCGCAGGGCGAAGTCGGCTTCGACATCGACCACGTCCCACTGCACGTTGCCGCCTTCGACCATGGCCTTGAGTTTGCCGTAGTCGGTCGGGCCATCCTGCACCACGGTGATGCCGCTGGCCTTGCTGAACGGATCGGCCCAGGCCTGTTTCTGCGCATCCTGGGTGCTACCGCCCCAGCTGACAAAGTTCACACTCTCGGCGGCCATCGCGGCCTGACCGGTCACGCTCAGCAGTCCCGCAAAAAGAATCGCGGTTGCAGCTTTGTTCAACACCATTTTTACGCCCTCATTGTTGTGTTTTTGAGCGGGCTTGCGTTGTTGCCCGCCTGTCGGGAGCAGTAGCTGGACGGCTTTTTCGGTCGTCCGGTCTATGGAATATCATATTATGGTATTCCAAGCTTTGTGCAAGCACTTTGCCTTACCGGTTATCTGGCGAATACGCTTTTTTGTGGTTCGAAGAAATGAATCTGAAATGCAAAACCCATGTGGGAGCGGGCTTGCTCGCGAAGAGGGCGTGTCATTTGACATGGATGTCGACCGATCCACCGTCTTCGGGAGCAAGCCCCCTCCCACATTTTTAGCGTGGCCGACCGGGGGTTATTCGCTGAACGGAATACTCTCAACCACCTCCAGGTCATACCCGGTCAGCCCCGCATACTTCAGCGGTGGCCCGAGATGGCGCAGCTTGCCCACCCCGAGGTTCTGCAGAATCTGCGCCCCGGTGCCCACCTCCGAATAGATCCGCGATTGCGAGCGGCTGAACTGCCGTGGCGGCTGGGTCAACTGCGGCACGCGTTCCAGCAATGCCTGCGACGACTCGTGATTGGCCAGCACCACGACCACGCCATGTCCTTCCGCCGCGACCCGCTGCAGCGCCGCCCACAGCGTCCAGTTGCTCGGCCCGCTGTACTCGGCGCCGACCAGATCGCGCAGCGGATCGATCACATGCACGCGCACCAGCGTCGGTTCCTCACGACGCAGCTCGCCCATGACCATCGCCATGTGCACGCCGCCCTCGATGCGGTCTTCAAACGTAATCAGGCGGAACGTGCCATGCACCGTCGGCAATTCACGTTCGCCGATGCGTTCGATGGTGTGCTCGGTGCTCAGGCGATAGTGGATCAGGTCGGCGATGGTGCCGATCCTGATCCCGTGCTTGCGCGCGAACACTTCCAGATCCGGGCGGCGGGCCATGGTGCCGTCGTCGTTCATCACCTCGACGATCACCGAGGCCGGAGTGAAGCCGGCCAGACGCGCCAGATCGCAGCCGGCTTCGGTGTGGCCGGCGCGGGTCAGCACGCCACCTTCCTTGGCGCGCAGCGGGAAGATATGCCCGGGCTGCGCCAGGTCTTCGGCGCGGGCGTCTTTGGCCACGGCGGCCGCAACCGTCCGTGCGCGGTCAGCCGCGGAAATACCGGTGGTCACGCCGACCGCTGCTTCAATCGACACGGTAAACGCGGTGCTGAACACACTGCCATTGGCCGGGACCATCTGCTCCAGGCCCAGACGCTGGCAATGCTCGTCGGTCAGCGTCAGGCAAATCAGCCCGCGTGCCTCGCGGGCCATGAAGCTGATCGCCTCGGGCGTGCAGCAGTCAGCGGCGAGCAGCAGGTCGCCTTCATTTTCCCGATCTTCGTCATCGACCAGCAGGACCATTTTGCCGAGACGATAATCTTCGATGATTTCTTCGATGCTGTTGAAGGCCATGCTGGACTCTCAGGGTTCGTTGGAAATATATTGGTATACCATAATACAAAATCAACAAAGAGGTCACTATGAAGGCGTACTGGATTGCCCACGTCGATATCGCGGATGCCGAGCACTACAGCCAATACACCCAGCGCGCGCCGCAAGCGTTCGCCGCATTCGGCGCCAAATTCCTCGCCCGCGGCGGACGCAGCGAAGCACTGGAGGGCAGGGCTGCCCCTCAGCGTAGCGTGGTGATCGAATTCGACAGCTACGAACAGGCGCTGGCGTGCTACCACTCGGCGGCGTATCAGGAAGCGAAAAGTTATCGCGAGGAATGGGCGAGGGCGGAGATCATCATCGTTGAAGGTATCGCCCCACTTTAAGCAACACCCCAAATCCCCTGTGGGAGCGGGCTTGCTCGCGAAGGCGCCGTGTCAGTTGGTAGAAATGTTGAATGATTGATCGCATTCGCGAGCAAGCCCGCTCCCACAGAGACATCGGTAATTCTCAGCGCATGAAATGAATCTTGCCGCTGTCATCATTGCCCATGTAGATCCCATACACCCCGGCCCGACGCTCCTCGATATAACGCTCGAGGATCTGCCGGATCGCCGGGTAGTAGATCTGCTCCCACGGGATGTCTTCAGGGGCGAAGAATTTGTAGTCGAGGGTTTCCGGGCCGTACTGGCCGGTGATCTCCAGCGCTATGGCGCGGAAGATGATGTACACCTCGCTGATTTTCGGCACGCTGAAGATCGAATACGGCGAGACGATTTCCGCGCGCACGCCGCTTTCTTCCCAGACTTCGCGCAGCGCCGCCTGCTCGGTGGTTTCGCCGCTTTCCATGAAGCCGGCGGGCAGGGTCCAGGTGCCGGGGCGCGGGGGGATTGCGCGTTGGCACAGCAGGTATTTGCCGTCCTGCTCGATGATGCAGCCGGCGATGATCTTCGGATTGACGTAGTGGATGTAGCCGCAGCCGCGGCACATCAGGCGCTCGTGCGTATCGCCCGGCGGTATCTGCTGACCGAGGTCAGGGCCACCGCATTTCGGGCAATAGCTCGGGCTGAACATGTCAGTGACCTATACGCGGTTCTTTCAGCGCGATCGGCAGGGTGATGTTCGGCGTGGCGCCGGTCTCTTCCTGTTTGCGCTTGAGGTAGTCGAGGGCTACGGCGGCAGCGGCGCGCACGTGGTCGACGCAGGCCTGATGCGCCGCCAGCGGATCGCCGCTCTTGATCGCCTCGACCATTTTTTCCATTTCGTGATTACTCGCGCCGCGACGGTTTTCCTGGGACACCGAGGTCGCGCGCAGATAGCTGATGCGCGCCTGCAACTGGCGCAATTGGGTGGCCGCGACATGGTTGCCCGAGCCTTCGAGCAATACGTCGTAGAAGCCCTGCACCGAGTCGATCACCTGTTGCAGTTCGCCGTCCTTGAGCGCCTTGCGGTTCTCGTCGAGGGCTTTTTCCAGGGCCTTGATGTCCTTGGCCTTGGCGCGCAGGGTGAACAGCTGGACGATCAGGCCTTCGAGCACGCAACGCAGCTCATAGATGTCGACCGCATCCGCAAGCGTGATGATCGCCACGCGCGGGCCTTTGGCGTCGGCGAACTCCACCAGACCTTCGGATTCGAGGTGACGCAAGGCTTCGCGCACCGACGTGCGGCTGACACCGAGGCGATCGCACAGATCGCGTTCGACCAGACGATCGCCGGGCATGAGCTGGAAATTCATGATCGCGCTACGCAGCTTGTCCAGCACGATTTCGCGCAGGGTAACGGGGTTGCGATTGACCTTGAAGCTGTCGTCGAGAGGCTGGCGTTTCATGGGGTCCGCTCTTTAAGTTGGCTGTCCATGCCAGACGGGCATCTAAACAGCCGAGGGGTTGACTGGGGCCTCGGCGTCGGCTTCGGCGAAGGCTTCACGGGCCAGCCGGAAACTGTCCACGGCTGCCGGGACGCCGCAATAAATGCCGACTTGAAGCAGAATTTCGCGTATTTGCTCACGACTCAGGCCGTTACGCAAGGCGCCGCGCACATGCAGCTTGAGTTCGTGCGGACGGTTGAGCGCCGAGATCATCGCCAGGTTGATCATGCTGCGCTCCTTGAGCGACAAGCCCTCGCGCCCCCAGACATGACCCCAGCAGTATTCGGTAACCATTTCCTGCAGCGGGCGGTTGAAGTCATCGGCATTGTCTAGCGAACGTTGCACGTAGGCTTCGCCCAGGACCTGGGTGCGGATCTTAAGGCCTTTTTCGTACTTGTCATTACTCATAAATCCTCCCATCACCACATTCCCCTGTAGGAGCTGCCGAAGGCTGCGATCTTTTAATCTTGCTCTTGAAAATCAAAGTCAAAAGATCGCAGCCTGCGGCAGCTCCTACAGGGATCGCGTCAGGCCAATGTCGGCAACGCCCCGAGCTTGCCCTTGTGATAAATCATCGGCGTCACCGGTTGTTCAGGCAGGATCAAATGCTTCACCGCGCCGACAATGATCGCGTGATCACCACCGTCGTACTCGCGCCACAACTCGCACTCGATGATCGCCGTGGCCTTGGCGAGGATCGGGTTACCGAGTTCGCTCAAGTGCCACTCGATGTCCTTGGCCTTGTCCTTGCCTTTACCGGCGAAGGCGTAGGCCTCGGCGGTCTGCTCGGCGGACAGCAAATGGATCGCGAATTTCTTGCTGTCGCGCAGCACCGGGTAGGTGTCGGAGGCGTAGTTGGGGCAGAACAGCACCAGTGCCGGATCAATCGACAGCGCGCTGAAGGCGCTGGCGGTGATGCCGACGATGCCGCCGTCCGGGTCGAGGGTGGTGACCACCGTGACCCCGGACGGAAATGAGCTCATGACGTCTTTGTAAATGCCGGGTTCGATCATGTCGCAGGACTCCTAGCGCATCACAAACGGATCAGGCATGGGTGCCTGAGAGAGGTTGATCCACACCGTTTTCAGTTCGGTGTAGGCCAGCACCGAATCGATGCCGCTTTCGCGTCCATAGCCACTGTTCTTGAAGCCGCCGATCGGCGCCATTGCCGACACCGCGCGGTAGGTGTTGACCCAGATGATCCCCGAGCGCACGTCACGGGCCAGACGATGGGCGCGGCCCAGATCGCGGGTCCAGATGCCGGCCGCGAGGCCGAACTGCGAGTCGTTGGCGATCGCCAGCGCTTCGGCTTCATCCTTGAAACGAATCACCGACGCCACCGGGCCGAAGACTTCTTCCTGCATGATCTTCATCGAATTGCGGTCGCACTCGAACAGCGTCGGCTCGTAGAACCAGCCCTCGCCGAGACCGCTCGGACGTTTACCGCCAGTGCGCAAGCGCGCGCCTTCAGCGATGGCATCGGCCACCAGCCCTTCGACCACCGCCAATTGTTGCGCGGTGGCCATCGGGCCCATCTCGCTGTGGTCTTCCTGCGGGTTGCCGATGCGGATGCGCCGGGCGCGCTCGACCAGACGGTTGACGAATTCGTCGTAGATTTCCTCCTGCACCAACAGCCGCGAGCCGGACACGCAACTCTGCCCCGAGGCGGCGTAGATCCCGGCAATCGCGCCGTTGATCGCGCTGTCCAGATCGGCGTCGGCGAAGATGATGTTAGGTGACTTGCCACCGAGTTCCAGCGACAGCTTGGCGAAGTTCTCGGCGCTGCTGCGCACCACATGCCGCGCCGTGGCCGCGCCGCCGGTGAAGGCGATCTTGCGGATCAGCGGATGGCGGGTGAGGGCGGCGCCGGTGCTCGGGCCGTAACCGGTGACGACGTTGACCACCCCCGGCGGAATCCCCGCCGCAAGGGCCAGACGCGCCAGCTCAAGGATGGTCGCCGAAGCGTGTTCCGAAGGTTTGATCACGATGGTGTTGCCGGCGGCGAGCGCCGGGGCCAGTTTGATCGCGGTCAGGTACAGCGGGCTGTTCCACGGAATGATCGCGGCGACCACGCCCATGGCTTCATGCACGGTGTAGGCAAACAGATCGGGCTTGTCCAGCGGCAGGGTGCCGCCTTCAAGCTTGTCGGCGAGGCCGGCGGTGTAGTGGAAGAACTCCGGCAGATAACCGACCTGACCGCGGGTTTCGCGGATCAGCTTGCCGTTGTCGCGGCTTTCCAGCTGCGCCAGTTGCTCCTTGTTCGCGGCGATCAAATCACCGAGACGGCGCAGCAGTTTGCCGCGTGCGGTGGCGCTCAGGCCGCGCCAGGCCGGGCTGTCGAAGGCGGTCTGCGCCGCTTGCACGGCGCGTTCGACGTCAGCTTCATCAGCGTCAGGCAGTTCGGCCCAAGCCTGCGCGGACGCCGGGTTGAGGCTTTCGAAAGTCTTGCCGGAGAGGGCGTCGACCCATTCTCCGCCGATGCACATCTGGAAGCGTGCGAGCGTCATGCAACGATCCCCTTTATATGATTTTGTCGGGCGTGTGCGTATTCGAGAAATTCCAGCAGCGTCTGATTGACCAGGCGCGGCGACTCTACCGGCATCATATGCCTCTGTTCGGCCAGCACGGCAACCTTGGCACCGGGGATGCGTCGGGCCAGTTGCTCGGCCATTTCCGGGGTTGAACCGGGATCGAGTTCGCCGGTGGCGATCAGCGTCGGTGCCTGGATGGAGCCGAGGTCGTCGGCGCGGTACATGTCCTGGGTGGCGAACAATTCATAAGTGGTCAGGTAGCCCTGCGGATCGTTACCGGCGAGGGTCTGGCGAATCGCCGCGATCTGTGCCGGGTTGGCCGCCTGATATTCGCGGCTGAACCAGCGTGACAGCGCCGCTTCGGCGTTGGCATCCGGGCCGTGCTCGGCGGCTTGCGCGGTGCGGGCGATGACGCCGGCGCGCTGTTCTTCGCTGCGGTTGAACACGCTGTTGAGCACCACCAGGCTTTGCAGGCGCTCGGGGTAGTGCAGGGCAAACGCCCGCGCCACCAGGCCGCCCATGGAGAAACCGATCACCGCTGCCTGCGGCAGCTTCAGGTGGTCGAGCAGCTCCAGCAACTGATCGGCATAACCGAGCAGCGCGGTGCCACTGGCCGGCCGTGGGCTGGCGCCGTGGCCGAGCATGTCGTAGGCGATCACCTGATACTGGCTGGCGAGGCCAACGATCTGGCCACCCCACATTTCTTTGTTCAGGCCCACGCCGTGGATCAAGACCACGGGCTGGCCTTGGCCGGTCGCCAGGTAACTGGTGCCAGCCGGGGTGAGTTCAGCGGTGAGCCGAATCATGGAGCGCTCCTGCAATGCCTTTTTATTGTGATTACTGGGCTTTTTCGGCGGCCAGTTCTTCCAGATCGATGTAGCGGTTGCCGATGCGCGGGTGCAGGCGACCACCGTCGGCGCAGCCGAGCACCACGACGATTTCGTCGGCACGCGGCGCGTCTTCGATCTGCATTTCCAGGGTGATGTAGTGCGAACGCAGGCCTTCGTCGTCCTTGTGCATCATCGGGATCTGGATCGAGGTGCCCGGGCCGCCGCGCTTGTTGGTGAAGCTCAGGTAGCTCTTGGCCTTGACCGCCTCGCGGTAGTGATTGCCGAAGCGCAGGGTGTGGATCACCGCCGAAGCGTGTTCGATCTCGCCGTCAGCGCCGACCACCGCAGCCTTGCCATACGCCTCGATCTTCTCGGCGCCGCCGATGATGCCCACCAGACGCTCGACCATCATTGCGCCAAGGTCGGAGCAGTTGGCGCGGATCTGCGGTTTCAGATCCTCGACGAAGCCGTTACCGACCCAAGGGTTCTTCATCACCACGGCCAGGCCGACCATGGTCACCGGCTTGTCAGTGGCCTTGCCGCCTTCGATGAAGGTTTCTTCGACATAGCTGACGATCTTGCGAATTTCGAAACTCATGAGCTGCTCCGTTAGGGGATTGAGAGTGTCTGTGCGTCTGATGGTATACCATAATACCTATCGCGCAAGTCCCTTGATGACTTTTGCCGCATCACCCCGGCGAATGGTCGTGTATTCAAATCCCCAAGCCACGATGATCCCTTGTGGGAGCGGGCTTGCTCGCGAAAGCGTCGTGTCAGGCGACATCTATGCCGGCTGACACCACGCCTTCGCGAGCAAGCCCGCTCCCACAGGGAGTTCATTCGTTACAGAGAGCGGCTTTCGGTTAACAAAAGATAACGTTGCGCCGATTGTCAGACGTTTCGAATGCCCGATAGGATGAGTCAGCATCCGAAGGGGCTCTGGGTTGCGGGTTTCAGGACTATTCTTGTGACCGGGCAGTCACTCGAGCACTCTTGCGGCGCCCTCAAGGTCGATGACCAACAATAATAAACAGGGGAAGGTCTATGAGTCGTTGCCGCCCGCCGGCGTTACGCAACACCGCGTTGCTGGCCACAGCACTCGCGTTGCTGGGCTGTGTTGCCTTGTCGGCACCCGCGCTGGCCGCCGAAGCGCCCGCCGACGGGGTGTATTCCACCGCATCGGCCAAAGCCGCGAAAAGCCTGATACTCGATGTCGTCCACGCCGGTAAACGCCTGGTGGCGGTCGGGGATCGAGGGCACATTCTCTATTCCGACGATCAGGGCAAGACCTGGACTCAGGCCAAAGTGCCGAGCCGGCAACTGCTGACCGCGGTGTACTTCGTCGATGACCAGCACGGCTGGGCCGTGGGCCACGACGCGCAAATTCTCACCAGCGCAGACGGCGGTCTGACCTGGAGCAAACAGTTCGAAGACCTCAAGCGCGAAGCGCCGCTGCTCGACGTCTGGTTCCAGGACGTCAACCACGGCCTCGCCGTCGGTGCCTACGGCGCCTTGCTGGAAACCACCGATGGCGGCAAAAACTGGCAGGACGTCAGCGAGCGCCTCGACAACCAGGACCAGTTCCACCTCAACGCCATTGCTGCGGTCAAGGACGCCGGCCTGTTCATTGTCGGCGAGCAGGGCAGCATGTTTCGTTCCCCGGACTGGGGCCAGACCTGGGAAAAACTTCAGGGCCCGTACCAAGGCTCGCTGTTCGGCGTGATCGGCACCGCCCAGCCACAGACCCTGTTGGCCTACGGCCTGCGCGGCAACCTCTATCGCTCCACTGACTTCGGCAGCAGCTGGCAGCCAATCGAACTGAAAGCCGCGCGCGGTGCGCTGGAGTTCGGCCTGTCCGGCGCGACCCTGCTTGCGGACGGCTCGATCATCATCGTCGGCAACGGCGGCTCGGTGATCAGCAGCAGCGACAACGGCGAAACCTTCAGCGTGTTCAACCGCCCCGACCGCATTTCGCTGTCGTCGGTGACGGCAGCCGGTGACGGCAATCTGATTCTGACCGGGCAGGGTGGCGTGCACACCACGCAGCCGAACGGCGCCGAAATCAATAATAAGAAGGCGGGGCTATGACTTCCTTGAGTTCTCATCATCAGGACAAGGCGACGTTTCTTGAACGTCTGATCTTCAACAACCGCCCGGCAGTGATCCTGATCTGCCTGGTGGTCAGCGTCTTCCTGTTCTGGCAGGCCACGCTGATCCGGCCGTCCACCAGTTTCGAAAAGATGATCCCGCTCAAGCATCCGTTCATCGAGAAGATGATGGAGCACCGCAACGATCTGGCGAACCTGGGCAACACCGTGCGGATTTCGGTGGAAGCCAAGGACGGCGATATTTTCTCCACGGAGTACATGGAGACTCTGCGCCAGATCAACGACGAGGTGTTCTACATCTCCGGCGTCGACCGCTCCGGCCTCAAGTCGCTGTGGAGTCCGAGCGTACGCTGGACCGAAGTGACCGAAGAAGGCTTCGCCGGCGGTGAAGTGATCCCGCAAAGCTACGACGGCTCGCCGGACAGCCTCGACATGCTGCGCAACAACGTCCTCAAATCCGGACAGGTCGGGCGGCTGGTGTCCAACGACTTCAAGTCGAGCATCGTCGATATCCCGCTGCTCGAGTCCTACCCGGACCCGCAGGACCAAGGCAAGCTGCTGGCGCTGGACTACCGGCAGTTCTCCCATGAGCTGGAAGACAAGATCCGCAACAAGTTCGAGGCGCAGAACCCCAACGTCAAGATTCACATCGTCGGCTTCGCCAAGAAGGTCGGTGACCTGATCGACGGTCTGGTGATGGTGGTGATGTTCTTCGGCATCGCCTTCGTCATCACCCTGATCCTGCTGCTGTGGTTCACCAACTGCCTGCGCAGCACCATTGCCGTGTTGAGCACCACGCTGGTGGCGGTGGTCTGGCAACTGGGGCTGATGCACTTTTTCGGCTTCGGCCTCGATCCGTATTCGATGCTGGTGCCGTTCCTGATCTTCGCCATCGGCATTTCCCACGGCGTGCAGAAGATCAACGGCATCGCCCTGCAATCCAGCGAAGCCGATAACGCCCTGACTGCGGCGCGGCGCACCTTCCGCCAGCTGTTCCTGCCGGGGATGATCGCGATTCTTGCCGACGCCGTGGGCTTCATCACGCTGCTGATCATCGACATCGGGGTGATCCGCGAGCTGGCGATTGGCGCCTCGATTGGCGTGGCGGTGATCGTGTTCACCAACCTGATCCTGTTGCCGGTGGCGATTTCCTATGTCGGCATCAGCAAGCGTGCGATTGCCAGGAGCAAGAAGGACGCGAACCGCGAACACCCGTTCTGGCGCCTGCTGTCGAACTTCGCCAGCCCGAAAGTCGCGCCGGTTTCGATTGCGTTGGCGCTGATCGCCTTCGGCGGCGGTCTCTGGTACAGCCAGAACCTGAAAATCGGCGACCTCGACCAGGGCGCGCCGGAACTGCGTCCGGACTCGCGCTACAACAAGGACAACAACTTCATCATCAACAACTATTCCACCAGTTCCGACGTGCTGGTGGTGATGGTCAAGACCGCCACCGAAGGCTGCTCGCGCTACGAAGCGATGGCGCCAATCGATGAGCTGATGTGGAAAATGCAGAACACCGAGGGCGTGCAGTCGGCGATCTCGCTGGTGACCGTGTCCAAGCAGATGATCAAGGGCATGAACGAGGGCAACCTGAAATGGGAAACCCTGTCGCGCAACCCGGACGTGCTGAACAACTCGATCGCCCGCGCCGACGGCCTGTACAACAACAGCTGTTCGCTGGCACCGGTGCTGATCTTCCTCAACGACCACAAGGCCGAAACCCTCGACCGCGCGGTGCAGGCGGTGCAGGAATTCGCCAAGGCCAACAACAAGGACGGTCTGGAATTCATCCTCGCCGCCGGTAACGCCGGGATTGAGGCAGCCACCAACGAGGTGATCAAACAGGCCGAGCTGACCATCCTGATCCTGGTCTACATCTGCGTTGCGGTAATGTGCATGATCACCTTCCGCTCGTGGGCGGCGACCCTGTGCATCGTCTTGCCGCTGGTACTGACCTCGGTGCTGGGCAACGCGCTGATGGCGTTCATGGGCATCGGCGTCAAAGTCGCGACCTTGCCGGTGGTGGCGCTCGGTGTGGGTATCGGCGTGGACTACGGCATCTACATCTACAGCCGTCTGGAAAGTTTCCTGCGCGCTGGCCTGCCGTTGCAGGAAGCCTATTACCAGACCCTGAAATCCACCGGTAAAGCGGTGCTGTTCACCGGTCTGTGCCTGGCCATCGGCGTGTGCACCTGGATCTTCTCGGCGATCAAGTTCCAGGCCGATATGGGCCTGATGCTGACCTTCATGCTGCTGTGGAACATGTTCGGTGCGCTGTGGCTGCTGCCGGCACTGGCGAAGTTCCTGATCAAGCCGGAGAAACTGGCGGGGCAGAAGGGCAATTCGCTGTTTGCCCATTGATCTGAAGGCCGGAAATGACAGAGCCGCAACCTTTGGGTTGCGGCTTTTTTGTGGCGAGGATCAACAGCCCCTCACCCTAACCCTCTCCCGGAGGGAGAGGGGACTGACCGAGCGGTGCGGCTTGATACATCGACCTGAGATACCGAGTCGATTATGGATTCACAGCAAATCGTTCGACTTGGGATAACAAGGCGATTATGGATTCACAGCAGATCGTCCAAGTCGGCGTAAATCTCGAATATCCCCCAATCGGTCCCCTCTCCCTCGGGGAGAGGGCTAGGGTGAGGGGCTTTTGATCTTGAAGGTAACTTCAGGACAACTCCGCGCCCAGCACCGCACTCAACGCACTCCGCGCATCATCCAGTTGCACCAACGTCGCATGCCGCGCACCCAGCGCATCACGGTTTTCAATTGCCGTGAGAATCGCCTTGTGCCGGGGCAACGCCAGTTCATGCAGATTCGGTCGCTGGTTGGAATGCTTCAGCGCCTCGGCAATCGCCACCGACAGCATGTTGCACAGATTCGCCAGCAAATCATTGTGCGTCGCATCGGCGATGCGGCTGTGGAAGTCCAGATCCGGCTGCAGCAGGGCTTCCGGGGTCGGTGCCGCTTCCATGCGTTGATAGGCTTCACCGATGGCGGCAATGTCCGCCTCGGTCGCATGCTGGGCGGCGAGGGCGGCAGCGGCTGGTTCGATGATGCTGCGCACGCTGGTCAGAACATTGAAAAATTCATTCTGCGGGCTGCTTTGCATCAGCCAGTGCAGCACGTCCGGGTCGAGCATGTGCCATTCGCGGCGCGCCTTGACCACCGTGCCCACCCGCGGTTTTGAATACACCAGCCCCTTGGCCACCAGCACCCGCGTGGCTTCACGCAATACCGGCCGGCTCACCGCGTACTCCTCGCAGAGCAGCGCTTCGGCGGGCAGTTTGTCGTCGGGCAAAAAGCGTCCGGAGACGATCTGCATGCCCAGTTCCTGGACAATGCGCGAGTGCATGCTTTTGCGGTCGGAAGGTTTGCGGTAATCCATGGGGAACGGCGCGATCCTGAGCGATGGAGATGCCGCGCATGATAGCAGGCACGGCACAATCTTGAGGCAGATACACAAGCCAAATGTGGGAGCTGGCTTGCCAGCGATAGCGGAGTGTCAGTCAACAAGAATGTCAGCTGAAAGACCGTAATCGCTGGCAAGCCAGCTCCCACAGGGAAGTGCATTCCAATGCAGGAGCTGCCGCAGGCTGCGATCTTTTGCGCTTAATGAGAATGACGCGGCACCTCGGCCCCGCGGCAACCCACCAAAAAGTCAAAGTCACAGCCCTGATCCGCCTGCAGCACATGGTCGATGTACAGCTGACGATAGCCGCCCACCAGCAACTGTTGCGGTGGCTGCAGATCGGCCATGCGCGCCGCCAGTTCGGCGTCCGGGATATCCAGATGCAAACGCCCGTTGGCGCAATCGAGTTCGATCCAGTCGCCTTCCTGCACCGCCGCCAAAGGCCCACCCGCAGCCGCTTCCGGTGCCACATGCAAAACCACGGTGCCGTACGCGGTGCCGCTCATCCGCGCGTCGGAGATGCGCACCATGTCGGTCACGCCCTGAGCCAGCAGCTTGGCCGGCAAGCCCATGTTGCCGACCTCGGCCATGCCCGGATAACCCTTCGGCCCGCAGTTCTTCATCACCAGAATCGAGTTGGCATCCACGTCCAGCTCCGGATCGTTGATCCGTGCCTTGTACATGTCGAAGTTCTCGAACACCACCGCCCGGCCACGATGTTGCATCAGCTCAGGCGTAGCGGCGGACGGCTTGAGCACCGCACCGAGTGGCGCCAGATTGCCGCGCAGCACGCAGATGCCGCCGTCGGCGCGGATCGGGTTGTCGAGGGTGCGGATCACCTGGTCTTCGCCATAGATCGGCGCGTCTTTGGTGTTCTCGCCCAGGGTCTTGCCGTTGACGGTCAGCGCATTCGGATTGGGGATCAGGTTGGCCTCGCCGAGACGGCGCAGCACCGCCGGCAAACCACCGGCGTAGTAGAACTCTTCCATCAGGAAACGCCCGGACGGTTGCAGGTCGACGATGGTCGGCATGCCGCGCCCGATGCGCGTCCAGTCATCCAGATCCAGCTCGACGCCGATGCGGCCGGCGATGGCTTTGAGGTGAATCACCGCGTTGGTCGAACCGCCGATGGCAGCGTTGACCCGAATCGCGTTTTCAAAGGCTTCCTTGGTCAGGATCTTCGACAGGCGCAGGTCTTCGCGCACCATTTCCACCGCACGCATGCCGGACATGTGCGCCAGCACATAACGCCGCGCATCCACTGCGGGAATCGCCGCGTTGTGCGGCAGCGAAGTGCCCAGTGCTTCAGCCATGCAGGCCATGGTCGACGCGGTGCCCATGGTGTTGCAGGTGCCCGCCGAACGCGACATGCCGCCCTCGGCCGCGAGGAAGTCGTCGATGGTGATGGTGCCGGCCTTGACCTGTTCGCTGAGCTGCCAGACCACGGTGCCGGAACCAATGTCCTTGCCCTTGTGCTTGCCGTTGAGCATCGGCCCGCCGGTGACGACGATGGCCGGCACGTCGCAACTGGCCGCGCCCATCAGCAGCGCCGGGGTGGTTTTGTCGCAGCCGGTCAGCAGCACCACACCGTCAATCGGGTTGCCGCGAATCGCTTCTTCAACGTCCATGCTCGCCAGGTTGCGGGTGAGCATGGCGGTCGGGCGCAGGTTCGATTCGCCATTGGAGAACACCGGGAATTCCACCGGAAACCCACCGGCCTCGATCACCCCGCGTTTGACGTGCTCCGCAATCTGGCGGAAATGCGCGTTGCACGGGGTCAGTTCCGACCAGGTGTTGCAGATGCCGATGATCGGCTTGCCGTGGAACTGGTGGTCGGCGATGCCCTGATTCTTCATCCAGCTGCGGTACATGAAGCCGTTCTTGTCGGCAGTGCCAAACCATTGGGCCGAGCGCAGGGTGGGTTTCTTCTCAGACATGATCGATTCTCTTATTGTAAGACTATTGTTTGCGAGGTACGGCTAAACATAAGCTCAAAATCGACGGTTTGGAAGTGTTGTTGGGTAATTAGTATTACTATATAGTCGTTTTCGATGGAGGGATCGGCCCTGGCGGTATTCCGCGAGAGGCGTCCCCCGAGGTTCTATAAAAACAACAATCGGAGACCGTCCCCATGAGCCAGGAACTGCGGCTTATCCGCCGCATCACGCTGAAACTGATTCCCTTCCTGATCCTGCTGTACCTGATCGCCTATGTGGATCGCTCCGCCGTCGGCTTCGCCAAACTGCACATGGGCGCCGACATCGGCATCGGTGACGCGGCCTATGGCCTGGGCGCCGGGCTGTTCTTCATTGGCTACTTCCTGCTGGAAATCCCCAGCAACCTGATGCTCGAACGCTTTGGCGCACGGCGCTGGTTCGCGCGAATCATGATCACCTGGGGCGCCATCACCATCGGCATGGCGTTCGTCCAGGGCCCACACAGTTTCTACGTGATGCGCTTTCTGCTCGGTGCGGCGGAGGCGGGGTTCTTCCCCGGCGTGCTGTACTACATCACTCAATGGTTCCCGGTGCGCCATCGCGGCAAGATCCTCGGCCTGTTCATCCTTTCGCAACCGATCGCGATGATGATCACCGGCCCGGTGTCCGGCGGCTTGCTCGGCATGGACGGTGTTCTCGGTCTGCACGGTTGGCAGTGGCTGTTCATCGTCATCGGCACTCCGGCGATCCTGCTGACCTGGCCGGTGCTGCGCTGGCTGCCGGACGGCCCGCAGCAAGTCAAGTGGATGGATCAGGCGGAAAAAGACTGGCTGACCGGCCAGCTGCAAAAAGACCTGCAGGAATACGGCCAGACCCGTCATGGCAACCCGCTGCATGCGCTCAAGGACAAACGCGTGTTGCTGCTGGCGCTGTTTTATCTGCCGGTGACCTTGAGCATCTACGGCCTCGGCCTGTGGCTGCCGACGCTGATCAAACAGTTCGGCGGCAGCGATCTGGTCACCGGTTTTGTCTCGTCGGTGCCGTACATCTTCGGCATCGTCGGCTTGCTGATCGTGCCGCGCAGCTCCGACCGTTTGAATGATCGCTACGGCCATCTGGCGGTGCTGTATGTGCTGGGCGCGATTGGTCTGTTTCTGAGTGCCTGGCTGGCGCTGCCGGCGGCGCAACTGGCGGCGTTGTGTCTGGTGGCGTTTGCGCTGTTTTCCTGCACGGCGGTGTTCTGGACCTTGCCGGGACGCTTCTTCGCTGGTGCCAGTGCGGCGGCGGGGATCGCATTGATCAACTCGGTGGGCAACCTCGGCGGCTACATCGGGCCGTTCGTGATTGGTGCGTTGAAGGAGTACACCGGCAATCTTGGTTCAGGCCTGTACTTTCTGTCAGGCGTGATGGTGTTCGGCTTGATCCTGACCGGCGTGGTGTACCGCGTACTTGAAAGAAAGCATGTGCTGCCGGTCGAGCAGTTCGCCGCCAGTGCGCGTGGCGCTACCCGAATCTGACTTATATCCATCAATCACCGCCGAACCTGTGGGAGCTGGCTTGCCAGCGATAGCGATCTGTCAGGCAAAGCATTGCTGAATGGGCCGCCGCCATCGCTGGCAAGCCAGCTCCCACAAGGTTTCGCAGCGTTTCGAAGTTTCGTATACAGGAGAGAACATATGCATCTGGTTCAATTCGAATTAAGCAACGGCGAGCGCCGCGTTGGCGTGGTCGACAACAGCCTGATCCGCGAAGTGCAGGGCGCTCGCAGTGTGCGGGATCTGGCACTGGCCGCCATCGAGGCCGGCGGCTCGCTGGAGCAGCAGGTGCACAGCCATGGTCTGGGCAGCAGCCATGACTACGCCGAGCTGCTGAGCAGCCGACGCATTCTGCCGCCGCTGGACCATCCTGATCCGGCGCACCTGCTGGTCAGCGGCACTGGCCTGACGCACCTGGGCAGCGCCTCGGCGCGGGACAAGATGCACCAGCAGGCCGGTGACGAAGCGGCGATGACCGACACCATGCGGATTTTCAAATGGGGCGTGGAGGGCGGCAAACCGACGGCGGGGCAGGCCGGGGTGCAGCCAGAATGGTTCTACAAGGGCGACGGCAGTATCGTCGTGCGTCCGGGCGAAGACTTTGCGCTTCCGCCGTTCGCCGAGGACGCCGGCGAAGAGCCAGAGATGGCCGGGCTCTATGTGATCGGCCATGACGGCAAGCCTTATCGCCTCGGGTTTGCGGTGGGCAACGAGTTCTCCGATCACGTCATGGAGCGCAAGAATTACCTGTACCTCGCGCACTCGAAACTGCGCAGTTGCAGTTATGGCCCGGAACTTCGCACCGGTGAACTGCCTCAACATCTGGCCGGCAGCAGTCGCATCCTGCGCAACGGCGAAGTGCTGTGGCAGAACGAGTTTCTCAGCGGCGAGGCGAACATGTGCCACAGCCTCGCCAACCTCGAATACCACCACTTCAAGTACCGCCAGTTCCTGCGTCCGGGCGATGTGCACATTCATTTCTTCGGCACCGCGACCCTGTCGTTCGCCGATGGCATTCGCACGCAACCGGGCGACGTGTTCGAGATCAGCCAGGCCGAATTCGGCGCACCGCTGGTCAACGGTATCGCCCCGGCCGAAGCGGCCTTTCAACCGGACAGCATTGGCACCCTTTAAGGAGCTCCCATGACTCAGATTCTCGGTCACAACTACATCGGCGGTCAGCGCAGTGCGGCTGGCGAGGTCAAACTGCAATCCGTCGATGCCACGACGGGCGAGCAACTGCCGCACGATTTCATTCAGGCCACGCCGGAAGAAGTCGACGCGGCGGCGAAAGCGGCCGCTGCCGCTTACCCGGCCTATCGCAGCCTGAGCGCCGAACGCCGTGCGCAGTTTCTCGACGCGATTGCCGATGAACTGGATGCGCTGGGCGATGATTTTGTCGCCGTGGTCTGCCGCGAAACCGCGCTGCCGGCGGGGCGGATTCAGGGTGAGCGCGGACGCACCAGCGGGCAGATGCGCCTGTTCGCCAAAGTCCTGCGCCGCGGTGATTTCTACGGCGCGCGCATCGATCTGCCGCTGCCGGAGCGCCAACCGTTGCCGCGTCCGGATCTGCGCCAGTACCGCATTGGCCTTGGCCCGGTCGCGGTGTTTGGTGCGAGCAACTTCCCCCTGGCATTTTCCACCGCTGGCGGCGATACCGCCTCGGCCCTGGCTGCCGGCTGCCCGGTGGTGTTCAAGGCGCACAGTGGTCATATGGCTACCGCAGAACTAGTGGCCGACGCGGTGATTCGTGCTGCGGAAAAAACTGCAATGCCGGCCGGCGTGTTCAACATGATCTATGGCGGTGGTGTCGGCGAGTGGCTGGTCAAGCACCCGGCGATTCAGGCTGTCGGTTTCACTGGCTCGCTCAAGGGTGGTCGCGCGCTGTGCGACATGGCTGCAGCGCGTCCGCAACCGATCCCGGTGTTCGCCGAGATGTCCAGCATCAACCCGGTGATCGTTTTGCCGCAGGCATTGGCTGAACGTTCGGAAGCCGTGGCCCGCGACCTGACCGCCTCGGTGGTGCAGGGCTGCGGTCAGTTCTGCACCAATCCGGGACTGGTGATCGGCATTCGTTCGCCGCAGTTCAGCGCGTTCGTCCAGCAAGTCGCCGGTTTGATCGGCGATCAACCGGCGCAGACCATGCTCAACAGCGGCACCCTCGGCAGCTACGGCAAAGGTCTGCAGAAGCTGTTGGCGCACCCCGGCATCGAGCACCTCGCCGGTCACCCGCAGCAGGGCAATCAGGCACAGCCGCAACTGTTCAAGGCCGATGTCAGCCTGTTGATCGGCGGCGATGAAGTGTTACAGGAAGAGGTCTTCGGCCCGACCACGGTGATTGTCGAAGTGGCCGACAAGGCTGAACTCAGCGCGGCGTTGCACGGCCTGCACGGGCAACTGACGGCGACCATCATTGGCGAGCAGGCGGACTTCGAACGCTTCCCGGAACTGACGCCGCTGCTGGAACAGAAAGTCGGGCGGATCCTGCTCAACGGTTACCCGACCGGCGTCGAGGTGTGTGATTCGATGGTGCATGGCGGGCCGTACCCGGCGACGTCTGATGCGCGCGGCACCTCGGTGGGCACCCTGGCGATCGATCGTTTCCTGCGCCCGGTGTGCTTCCAGAATTACCCGGACAGCTTGCTGCCCGATCCCCTGAAAAACGCCAACCCGCTGCGCATCCAGCGCCTGGTTGACGGCAAGCCCAGCCGCGAAGCCCTCTAACACCGCACCCCTGTAGGAGCTGCCGCAGGCTGCGATCTTTTGATCTTGATCTTAAAAACAAAGTCAAAAGATCGCAGCCTGCGGCAGCTCCTACAGGGGCAGTGGGGCTCGATGAGCTATCATTCGCCCTTTCCCCCAAGAAAGACTGTTTGCCATGACTGCCCAAACCCTTCTCAACGCCCTCGAACACTGCGGCATGGTCGAAATCGACGGCCTGCACGCCTTCGAATTCGCCCTCGACGAAGACGATAACCTGCACATCGAATGCATTGATGGCCGCGCGGCCAAGCATTGGGAGTTCACCCCCGCGCAGGTTGAAGCAGCGACGTTTGACGAAGACTTAAAGAGCTGGCTGGTCATTGGCTATGCCAGCGACACCAAGACTACCGGCGAACACCGCCTGGTCTGCCTTGGCGACGTAGTCAGCAGCAGCGACGACGAGGAATAATCTGATGAACATGCGTAAATTCTGGCCCCTGCTGATGGCCGGCAGTGTCGGCGCGATGGGCCTGTCCAGTGCCAGCGCCGAGACCTATCAATTGCTGGTCGGCTCCTACACCGCCGGCACCAGCCAGGGCATCTATCGAATGAGTTTCGACAGTGCCACCGGGCAGATCGCCGCCAAGCCACTGCAAGTGGTCAAGACCGAAAACCCGTCGTGGCTGACCCTGTCCAGGGACCAGCAGCGACTGTTCGTGGTCAATGAAAACGGCCCTGGCCAGAAAGATCCGGTCGGCCGCGTCAGCAGCTATTTGATCGACCCCAAGACCCACGCCCTGACCCTGATCAATCAGGTGCAGAGCCTGGGCAACGAGCCGACTCATTCGAGCCTCAGCGGCGATGCCAGCCACCTGTTCGTCAGCAACTATTCGGTGGTGGAAAACCCGGGTGGCACCCTTGCGGTGTTGCCGGTCGGGGCTGATGGCAAACTCCAACCGGTGGTGCAGATGAGTGGGCACCCGGCGAGCCGGGTCAATCCCGAGCGTCAGGCGTCCAACCACGTGCATTCGACGGTGTCCTCGCCGGATGGCCGCTACGTGTTCTCCAATGACTTGGGCGCGGACAAAGTCTTCATCTACCAGTTCGACCCGAAAGCCAACCCGGAGCTGCCGCTGACCCCGGCGAAAACCGCGTCGGTGAGCCTGCCGCCCGGCAGCGGCCCGCGTCATCTGCTGTTCAGCGCTGACGGCAAACATGCCTGGCTGACCATGGAAATGAGCGCGCAGGTCGCGGTGTTCGACTACCACGATGGCGTGCTGACCCAGACGCAATTGGTCGATCTGGCCGCCGGTCAGCCGACCTCGGACAAAGCCGCTGCGGCGCTGCATGCGTCGGCTGATGGCAAGTTCCTCTACGTCAGCAACCGCGGCACCGCCAATCAGCTGCTGGTGTTCAGCATCGATCCGGCGACCGGCCAGCTCAAAGAGTTGCAAAGACGTTCGGTGGAAGGCGATCACCCGCGCGAGTTCAGCCTTGATCCGAGCGGCAAATTCCTGCTGATCGCCAACCAGAAAAGCAACGAGATTGTCGTCGTCGAACGCGATGCCAAGACCGGTCTGCTCGGCAAAACCGTGCAAAAACTGCCGATGGATGCGCCCAGTGACCTGAAATTCATCGTGCGACAATAAGCCACAGGCCCCGGTTTACGGGGCCTGTCTCTATGTATTAATCGCGCTGATATCCGGTAATGCTACAAAGCATTTCAAGCGATCAACCCTCGAGCGTTAAGTTTGCTTCACGGCCCAACCGGGCAAACCAGCCAACTGAACACGAGGGTTACCGCCATGAACTTCAATCTCTTCTCCGTTATCGCCGCTTCCGCCATCTCCGCTACCGTTGCCCTGCCAGCCAGCGCCAGCGTCGAAATCGCCGGCAAAAAATCCCACACCCAGAGCTACACCCAGAAATACCTGCAACAGAGCGCCAACTTCTACGCCGCGCTGGACCACAAAGCCCAACACTGAAAGTCCCGTTCTGACTTCGCACCGTCCCGGGGATTCTCACGATCTCCTGTAGGAGCTGCCGAAGGCTGCGATCTTTTGATCTTCAACGTCAAAAGATCGCAGCCTTCGGCAGCTCCTACACGTTTGTGCGTTCAGCGCGTCCATAGGCGTTGTTTCGCGCAGGAATAGATTGGCTTAATGATCAACCAAGTTGATGTTCACTATGGGAAACCCTGAGTGGTTACCCCGGCTTTTTTGATCGATCCTGACGGCACTGAAACCTGCCCACGGAGAACATCATGGCCAGTGCAATCATCACCTCAGCCAAACGCGGCGCTTATGTGGCCATTGGTCTTTACGTGGCGCTGGTGCTGTTCGTCAGCGTCGCCGCGCAGACCCAACACAGCTTCGACGCACCGATCGAAGTCGCCCACCCCGGCATCCAGTTCGAACACCGCGCGCAAAACGTGATGGTGGATCGGGATGCACTCGCAAGCGTCGGTGGAGCATGAAAGGCTACCGACTCTGGATCATCGCCGGTCTGGCTTTGATGACCAATGGTGCGGCGTTACTCGGCTTCGGACAGGGTTCGGTGGGGGCGCTGGCACGCGCCATAGAGGCCAATCACACCATTGCGCACAATATTGAACGAGCGAATTCGCAAGGGCTGTTGGCCGGCAATCCGCCGGTTAAAGTCTCGGCCGATTTTCTCGGGCCGTTCGAAGTGGATTGCATGGCACTGGGCATGTGCAACGCACTCGCCTAGAAACTCAGTCCGTTGTGGTGAGGGGATTTATCCCCGATGGGCTGCGAAGCGGCCCCAGACCCGGCAAACTGATTGTTCTGATACACCAAGGTGTCTGATTTCAGGGCTGCTGCGCAGCCCATCGGGGATAAATCCCCTCACCACAGGGGATATTTTGCAGGCAGGAGTTTGGGTTACTTCTTCATGATCGCGGTAAAGAGCTCGGACTCAAGCAAGCGTTGCAACCACGCCTGCAACCGCGCGTACGGTGTCTGCGCAAACCACTCACGATCTACATGCGCAAACTGCCGCACGAACGGCAGCAACGCCACATCCGCCAGACTCAAGTGATTGCTCAGTAAGAAGTCGCGATCGGCCAGCAACTCATCCAGCCGCTGCAAAAACACCGCACCCTCGGCCCGATAAACTTCCATCGGCTGCTCGGGATAGCGCTCGGCGTACTTGTAGCGATTCAGGTGCTGTTTGAACCCTTGATCATTAGCCTCGATCAACTCGTCGATCCGTGGATCCCCGCCCAGTAACCAGTCCTGCGGATCATGCTGCGCCAACGCCCAGCGCATGATCTCCAGACTCTCGTCGATCACCCGGCCATTGGCATCCAGCACCGGCACCGTGCCCTTCGGCGAGATCGTCAGCATCGCCGCCGGTTTCGCTTTGAGGCTGACTTCAACGATCTCCACCGGCACCCCCGAATAACGCAGGGCCATGCGTGCGCGCATGGCATACGGGCAGCGGCGGAACGAGTACAGCGTGTTCATTTCACCTCCAGCGTGCTCAAGCCGTTGCCCTGGCGCCGCACCTGAATCTGCACCGGAATCCGTTCGTGCATTTCCTGCACGTGGGAAATCACCGCCACTTTGCGCCCCTGCGCCTGCAAGCCGTCGAGCGCGTCCATCGCCAGTTGCAGCGATTCCGGATCGAGGCTGCCGAAGCCTTCGTCGATAAACAGCGATTCGATCTTCAGCGTGCTCGACGCCATCGAGGCCAGGCCCAGCGCGAGGGCCAGCGACACCAGGAAGGTCTCGCCGCCGGACAGCGAATGCACCGAGCGCAGTTCATCGCCCATTTCCGTGTCCATCACCAGCAGACCGAGCATGCTACCGCCGCGTTTCAGGCGATAGCGTTTGACCAGTTGGCGCAATTGCACGTTGGCGTGATGCACCAGCAAGTCGAGGTTGTAGGCCTGGGCGATCTTGCGGAAGGTGTCGCCGGTGGCCGAGCCGATCAACGCATTCAGGCGCGCCCAGCGCTGATACTCGGCATAGGCGTCGGCAATTTGCTGCGCCAAGGCCTGATTAGCGTTCTGCCGGCGCTGATCTTCCGCCTGTTCGGCGCGCAGTTCGGCGCATTGTTGTTCGCTGAGATTGAACTGGTTTTGCAGGTCGGCGAGGGCGCTGGCCAGTTGTTCGGCATCGAGGTTGCCGTTGTGCTGCGCCTGATGCTCGGCCAGGCGCTGCTCACGTTCCTGCAGCAGCACCTTGGCCTGTTCGATGCTTTTCTCGTTGTGCTGCAAGCGCTGGCGCAACTCGCTGAGCGCCGCGTCATCGACGCGCAGCAGATCTTCCAGACCGCCGTCATCCAGCTCCGGATGGCGTGCGCGCCAATCAGCGATTTTGCCGGTCAGCTCGCGATCTTCGTGTTCCAGCAACTGCTGGCGTTCCTGCTGCGCTTTCAACTGCGTGACGATCTGCACCAGTTGCGTGCGCACATCCTGCAGCTCCTGCGCCGTGGCGGTTTCGGCGTTGCGCGCCTGCTCCACAGCCTGCTCCAGTTGCTGCTGCCAGTGCTCGGCGCTGCTGTGTTCGCCGAGCAATTGCGCGAGTTGTGCCTGACAGGCCTGTTGCTGTTCGGCCAGCGCATTGAACTGCTGCTCGGCGGTTTGCAGCTGCTGGACGCGGCTGAGCTGGCGATCCTGTTCCTTCTCCAGCGTCTGCTGGCGTTGCTGCTGTTCGGCCAGTTCTTCCTTTTGCTGCTCGACCTGCGCCAGACGCTCGGCAATCTGCCGATCCAGCTGCATAAAGGTCGCCGCCGGTTCGTGGCGCAAGGCTTCGAGGGTATCGGCGGGCAGCAGGCTGGCGAACGCGGTCAGTTCCTCGTCGAGGCGCTGCCGGTCGCTGCTCAGTTCGCGTTGTTGATTGCTCAACTGCTGCGCGGCTTGCCGATGCGCGGTCTCGGCATTGCGCAGTTGCTGGGTCAGGCGCGCGGCGTCCTGTTGCAGGGTGAGCAGGGCGGTCTGGCGTTGTTCGTCCTGTGTGATGCTCTGGTTCAATTGCTCGTTTTGCCGGGTCAGCCAGGCATCGCGTTTGTCGGCGTCCTGATTGAGCAGCGCCGTCGCCAATGGATGCGCCTCAAGACTCGGCGCCAGCGCCTGCAACTGGGCAGTCAACTGTTCTTGCTGTTGCAGCAGCTCTTTTTGCCGGGCGATCACGCCGCCGACATCAGCGCGCAGTTCGGTGAGTTTTTCCTTGAGCTGATCCACCGTTTGCTGCGCCGTGGCCTGCTCGTTTTCATCGTGGCGCCCGAGGCTTTGTAGCAATGCTTCGGGCTGGTGATACGGATGTTCGTTACTGCCGCAGACCGGGCACGGTTGGTCGTCCTGCAACTGCGCGCGCAGCTCTTCGACACTGGCACTGCGCGCCAGTCGCTGACGTTCGAGCAGTTCACGGGTGACGTTCAGGGTTTGCTCGGCGACCGTCAGCTCGGCTTTGGTTTTCACCCCGTCCTGTGTCAGGCGCTCGCGTTCCTGCTGTGCATCGAGCAAGCGTTGCTGCAGCTCGGCGCCGCGTTTTTCCAGCTCCTGCTGGCTGGCCCAGAGCCGCGTCAGATCTTCGATGGCGCGCAACTGTTTGCGGTTGTCCTGCAACAGGTTGCCGAGAATACCGATCTGCTCGGCCACCGCATCCGGCTCGGCGCCGGCCTCTTTGAACAGCACTTCCAGTTGCTGTTTTTGCGTGGCCAGGGCTTCGGCGCTGTGCGTGGCGTTTTGTTCGAGACTGGCCAGTTCGGCCTGGCCTTTATTCAGGCGATTGCCGATCAGCATCAGTTGCTGCAAGCGATCGCGGTAGGCATTCCACGCATCACTGAGCGGCGCCAGAGCGGCACTCTGCTCCAGCTCGGCGGCGATTTTCTGCAGACGCTCAGCGACTTCGGCCTGCTTCGTCTGCAACGCTTGAATCGCGCTCTGGCCTTGGCTGCACGCCTGTTCCGCATGCTGGCGCGCCTCGGCGCTGTGCGCGGTGTCCTTGGCGAGGCGGGCGAGGGTGCTTTGTTCTTCGAATGCCTGACGAAATAGCGGGGCGCTTTCGCTGTGCCGTTGCTGCGCCTCACCGAGGGCAACTTTGGCCGACTCCAGCGCCTGCTCCAGTTGCGTCTGGCGCTCGCCGACTTCGCCGTGCTGGCGAGTGTGCGCGGCAATCTGCTTCGCCAAAGGTGTCAGTTGTGCATCGAGTTCAGACTTGCGCGCGAACTGATGGCGTTGCGGCGCGAGTTGTTCCAGACGCGTCAGCTGCAGACGTTCGCCGGCCAGACTCTCCCACTGCTGTTGCGCACTGTGCAGTTGCTCGACCGCTGCTTGTTGAGCGTCCTGCAACTGCCGCAAATCCTTGAGCCAGCCGTGCTGTTGTTCCAGTTGCTTGAGCTGCGCCTGCTGCAACTTCAACTGCTGCTGGGCGGCGTTGAAGCGCTCGTCCAGTTCGGCGCGTGCCTCGGGCGTCAGCGGGGTGACGCCGCTGGCCTGATCCTGCAGCAATTTGTGCGCTTCGCGGGCCTCTTTGGTCTTGTCGAACGCGCGACGGCCGAGGCGGGTATAGAGCGCGGTGTCGGTGAGTTTTTCCAGCAGTTCGCTGCGGTCGTTGTCATCAGCCTTGAGGAACGCGCTGAACTCGCTCTGCGCCAGCAGCACGGCGCGGGTGAACTGTTCGAAGTTCAGGCCCAGCGCGGCTTCGAGCTGGGTCTTGTACTCGCCTTTCTGGCTGGCGAGCAACTGATCCTGATCGATGTCGCGCAGGCTCTGGCGGCTGATCTGCAACTTGCCGCTGGCCTTTTCCCGAGCGCGGTTGGCTTCCCAGCGTGCGCGATAGCGCCGGCCATCGACGCCGACAAAATCCACCTCGGCATAGCCTTCCCCGGTACCACGGCGCAGCAAAGTGCGCGGGTCGCCGGTGGCGATTTCGCCGTCAGCGTCCGGGACCTTGGCGTCCCGACCGGTATTGTTCAGGCGCGGCACGGCGCCGAACAGCGCCAGACACAAGGCATCGAGCAAGGTGCTTTTGCCGGCGCCGGTCGGCCCGGTGATCGCGAAAAGCCCGGCACTGGCCAGCGGCTCGGCGGTGAAATCGATCTCGAACGGCCCGGCCAGCGAGGCGAGGTTCTTCAGGCGAATGGCGAGAATCTTCATGGCTGCTCGTCCTCCATCTGAACGTCCTGCAGCAGTTCGGCGAAGTCCTTGAGCGTCTGTTCATCGACCTCATTGCCGTAATTGTCGAGCCAGGCGCGGCTGAACAATTCCTGCGGGGTGAGCTGATCCAGTTCGATCAACGCGCTGCCTTCATCGCTACCGTCTGCACCGCGATTGCCCGCATATTCAGCGGCGATCCGCACCAGCCGCACGGCTTTGCCCTGCAGCGCGGTTTCCACTTGGTGGCGCAAGTCCGGCTGCGGCTCATCAAGGGTCACCCGCACTTCCAGCCATGGCTGACGCTGGGTTTCCGCGAGCAGATCGATGTTCGGCAGGTCGGCCAGTTGCAGCAGGATCTCTGCCAGCGGCGCCGGGCCGATGCGTTGCAGGTTGACCGAGCGCGGAATCAGTTTCGGTTCAACGCTGGCCAGGGTTTCGCCGTCGAGGGTGATGTCGAGAATCTGGTGCTGATAGCCGATCTCCGAGAACGACAGCGGTATCGGCGAGCCGCTGTAGCGAATGCGTTCCTCACCGTTGACCTTCTGCGGCTTGTGCAAATGGCCGAGGGCGACATAGCTGATGCTCGGCCCGAACAGGCTGGCGGGCAGCGCTTCGGCGTTGCCGATGATCAGACTGCGCTCGGAGTCCTCCGAGACCGAACCACCGGCCATGTGCGCGTGGCTGATGGCGATCAACGCCTGGCCCGGTTGGCGCTTGGCATTCGCCGCTTCGATCAGCCACTCATGCACCTGACCGATGCCGCGCAAATAGTCGTCGCCCAGATGCGCACCGGTCACCTCCGCCGGACGCAGGAACGGCAGCGCCAGGCACCACGCGGCGATCTCGCCTTGGGCATTCGGCAAAGGCAGCAACAGACGTTCGGCGTCGAGCTGGCCGTCATCCAGCCACAACACCCGGCCCAGCGCATGGGTACGCAAACGGCGCATCAACGGCGCCGGCAGTTCGATGCGCGAGCCGGAGTCGTGGTTGCCGGCGATCATCACGATGGTCAGCAACGGCTGCTGCTCGTGGGCACTGACGATGAAATCGTAGAGGCGTTCCTGGGCTTTGACCGGCGGATTGACCGTGTCAAAGATGTCCCCGGCAATCAGCAGTACATCCGGCTGCGCCAGTTGCAGTTGGCGCAGCAGCCATTCGAGAAAGCATGCATGCTCGAAATCGCGCTCCTGGCCGTGCAGGTTTTGCCCAAGGTGCCAGTCGGAGGTGTGAAACAGACGCAAGGTGGACTCCGCTACATAAACAGGTGATGGCCGCAGGGAATGGGCGGCGAAAGAGAGGGGAGTTTACAGATTATTGAGCCGGGAGGGCGGGCGCGAGACGCAGGGATAACTCTACAAGCGCGTGACTTTGTCACTACCGTTCGTCGGTAACGGTACGACAGTACACAGATTTATTGACGCCAAAATAGTGGCCATCTAACATCGCGCCACTATTGTGACATCAGTGTGCCGCCATGAAGGGCTGGCGGATGTGTTGCGGCGCGTTCCGTAACCGTTTGAGCCACAGCCCCTCCTGTTCATTTCTCCTGCTGTCCACAGCCTTGGGCATGCCGTTCGAGAAGCGTAGCGCCTGGCGTCTGCCCCCACATTACTGTTGATGCATCGAGATTCTTGACATGGACGTTCGCCAGTTCGCCTTCCTCGCAGGCCAGCCTTCTTCGGCCGTGAAAAACCGTGAGTCTTTCCTGGGCATGCCCAAACGCGGCCTGGCGTTCCTGCTGGCGAACGTCATGTTCTGGCAGCCGATGTGGGCGCAGGCCGACGGCATTGTCGTGGCCAACCCGAATACCGCGCTGGACCGCGCGGGCAACGGCGTGCCGATCATCAACATCGCCACGCCCAATGGCAGCGGGCTGTCGCACAACCAGTTCCACGATTACAACGTCGGTGCGCAGGGCGTCATCCTCAACAACGGTTCGAGCCAGACCTCGAACACGCAACTGGCCGGGCACATCATCGGCAACCCGAACCTGAAAAACAGCGGCTCGGCGCAGGCGATTCTCAACGAAGTCATCAGCGGCAATCCGAGCCAGTTGCGCGGCTACACCGAAGTGGCAGGGCAGTCGGCGCGGGTGATCGTCGCCAACCCCTATGGCATCACCTGTAATGGTTGCGGCTTTATCAACGCGCCGCGCGTGACATTGACCACCGGTAAGCCGGTACTGGAAAACGGGCAACTGACTCGCTTTCAAGTGGATCAGGGCAGTGTCGCCATCGAAGGCACAGGGCTCAACGCGACCAACGTCGACCGTTTCGAAATCATCACTCGCAGCGCGAAGATCAATGCGCAGATTCAGGCACAGAACCTGACCATCGTCGCCGGGCGCAACGACGTCAACGCACAGACCCTGGAAGCCACGGCCCGCGCCGATGACGGCAGCGCCAAACCGCAACTGGCGATCGACTCCTCGGCGCTCGGCGGGATGTACGCCGGGGCGATCAAACTGGTCGGCAGCGAGGCAGGGGTCGGGGTCAAACTCGACGGCAAACTGATCGCCAGTGGCGGCGACATTCAGCTCGACGCCAACGGTCAACTGAGCCTGGCCGAGACCTCGGCAACCGGCGCGGTCAACGTCAAAGCCGCCAGCCTTGATGCGCAAGGTGCGGTGTACGCCGGCACCGCGCTGAACGTGCAGACCCAGGGCAACCTGAGCAACCGCCAGACCCTTGCGGCGCGCGACAGTGTCGTCCTCAGTGCGGGCGGTCAGATAACCAATGCCGGGGCCATTGAAGCCGGGGTCAACGCTGACGGTAGCCGCAATGCCAATGGTGATCTGAGCCTGAGTGCGCAAGTCATCGACAACCGTGGCAAGAGCCTGGTGGCCAGCCGCAATCTGGCGGTGAATGCCGCACAGGTGCTGAGTAACCAGGGCGGTACGCTGAGCGCTGCACAAGTCGCAAGCATCGTTGCAGGGACACTGGACAACCAGAATGACGGGCGTGTGCTGAGCAACGGCGCGCTGAACGTGACCGCCAATCAAGTGCACAACAGCCAAGGCTTGATCGACGGAAAGGGCAGCCTGACGGCCATGATCGGTCAGTTGAACAACAGCAACGGCCAGGTTTCGAGTTCCGCTATCACTCGACTCAGCGGGACCTCCGTCAACAACCTCGGCGGCCAGATCCTGGGTGATCTGGGGCTCAATATTGATCTCAGCGCGGCGCTGGACAATCGCGACGGCGTGCTCGGTTCCGGCGTTGCTCTCGATCTCAAGGCCGGCAGCCTCGATAACCGGGACGCCGGGGTCGTGGTCAGCGATGGCGGTCTCGTAGTGCGGGTCAGCGGTCTGCTCGACAACCGCAACAAGGGCGAAATCACGGCCAAGGGTGCCATTGACGCGCAGGCCGGTCATCTCGACAACCGTGACGGCAAAGTCATCGCCAAGGGTACGTTGGCACTGCGCAGTGATTCGGCAGACAACCGTGGCGGCGCGCTGCAAGGCGACGGGCAACTGACGCTGAACGTCGATCGACTGGATAACCGCGACAACGGTCTGATCATCGGCAAGGCCGGCGTTACCTACGCGGGCACGCGACTGGACAACAGCAATGGTCTGGTCAGCGCTGTCGGCCCTGTCGGTCTCAAGGCCGACGAGGTGCAGAACGCCAAAGGGCGGATCTCCAGCCAGGGCGACTTGACCGCGACCATCGGCCTGCTGCAACAGCAGGGCGGCGCACTGGTCGCACAGGGCAATCTGAGCCTGACCGGCACCACACTCGACAACCGAAACGGCGGGCTGATCGGCACCAAAAAAGCGCTGACTCTCGCGGTCGATGATATCGATAACCGAGCGGGCGAGCTATCTGGCAGCCTGTTGCTCAACATCAAGGGCCAGCGTCTGGACAACAGTGATGGTGGCAAGATTCTCGCGGCCAGCGATCTGGAACTTGCTGTTACCCGATTGATCAACCAGAACAAAGGCATGATCGTCGCCAGTGGCGCGACGAAACTGACCGGCAGCACGCTGGACAACACCGGTGGCTCGTTCGATAGCTTGAAAGGTCTGGTCATCACACTGGACGATGCACTGCTCAACGGCCAGGGGCTCATCAGCAGCGAAGGCACGTTGACCATCAATGCCGGCCGTGTCGATAACAATGCCGGCAACTTGACCAGCGCCGGCGCCCTGGCGTTGACCAGTCTTGGCGCGCTGCTCAACCAGAGTGGCTCCATCAGCACCGACAGCACTCTGAAACTCAAGAGCGCCAGTCTCGACAATAGCCAGAAAGGTCTTATCTCCGGCAAGGACAACAGCCGGATCGACAGCGGCGATGTCGACAACAGTCAGGGCGGGCGCCTGATCAGTGGTGGAACGCTGGACTTCACGGCGGGGCAGGTCAACAACGCAGCAGGCCGCGTCGCCAGTCAGCAAGCCATGACCATGTCGGTCACCGGCCTCGATCAGCAGGGCGGTGAACTGTTCAGCAAGACCAGCCTGAGTCTTGATTTGAACAACGGCCAGTTGAACAACCAGAACGGTTTGATCAATGCGCCCGGCGAATTGCTGCTCAAGCAACTCAATGGCGTGAACAACCAGGGCGGCGAAATCTCCAGCCAGCAAGCCTTCGCAATGACCGCCCATGACCTGGACAACAGCAACGGCAAACTGCTGAGCCAGCAGGGTCTGACCGTGCGTATTGCGCAGGCGCTGAACAACGCCAAAGGCGTTATTTCCGGTACATCGCTGGACAGTCACAGCGCCAGCCTCGACAACAATGAAGGCTTGATCAGCAGCCGTGGCCCGCTGACGCTGACGACCGACAACACCCTGGATAACCAGCTTGGTACGGTGATTGCCGACGGCAAACTCGAACTGACGGCGCAGACGCTGGACAACCGTGGCGGCAGCATCGCCGGCAAGTCGGATGCCACCGTGCAGGCGAAAAAGCTCGATAACCAGGACGGCCAGTTGATCGCCACAGGCGTCCTCAAACTCGATGCCGACCTGCTCGACAACCGTCAGGGCGGACTGCTCGGCTCGACCAGAACCATGACTCTGAACGTTGGGGATCTGGATAACCGCGGCGGCGAAATCAGCACCAACAGCGACCTGCAGGTGATTGGCAAAAAACTCGACAACAGTGACGCCGGCAAGATCTTCACCGGCCAGTCGTTGACGCTGACCGTTGAGCAACTGATCAACCTCAACAAGGGCCTGATCAGTGCCAGCACTTCGCTCGACCTGCACGGCGATTCACTGGACAACAGTGGTGGCGAGCTGCTCAGTCAGCAGGCCATGGGTCTGACGCTGAGCGGTGCATTCGACAACAGCCAGGGCAAGGTCAGCAGCGAGAGCGCCCTGACGGTCAAAACCTCGCAACTGACCAACATCAAGGGCAGCCTTTCCAGCGCTGCGGACCTGACAATCGAGAGTCGCGGCAGCGTTGATAATCAGGGCGGTGCGGTGGTCACCGATGGGGCGCTGGTGCTCGACAGCACCCGCCTCGACAACCGTCAGGCAGGCACACTCAGCGCCAAGGGCGCGGCCCGCGTCTCCACAGGCTACTTCGACAACAGCACCGGCAAGCTCAGCAGCGCCGACACCCTGAACCTTGTCGCGGGAAAGGTCACCAACCGCGATGGCGGGCAGATTGGTAGCCAGGGCGCTTTGACGGCGTCGGTCACAGGGCTTGAGCAACAGGGCGGCAAGCTTTTCAGCAACACTCGCCTGAGCCTGGACATGAACAATGGCCAGCTTAATAACCAGAATGGCTTGATCAATGCCCCCGGTACGTTGCTGCTCAAGCAGCTCAATGGCGTGAACAACCAGGGCGGAGAAATTTCCAGCGGTGAAGCCTTTACCGTGGCGGCGCAAAATCTGGACAACGGCAATGGCAAATTGCTGAGCACCCAGAGCCTGACGCTGCGCATCGCCCAGGCACTGGACAACGTCAAAGGCATGATCGGTGCAGCATCGATCGATGCCCGTGCCGGCAGTCTGAACAGCAGTGGCGGCAGTCTGGTCAGCCGCGGTGATCTTGACCTGACTGTCGATGGCCTGCTGCGCAACGACAGCGACGGCCTGGTGAGTGCGGCGCAAGCGCTGCGTATTCGCAGCGCCGACCTGAACAACCAGGGCGGTGTTTTGCAGGGCATCGGCAGCGTCACGCTCAATGCCATGGCCCTGAACAACCGCGACAAAGGCTTGATCAACAGCCAGGGCAGTCTGTCGCTGACGGCGACAGCGCTGGACTCCAGCAATGGCGGTGAAGTCTCTGCCGGCGGCGACATCGACCTGACCTTGACCTCTCTGACCCAGAACGGCGGGCGCTTGCTGGGCGACAAAGCCGTTATCGTGGATCTTGCCAATGGCGACGTCGACAACACCAATGGTTTGTTGACGGCCAAGGGGCCGTTGACCCTCAAGCGCTTGCGCGACCTGAACAACCAGGACGGCGAGATTTCCAGCAGCCTGGGTTTCGACGTCATTGCCCGGGCGTTGAACAACAATGCCGGCAAGATCATCAGCGGCGAGAAACTGAAGCTCAGCGGTACGACCCTGACCAACCAGAACGGCTTGCTCTCGGGCTGGCAGCAGTTGAGCGTCAGTGGCGACAGTCTGGACAACCGCGCCAACGGCACGCTCTCAAGCCGCAACGGCGATGTGTCGGTCGATCTCAAGGGCGCTCTGCTCAACAGCGGTAACGGCGCTCTGGTTTCGCAAGGCAGTCTGACCGTCAATGCCGGCAGCCTCGACAACAGCGACAAGGGCATCCTCAGCAGTGCGGCAGGGCAGACCCTCACGCTCAAAGGCTCACTCAACAACAATCAGGGCGGCCTGATCGATAGTGGCGCCGCACTGGACATCACCAGCACTGAACTGACCAACGTCGGTGGTTCTATCAACGCGCTCCAGGCGCTCACTGCCAACGCTTCGAGCCTGGATAACAGCGGGGGCAAACTCGCGGCCAACGGCGCGATCAACCTGAACCTGTCGGGACTGTTGAACAACAACGCCGGCAAACTGGCGGGCACCGGTCCGGTCGTGATCAAAGGCGTCAGCGATCTGAGCAACCGCAACGGCCAGCTCGCCAGCCAAGGCTCGCTGCAACTGCTGACCGGTTCGCTGGACAACGGCAGCAAAGGCACCATTGCGGCCAAGGATGACTTGCTGATCACCGCCAGCGGCGCCGTGCGCAACGATGCCGACGGTTTGATCTACAGTCAGACCGGTAGCCTGCAACTCAAGGCGGCAAGCCTGGCCAACGGCAAAGGTTCGATCCAGAGCCAGACCGGCCTGACGCTCGACATCACCGGCGATCTCGATAACCAGAGCGGAAAAATCATCGCTCAGGAAGGCGACGTGACGGTCGGTGCGGCCAGCATCGACAACCGCGGCGGGATTCTGTCCAGCATCAAGGGTGCGCTTGAGGCGCGTACAGTCGGTGTCCTGCGCAATGGCTTCGACCTGAACAACAATCGCCAGGGCGGCGTCATTCAGGCTCAGGGCCTGAAACTGTCGGCACTGGCCGGTCTGGACAACAATGGCGGGCGCATCTCGGCGCAAGCCACCGATGCGAATATCACCACCGCTGCATTCGATAACCGCAACGGCGTGATCTACGCCAAAGGGCTGGTTGGCGTAAGCGGCACGAGTCTGGACAACGGTGCCGGGCAAATCGCCGCCGAACGCATCGATTTTGGCTTGAGTGGTGCGCTGATTAACGGCGCGGGTGTCATTGAAAGCAACACCCGACTGACCGTTAAAGCGGCCAGCGTCAATAACCAGAGTGGTCGACTGCGTTCGCTGGGAACCTCTGGCAAGACCGAGTTCCAGATCGGTGGCCTGCTCGACAACCGCAATGGCGTGCTGGAAACCGCGAACACCGACATGACCCTGGCCGTCGGCAACTTCCTCAACGGTGGCGGGCAGCTCAACCACGTCGGTCGCGGCAAGTTCGATCTCTCCACGGCCAACGTGATCGGTGCCGGCGGCAGCATTACCACCGGCGGCCTGCTGGATTTGACGGCCGACACCTGGAACAACTCCAGCGTGATTCAGGCCGGGCGTTTGAACGTTAACGTCCGCCAGTTCAGCCAGAGCGCCAGCGGCAAGCTGCTGGCCTCCGATCTTCTGCAGATACGTGGGGGCAACTGGACCAACGACGGTCTGCTCGCCAGTGATGGCCTGATCGATATGCAACTGACCGGCGCCTATGGCGGCAACGGGCGCATGTCGAGTCAGCGTGGTCTCAACCTGAGTGCAGCGCAAGTCAACATCGGTAGTGCCGGCAGCATCGCCGCTGGCGGATCGTCGACGATCAGTACCGGTGGATCGCTCGTCAACTCGGGCCGCATCACCTCCAGTGAAGATCTGACCGTGAACGCCGGCAGTGTCGCCAACTACGGCACGTTGGGTGCGGCGCAGAACCTGAACATCAACACCCCTTCATTGCTCAATGACCGCGGGCTGATCTTCAGCGGCAAGGACATGACGCTGAATGTCGGCAACCTGACCAACCAGCACGGTGATTTCTACGGATTGGGCAACGTGACGATCAATGGTTACGGCGGTGCCGCGCGGGCTGCGGGGGTTTACAACATCTCCGGTTCAATGGAGAGCGGTGGCGGGTTCACGATCAATGCCGATGTGTTCGAGAACCGTACTGAAGGTCCGGTGATGTCGGGCGATCGCAAATTGGTATCGGGCTATATCGCCAATATTTGCAATGACTGCCAGGGTGACAATTACGTCTTCACGCTGATGGCCAAAGAGTTTTATCAAAGTACGGACGCTGATAGCAGCCCCTCGGCAGTGCTCAATGTCGGCAAGGATTTTGTTTTCCAGGGAGGTACGTTTCTCAATAGCAAAAGCACCGTCGCTGCTGGCGGCAATATCAATATCACCGCAGACAGTCTCAAAAACATCGGGGCGAAAAGCGGCACCATCGAACGCACAAGTACTTACGTACTCAGCATGACCGACGGTGGTACCAAACGGTTCTTTAACAGTGTCGTGTTGCCTTACAACCAGCGCAATAACCCTGACTTTCCATTTGTTTATTACATCGGAGCGGGAGGCAGCATACGTAAGGCCATTCCCAAGTCCACGAGTATCAGAGAAGGGGGGCGCGACGGCGAGTGGTTTGACGTTGTAACACTCAAGGACAGCGAAACCGGCGCGGTCGTCAGTAAGCTGCGTGGATGGGGCAACGCGATACCAGACGTGAACTACGGCTTTGAAACCACAACCCCCTCCCTGTATGACCCGAACAACCTGGTCGAACTTCCTGGCCAGTTGACCCAGTACCAACCGGAGTCCGTCACTGAGGCTGCCGTTGACAGCACCGGTGCCGCCAGCACCAACACGGGTCGCAATGCCGTCATCCAGGCGGGTGGCTACGTCTCGATCATTGCCGCCCAGAATCTGGAAAACAGCGTTATCCATCAGGACTACGGTTCGACGGGAGGTACCAACAAGGTCGGTAACACCAACGTCGGCAATTCCGGCACAGCCGTCATCCGAATTAACAGCCAACTGCCACCAGACCTCGCCCAACAGCAAGTCAATCCACTATCGCTGCCAGGCTTCTCCCTGCCAACCGGGGAAAACGGTTTGTTCCGTCTGAGCGGTCAAGGCGCGGCTGACATCGCACCCGTTGGCACAACCGGCCCGGCACCGACCTGGACGATGGGGGGGCAGGTTGTCGCTACCGAGGAGCATGTCGTGGCTGGTAGCAGTGGCGGCCCGCGTAATCTTTTCATTGATGCACCGCCCGCAGTCTCCGATAGCACGCGCGCGGTTGACACATTCCATCGGTCCCCGAGCGTGGTCACGGCGGTGGCCAGTACGGTCGATGTCAACGTGCCGGTGAAGTCGGCCGGTCCCGGCATGAAGGACCGCGGCAATGATGCCAGAGAGTCGATCGACACCCGTCCGGTAACACGCGTTGCCGGTCTGCCGGACACGAAGGCGCCGTCCAACGCGCACAAATACCTGATCGAAACCAACCCGGCGCTGACCGATCTCAAGTCCTTCATGAGTTCGGACTACCTGCTCGGCAAACTCGGTTATGACCCGGACCAGAGCGCCAAACGCCTGGGTGACGGCCTATTTGAGCAGCGTCTGGTACAGCAGGCCGTGACCGCACGCACCGGCCAGGCCTTTATCGATGGCCGCAGCAATAACGAGGACATGTTCCGCTACCTGATGGACAACGCCATCGCCAGCAAGGACGCCCTCAACCTGTCGATGGGCGTGGGACTCACGGCCGAACAAGTGGCGGCGCTGACACACGATATCGTCTGGCTCGAAGAGCACGAAGTGAACGGCGAAAAAGTGCTGGTGCCGGTGCTGTACCTGGCCCAGGCCAACGGCCGTCTCGGCCCGACTGGTGCGTTGATTTCCGGTAAGGATGTGACGCTGATTGCCGGCGGGAATCTGGATAACGTCGGGACGTTGAAGGCGACGAATAATCTGTCGGCGACGGCGGGCAAGGACATCGTCAACAGCGGCCTGATCGAGGCGGGTAACCGTGTGGATCTGCTGGCGACCAACGACATCGTCAACAAGTCCGGCGGCATCATCACCGGGCGCGATGTGAACCTGACCACTCGCACCGGGGACGTGATCAATGAACGCACGATCACGTCCTCCGACAACAGCACCCGGTTTGGCACCCAGCATCATGACTACGCCGACAACGCGGCAAGGATCGAAGCGGCCAATGACCTGACCGTCAAAGCGGCCAAAGACATCAACATCGCCGGTGGCGTGATGAAAAGCGGCCAGGACATGGTCGTGAATGCCGGGCGTGACATCAACGTCTCATCCGCTCAGGTCACCAACAGCGTTTACCAAGACGCCAGGCACAACAGCAGTGACATCACCCAGCTGGGTGCGGAAATCGACGCTGGTCGTGACTTCAAGGCTGACGCCAAGCGCGATATCAACGTCATCGCCAGTCAGATCGATGCCAAGCGTGATGTTGCGATCAAGGCGACCGGAGACGTGGTCATCACGTCTGCGGCGGATGAAACCCACTCACTGTCCAAGAGCAAGAAACTCACCGTTCAGGAGGACCATGTCAGCCAGGTCATGTCCGGTATTTCGGCTGGCGGCGACGTCAGACTGGATGCGGGTAAAGACCTCAGTGTGATTTCCAGCCGTATCACCGCCGGCGACGAGGCCTATCTGGTTGCGGGTGACAACCTCGATATTCTTGCTGCGCAGGATTCCGATTACTCGCTCTATGACAAGAAGAAAAAGGGCAGTTTCGGCAAGCTCAAGTTGAAGCGCGATGAGGTGACCGATATCAAGCATATCGGCTCCGAAATCAAGGCGGGCGGTGATTTGACGCTGTCCAGCAAGGGCG
Source organism: Pseudomonas sp. Eth.TT006 (assembly GCF_054456575.1). Classification (NCBI taxonomy): domain Bacteria; kingdom Pseudomonadati; phylum Pseudomonadota; class Gammaproteobacteria; order Pseudomonadales; family Pseudomonadaceae; genus Pseudomonas; species Pseudomonas sp. Eth.TT006. The sequence goes on along the minus strand of NZ_JBTJEN010000003.1, from coordinate 249,053 downwards.
ATCAGCTTTATCAGGTTGCCAAACTGGAAAGCGGAAACAACATCACGCTGGACAGTGGTGGCGCGATCACGTTTGAAGGGGTCAAGGACTTTCATGACGAAAGCCATACCAAGACCAACAACAGCGCAGCATGGGTATCTTCCAAAGGTCGAGGCAATACCGACGAGACCCTGCGTCAGACCCAGATGATTGCCAAGGGCAACGTGGTGATCAAAGCCGTTGATGGGCTGAAGATCGATATCAAGGACGTTAACCAGGAGTCCGTCAGCCAGACCATCGACGCTATGGTCAAGGCAGATCCGCAGTTGGCCTGGCTGAAAGATGCCGAGTCTCGTGGAGACGTCGATTGGCGACGCGTCAAGGAAATCCACGAGTCGTTCAAGTACGAGAACTCGGGAGTTGGTCCGGCAGCACAAATCGCAATTGCGATCATGATGTCGTTCGTGATGGGCCCCGGAGGATTGGCCTTGGTCAGCGGCGGTGCTGGCGGTGTAATTGCCACCTCTCTGGCGACCACCGCCGTGACCAGCACGATCAACAACAAGGGCAACCTGGGCGCTGCTTTCAAGGAGACGTTCAGCGCTGACAGCCTCAAGAGTGCGGCCATCGCCGGCTTTACGGCCGGCGTGCTGAACTACGCGGACGCGAATTGGTTTGCGGGTGGAACCAGTAAAACAGCAAATATCCTGACCAGCAGCAACTTTACCGACGTCGCAATCCGCACGACAGGCCGGGCGATCATTTCCAGTGGCATTTCCACCACCATTGGTGGAGGTAGTTTTGGTGACAATTTTGGTGCGGCGTTGCTGGGTGAGGCGGGTAGTGTCGCCATGGCCACCGGGTTCAATTGGGTTGGTGACAACACAATCAAGTTCCCGGAAGGCAGTGTTGAGAAAGTTGTAGCGCATGCGCTGATGGGTGGCTTGCTTTCCGAGGCAATGGGCGGGGATTTTGCTACCGGTGCGGCGGCTGCCGGGTTGAACGAAGCGGCTATGAATGTTCTTGTTGATTTCGTAGGCGATAACAAAGAACTGCATCAAATGCTTTCGCAGCTTACTGGTCTAGTTGGGGCGGCAGCTGTTGGGGGGGACTTCCAACTGGGTGCCGATATCGCGGGAAATGCAACGCGGTACAACCACGATTTGCACGAGGGAGCAGCGCGGGATCTCGCGAAACAGGCATTGGGTTTCTGCAATTCAAATCCAGGTAGCTGTGACGTTGGTGTTGATGTTTCAGGACTGACAATCGAGGACGTTGTTGACGCGATGCGCGTCGAGGGCTTGCACGGTGCTGGGATTGATAGCGTGAAGCCTGAGGCGATTGCATTCTTGGATGATTTCATATTTTCAAGAATTCCCGGGTATAGAGACACCCTTTACAGCCCGACAGAGTCGGAGGCATCGAGACTCGACACCGAACAGAAGTTTACACTGGCTTTTTCGATACTCAACCTGGGCCAGGCGGTCAGACACTTTGGTAACACTTTGCAAGGACTGGTGGGTCTTGAAGCGGGTGGCGCAGTTATCGTTAAGAATGTGGAAGAGGCTGTCGCGGGTAGCCTGCCAGAAAAAGCGGTAGAAACGATTAAAGCCCTGCCAGGCCCTCGTCAAATTGATGCGGCCTGGGGAGCCCTCAGCTATAAAAAAGGTGGCCTTATGACGGGGATTGAACACGTAATGTACCGCCATGGGCCTGATACAGGATTCTCAGAAGTTAGCAAATTCTCCAAAGGAACGTCGATGAAGGATATTTCTGCTTATGTCGACAGTGCGCTGAGATACGGTAAAGTCTCTCAAAATGGGCCAACGGGCTACGCTATTGAATACAATGTCGGAAAAATAATTGGTACTGATAATCTAGGTAATTCGACTAGTATTTTGAAGGTTAATGTGCGCGATGGTGTGATTCATACCGCGTTTCCACTGTGAGGCTTTGATGATGAGTGAGTTGTTTCAGCGTTTTTTAAGTGAGGAGCTTAATGAAAGTACTCGTGAGCTATTACGCAGAGAGGTTTTAAGTGCGCAAGATCCCGGTAGTGTTATGTGTATTCGCGAGTTTAATTTTAATTTATTTGATGTTTTTATTGATTTTGAGAGGCAGGTTGTAGTAGTCCAAGATGTGCTGTTGCCAGAAACTGATCCAGGTTTAGTTATGTCGCTGGATGAATTTAGAAACTTATGTGGGATTTGAGGAAAGTGCGGGTCTCATTTATTGAGACCATCTCAAAGAGGTGAATGACCGACCCTGAGCATTAAGAAGTCATACTGAGAGGCGCAAAAGTAAGGAAAAGGGAAGTGATTTATTTTTATCTACGCTGAATTCGCAGGTTGAAAATACATCTGTCCCTGATAGATCCCTGATAATCTGTCGGCGATGGCGGGCAAGGATCTGATCAACAGTGGAGTGATCGAGGCTGGTAACCGGCTGGATCTATTGGCGACCAACAATATCGTCAACAAGTCCGGTGGCATCATCACCGGGCGCGATGTGAACCTGACGACTCGCACCGGGGATGTGATCAACGAACGGACCATCACCTGCTCCGACAACAGCACCCGCTTCGGCACCCAGCATCATGACTATGCCGACAACGCCGCGCGGATCGAGTCGGCCAATGACTTGACCGTCAAAGCGGCCAACGACATCAACATCACCGGCTGGACAGCGGTGGAGCGATTACGTTTGAAGGGGTCAAAGACCTCCATGACGAAAGCCACACCAAGACCAACAACAATGCCGCGTGGGTGTCGTCCAAAGGTCGCGGTAATACCGATGAAACCCTGCGCCAGACCCAGATGATTGCCAAAGGCAACATCGTGATCAAAGCGGTCGATGGCCTGAAGATCGACATCAAGGATGTCAACCAGCAGTCCGTCAGCCAGACCATCGACGCTATGGTCAAGGCAGATCCGCAGTTGGCCTGGCTGAAAGATGCCGAGTCTCGTGGAGACGTCGATTGGCGACGCGTCAAGGAAATCCACGAGTCGTTCAAGTATGAAAACTCTGGTGTGGGCCCTGCAGCACAAATAGCCATCGCGATCATGATGTCGTTTGTCATGGGGCCCGGAGGATTGGCATTGACCAGTGGTGGCTTCGGCGGCGCAATTGCCACCTCTTTGGCCACCACCGCTGTGACCAGCACCATCAGCAACAAGGGCAACCTGGGCGCTGCTTTAAAGGACACCTTCAGCGCCGACAGCCTCAAGAGCGCGGCCATCGCCGGGTTTACGGCGGGCGTGCTCAACTATGCAGACGCCAACTGGTTTGCGGGTGGAACCAGCAAAACTGCAAACATCCTGACGAGCAGCAACTTTACCGACGTCGCTATCCGGACGACCGGTCGGGCGATCATCACCAGTGGCATTTCGACCGCCATTGGCGGCGGCAGCCTTGGTGACAGCTTTGGCGCGGCACTGGTGGGGCAGGCGGGTAGCGTCGCCATGGCAACCGGGTTCAATTGGGTGGGTGACACCATCAAATTTCCTGATGGCAGTCTTGAGAAAACCGTCGCGCATGCGCTGATGGGAGGCTTGCTGTCACAGGCCATGGGCGGAGATTTTGCCACCGGTGCGGCGGCTGCCGGCCTGAACGAAGCGGCGATGAATGTTCTGGCTGACTTCGTAGGCACTAACAAAGATTTGCATCAAATGCTTTCCCAACTTACCGGGATGATCGGGGCGGCAGCGGTAGGTGGAGACCTGCAGCTGGGCGCAGGCATCGCCGGGAATGCTACGACTTACAATCATGATTTTCACATGCCACCGGGGCTGACGGAGTATGCCAACGCATCAACGACCTTGACGGAGTACATGCAAAGTATAGGGGCATCAGCAGAGGACGTTGCCCGAGTACAACGAGCGCTCGGTGAAGGGCAAGGTTTTGAGGGTGTGCAGCCTGCCACCGAGTTTGTCAAGGCGTGGGGCCAGTTCATGGCGGGCGAGCTCTCCTTTTTAGGGCTGGCTGCCGTAATTGGCCGGGTAAGCTCAGGGTTTGCGAAAAGCGTCATTGGTGTGGAAAAGATTGAGCCACCCATCCCGAAATTTGATGTTACCGATGCGTTTGAGAGGTTGCCTACCAGCAATGGGGTTTCTACGTGGAAGTACGGCAATCCTGATGGAGTAGCGGGATTGGTTGTCAGAGTAAATGACGAAGGCGTTCTGGCGTTTGAAATTCGAGCGGCAAAGGACCATCCTTATTTCGAGGCTTCGGGTACGGATATGTTCGCCAGCGCGATGCAGCGACTCGGCAATGAGGGGGTTCAGGTCAATAAAATCCGTGGGTCGTGGGAGACGGGAACCGATAGTGTGAATATTGCTCAATGTCGTCAGAATATCGCCAATGGAATGTCGCAAGAAAATGCTGCTCTGAACACTTGGACCGGTAAGCTATCCCAAAAGTACGGCTTCACGAAGGTCGAGAAAATTGAAGATGACGGGTACACCACTTATGTCACTTTCGGAAAATAGGCGTCTGTTCGCGAAAATATTGGATGGAGAGTTGCCCAGTACAGTGTTTAACATGATGCTGAAAACTGTTCATGATCTGGATAAGTATGCTTTGGCAGATGCTTTTTTGGAGGAGTATGATCGTTTGGATGACAAAGTTGTTTCTGTGATTTGGCATTGGAAAAGTGCCAAGTCGGCTAGAGGTACCTCTGATCAGCAACTTGATGAAACAGTTCTCAGGAAGATGAGAGAAGCGGGTTACAAGGTATAAATAAAAAGGCGGACAGATTTATTTGATTAAATAAATCTGTCCGCTTTTGACAATTTTCGCCTCAGTCAGCAAGATTTTAACTGATCAAAAACGCTGAGAAAGGCCTGCATCATTCGCAAGTAAAAGGAAGCTTGTGTTGGCTAATAGATTCGCTGTTGTTGTGGAATCAGGATCTGACTTGCCTGACAGAGATATTCTGGTCAGTCGGGCATGGGGCGACGTTCCCGTCTCCTATATCCAGGATCAAGAGGCGTTTAACGACTGCAGTTTCCTGGATTTAAAAGTCAATAAATGGGAACTCAACAGGGAATGGGGCGATAAGCAGGACAGCGAGTGCTGGATAAGAATTGAAAAATTTAAAGGGGCTACGCTCGAAGATTTTCTACGTGAGGATGGCGCTTTCTGGCCAGTAGACATGTCAGGAAAGACCCTCATGATCATTGAATTGGACGAAGGTGGGAGTGAGCTGGACCAGTGCTTGTTGCTCCGCTTGGTGTCAGTTTTTCTGGGTCAGTTCAAGGTCTACAGATGGTCTGACGCCGTCGAAGAAGTCACCGAAGAAACTGTCGCTTCCGTACCTACTCAACAGTGCCCCATCCCCAAGGGAAAAAAATGATCACTGAAGATATAAGAATCATCCAGAAAATTTTCCAGTTGGTCGAAGCAAGCATTGTCCAAGGCTATGATGCGTTCCGATATGGTGTGTAGCTTGGTGAAGGGTACATTGAAATGGAGTTGTGCGTTGAGAAGGACGGTGTGGAGGACTGGAACGTCGAGTACGACATTAACGGCGCGCTAATTCTACATCTGGTACGCGACTTACAGGCTAATGCAGTCCAGCGCGGTGAACCATGGAAGTCCTTTGTCCTGTCTTATCGTGATGGTGAACAAGTGAAAACGAAATTCAACCATTAATTGGATAATGCACGTCCCCGGAGAACGTAAATGCAGGTTGAAAGCTTGTTCAATCAGGCCAGGGCAATGGTTAAAGGGCTTTATTTTCACGCGATGGATGAGCTTGGTTTCCGTCCCGAGCAAGCTTTCGCCTACGCACAGGATGAGTTGGAGATCTTGTTGCGCAAGGATGCACCCGGCCCGAATGCAATCCTTCAGACCGCCATTTATATGGAGGGGCTTCGTCGTGGTATGCAACTCTCAAAAGACAGTTTATATGCGCGTGATATGTTGGATATTCTGGCGGCAACGTATAGCAGATGCAGCATTGAGAGCCTGATTGAAGCAGATGTCGATGATGAGGAATTGAAAATTATCCAGGCGGAAATGGAAACTGTGCGCACGCATTTTCTTCTTTGAGTGAATTTGGAGGCCCCTGTGTTCGCTCCGGCTCTGAGTGGCGGGTAAGGAGTGGCCTTAAGTGGTCGGTTTTCTTCCAGAGAACAGAGAAGAAATTTATTTCAGTCGGTCCTTAATCATCAAGGGTTGAGTTGATGAAAGTTTGTAAGGGCAATATTTCTAAAGATTATTTAAACCTGTTTGTGTCGGATATCGGTTCCAAAGAATATTTTTCACATGCAGGAAACCTAGTTTCACTGGAACAGGCAATTTCTGTTCTAGGAATTTTATCGCCTGATTTTATTGAGGTCGATGGTCATGTTTTCTGGCTGCCTGACGCTCAGCAATACGACTCGCAAGAGATTCAATTGAAGGGGCTGGTCGAGGCTGAGCTTGGCAGGTTGGAACAAAGTACGTTGCGTAGAGATGTGGAGCGATACAGAAATGTTTTTTCAATAAATCAGTTCTTTTCAAAGTGGGAAGATACGCCTGAACGTCCAGTGTTTAAGGTCGGCCTGTCGGAAGAGGACTATCGCCTTTGTCATCTCTTTGCCGAGCAGATTGTCAGATATTGGAAGCGCGAGTTATCAGACGCCTTTCCGGAAAAGGTGTTTCACTTTGAAATCGCGGATGATCTTCTCGATGAATATGGGGTGTGTTTAACCTTCTGGCAGGTATAGGCAGGGCCTGTGAGCTAGCTGCGTGAGTTAGGAGGGGGGCGACGGTTTGCCGAGAGCGTGCCCGGTAGACAGGCGGATCAAGATCAAAAGATCGCAACCTTCGGCAGCTCCTACAGAGGTCAAGTGTAGGAGCTGCCGAAGGCTGCGATCTTTTGATTTTTTACTTCGGATAAAGCGGCGGCAAGCCGCTGTCACCCAGCGGATCCTGAACCCGCTCCGCCGCCGGAATCACCCGTATCGCCCGCCACAAATCCTCACCCTGCCAATGCTGCCCGGTCTCGCTGTACAGCGCGCCGTTCAACCCATCCAGCGCATCAGACAGCGGCACAAACCGCGCCGCCATGTCCGCCAGGGTTTCCGGCTGCTGCCGCGCCCACGCATCCAGTGCCTGGCGCGTGGCTTGCGGGTCGTTGGCCTGGCAGGCGCGTTTGATGTCGTCCATCAAGGTGCGGGGGCTCGGGCCGGTTTGTGCGGCGCGCAGGATTGCCGGTTGCCAACGAGCGCGCCACCACAGGCCGAAGCCGAGCAGGGTGGTGCAGGCGAGGATCAGCGTGCTGAGTTTCCACCACCACAGCACGTCGTTATCGACGACGCCCGGTTGCAGGCTGCCGGCCGGGGTGTCGACTTGCAGGCTCGGGTTGTTCGCCACTTGCAGCGTGCGCGCCGGCAGGCTGGTGTGTTCCAGGTGATCTTCGAAGGTGTTCCACCAGATCACGTCGACGGTGGGCAATTCGATGTTGCCGCTGCGGCTTGGCACCAGTGCTTCGCGTTCTTCACGGCTGCCGATCAGACCGCGCTCGCCGCTCTGGTTGCTCAGCACCGGTTGATCCGGGTAGCGGCGCAGGCCGTTGGCCTCGGTGGCGGGCAGCGGCGGCAGTTGCGAGCTGGCCAAGCCTTCGACTTTCAGGGTCAGGCTGCGCGTCAGCGAGTCACCGACCTGGACGTGCTCCGGCTCCGGGCTCCAGCTTTCCGTGAGGCTCAGGCTGCGGGCCGGTAGCCACGGCGCATCGGCGGGGTAGGTCAGGGGTTTCGGTTTGACCGTCAGCGGAATCTCGGCGGAGTTGACCCGCAGCAGCTTGCCCGGTTTCGGTCCTTGCGCGCTCGCATCTTGCGCCGGTTGAGTGTCGACCAGCGTCGCGCTGAAGGTCTGCGGCGCGATCAGCAGCAGGCCGCTGTGTTGCGGGTAGATCGCATAGCGCATTTCGATCACGCCATGGCGCACGCCGTTAATGTCTTTCTCGTAGGTGCGTGTGTCGCCCAGTTGCTCGATCCGCGCATCGGCGATCAGCAGCGGGGTCAGGCTGCTGTCGTCGTACAGCGACACTGAATGGTAGATGCGCAGGGTCAGGATCGCCTGCGCCTGCACGTACACGCTGGATTGGTCGAGGCTGGCCTCGATGAACACCGGCGCCGGGTTGTTTTTTTCTTCGCGGGTATCGCTCTCGACCACTTGCACGGTGATCGGCTGGCTCTGTACGTCGCCCAGTTGCAGCGGCGGAATGACCACGCTGCCGTTTTCCTTGGGCAGCAGGGTGATGATCCAGCGCGTGGTGGCGCGGTTGTCGCCATTGAGCGTGTTCAGCTGGTTGACCTGACGCGTGCCGCGCACTTCGAACAGCGGTTCCAGCGGGGTCAGGTCGGGTTTCCCGAACTGGGTGACATCGTCGGATTCGAGGGTGAGTTCGACCGTCTCGCCGGAGTTCAGGCGACTGCGATCCACGCTGGCGGTCAGCTCGGCCGCCTGGGCGGTGGCCGTGCAGATCAGCAGGGGCAGGAACAGAGCGGTGAAACGGGTCATCGAGTGTTTTCCTGATCCTGATGTTGTTGCTGTTCGTACCAGAATTTACGGCGCAGCAATTCTCCGGGATTGTCGGGAATCTTGCCCAGCCATTGTTCCAGTGCCTGCCGTTGCTCGGCTTCGAGGTTGTCCTCACTCGGACGCAGCGTTGGCACGGTGTCGGTGTCTTCCGCTTCATCAAGCCCCGGGACTTCGTTGGGGCCTGGCTGCGGCGGGGTGCTCGGCGGCGGTTCGCTGGCTGACTCGGCCGGATGCGCCTCGCTCTGGCTTTCACTGCTGACCGCCGGTGGCGGCGCGGCGGCCGGCGGCGGTTCATCGCCGGGCAGGCTCTGCTCGTCAGGCTGCTTTTGCGGCTCGGCGGCCGGCGGGGTGTTTTTCTGCTTCAGCAGATTTTCCACCAGCGCCTTGTTGGTCAGCGCCGGGCGCAGATCCGGTTGCAGTTCCAGCGCCTGCTCATAAGCATCGATCGCGGCTTCCAGCGCACCACTTTTTGCCAGGGCGTTGCCACGATTGTAGTGGGCGCGGGCATCGCTGCCTTCGGCGAAACGCTCAGCGGCGCCACTGTAATCGCCGGCCTCGTACAACGCCACCCCTTGCCACTGGTGATCTTCGAAGTGCTCGGCAGCCTCGGCCGGGCGTTTCTGCTTGAGCAGGTGCACGCCTCGCTGGTCGGGGCGCAGCCACAGGTCTTCAAAGTCAAACGCGTAGCTCGGCTGCGGCAGGCATAGCAGCAGTGGCAGACAGAGCAACCAGCCACGGCGCCCGGCGCAAGCGGCAAGCAGCAACAGCGGCAACAACAGCCAGTAACCCTGATCGGCCCAGGTGTCGAGGCGTACGGTCTGGCCATCGTTGCGCAGACTGCGTGGGCCGTTGAGCAGGCCGAGCGCACCAAGATCCGCCTCATCGAGGCGGGCAGGGTGGTATTCGCCGCCGACACTGGCGAGGAAGGCGCCGAGGCTCGGGCTGTCGAGTTGCGGCACGCGGATCGCACCTTGTTCGTCCTTGAGGAAGCTGCCGTCCTCCTGGGCAATCGGCGCACCTTCGGCGGTGCCGACGCCGAGCATCAGCAGTTGCGCCGATTGCTCGCCGAGGGCGCGGCGAATGCCTTGGCGTTCGTCTTCGCTCAACGAGGAGCCGATCAGCAGAATCCGCCCCTGGCCGAGCGCGCCTTGCTTGAGCAGCGCCAGTGCCTTGCGCACACCGAGGTCGGCGCGATGGCCGCTTTCCGGCATCAGCGACGGCTTGAGCGCGTCGAGCAGATTGCGACTGGTCGCCAGGTCATCCGACAGCGGCACCAGCGTGTGCGCGCTGCCGGCGTAGACGACGATCGCCGTCTGCGCATCGCTGCGCGCCTGCAACAGGTCGAACAGCTTGCGCCGGGCTTGCTCCAGGCGAGTGGGCGGTGAGTCGGTGGCGAGCATTTCCGGGGTCAGTTCCAGCACCACCACCAGCGGATCGGCCGGTTTCTGGCTGGTCTGTTCGACCCGCTCCCAGCTCGGTCCGAGTAGCGCGACCAGAGTCAGCAACCACGCAACACCGAGGGCGACCCACGGCAGCTTGCTGTCGCGGCCATTGCCACCGCTGAGCAGCGTCGCGTGGAACGCCGGCGGCAGAATCATCTGCCAGCGCCCGGCGCGTTTCTGCCGGTGCCAGAGTTGCCAGAGCAGCCAGCCGAGCAGCGGCAGCAGCAACAGCCACCACGGGCGGAACCAGTGCGGCCACAGCGCGATCATCGGCGCCTCCGCAGACGCAGGCGTTGCAGACGCGCGCGCCAGTCAGGCAACGGACTTTGCAGATACAGCTCCTTGGTGAACAGGCGTTGCAGCGGATTGTCCGGCCACAAATCCCGCGCGACCAGCAACAGGCTCAGCAGCAGGGCCAGTGCCAGCGGCCACTGATACAAGGCTTGCGCCGGCCGCGCCTGGGTCGGCTGCTGGGTCACCGGTTCGAGTTGATCGAGGGTGTCCTTGATCGCCTGCAGCTCCTTGCCGTCGTGGGCGCGGAAGTATTGGCCACCGGTGGCTGCGGCGATTGCCTTGAGTGCCGGTTCGTCGAGGTCGAGGCTCGGATTGACCCCGAGCAGGCCGGTGCTGCCGCTGGCTTCAGGATCCGCACCAATGCCGATCGGGTAGATTTTCACCCCTTCACTGGCGGCCAGTCTGGAGGCGGTCAGCGGATCGATTTCACCGCCGTTGTTGGCGCCGTCGGTGACCAGAATCAACACCCGGCTTTGCGCCGGACGCATGCGCAGGCGTTTCAGTGCCAGGCCTATGGCGTCGCCAATCGCGGTGTTCTTGCCGGCGATGCCGATGCGCGCTTCGTCGAGCCAGACGCGTACGGTGTGGCGGTCGAAGGTCAGCGGCGCCTGCAGATAGGCCTGACTGCCGAACAGGATCAGACCGACCCGGTCGCCATCACGGCTTTCGAGAAAGTCACCCAGCAGGTGCTGAACCAGCGACAAGCGGCTGACATCTTCGTCCTGCCACTGCATGTCGGGGAAATCCATCGAGCCGGACACGTCCACCGCCACCAGCAGATCGCGGCCGCTGGCAGCAATCGGCAACGGTTCGCCGAGCCATTGCGGGCGGGCGGCGGCGCTCAGCAGCAACAGCCACAGCAGCAAAAACGGTGCTTGCTGCCGCCACGCCGGCAGGTTGGCCCGCGCCCGGCGCCGCGCGAGGCCTTCGAGGTCGGCGAGAAAACTCACGCGCAACGCCGGCTCGCCGCTGTCGGCCACCGGCAGCAGCAGGCGCATCAGCCACGGCAGCGGCAGCAGCGCAAAGATCCACGGCCAGGCGAACTCAAACATGTTTGCGAATCCAGATTTCAACGGCCTGGGTCAGGCCGGCGATGGCTTTGTCGTCGAGTTTGCATTCGGGTTTGTAGGCGCCTTCGACCAGCACCATCCAGCGCGTCAGGCCGGCGGCCGGGCACCGGTTGTCGAGAAACGCCAGCCACTTGCGACCATTGAGCGTATGGCTCTGGCTGTAGGGATAGTGGTTGCGGCACAGGCGTTTGAGCAGGCCGTTGAGCTGTTGCAGCCAGGCCCCGGCCGGTGCGCCGTCGTAGGGTTTGGGCATTTGCGCCAGTTCCGCCAGCGCGGCGATGCGCAGCGGATCCAGCGGCTGTTCGGCGCGCACCAGCGGACGCTTTCTGATCGGCATAAAACGGCGCAAGCGCCACACGCCGAAGCCGAGCAGCGGCAGCAATAACAACAGCAACCACCAACCCGGCGCTGGCGGCCAGAAGTCGATCGGCGGCGGCGAGATCAGCGGCTGCAATTGCTCGAGGCCGTTCATCGACTGCTCCCCGGGCGCTGCGGATTAAGGAACTCGCGCATCTGCTCGACCATTTCGCTCTGCGTGCTCAACGGCATCAACAGCACCCGCAGCTTTTGCGCGAGCAATTCCCAGCGGGCGATGCGCGCTTCGGCCTGGGCGCGATAGGTCTGGCGCAGCTCGAAATTCAGCGTGTCGAGTTCCAACTGCGCGCCGCGTTCGGCGAACCGTAACAGGCCGGCGGCGGGCAGTGCGTGGTCCAGCGGATCGGACAGCGGCAACAGCAACAGATCGCAATGACGCGAGAGCAGGCTCAGTTGCTGCTCGGCACTGTCGGACAGCGCGCGCTCATCGCAGATCACGATCACCAGACTGCCCGGACGCAACACTTCACGGGCCCGGCGCAACGCCACGCCGAGGCCGTCACGGTCCGCTTCGCGCTCGCTGTGCAGCGACTGATTGACCTTGACCAGCCGGTTGAGCAACTGCAACAGGCTCTGCTTGCTGCGGCGCGGCTTGATTTCGTAATGCTCGTTGTCGCCGAACACCAGCCCGCCAACCCGGTCGTTATGGCCCAGCGCGGCCCAGCCGATCAGGGCCGCCGCTTGCGCCGCGAGCACCGACTTGAACATCAGCCCCGAGCCGAAAAACAGCCGGGTGCTTTGCTCGACCATGATGAAAATCGGTCGCTCGCGTTCTTCATGGAACAGCTTGGTGTGCGGCTCCTGGGTACGCGCGGTCACGCGCCAGTCGATGGTGCGCACGTCGTCGCCGGCCTGATAGACCCGTACCTGATCGAAGTCGACCCCGCGCCCACGAAATTTCGAATGATGCAGGCCGACCAGCGGGCTGCGCTGGCTCGGCGTGGAAAACAGCTGCACTTCGCGCACACGGTGACGCATCTCGATCAGGTCGGTAAGACTGATGCGGATGCCCGCTTCGGACGGCAGAGGGGTGTTCATGGGGGTCAAGCGACGGCGACGACGTCGAGAATGCGCTGTACCACGCGATCCTGATCGATGCCGGCGGCTTCCGCTTCAAACGACAGAATAATGCGATGGCGCAACACGTCGAACAACACCGCCTGAATGTCTTCCGGGCTGACGAAGTCGCGTCCGGCCAGCCACGCATGGGCGCGGGCGCAGCGGTCAAGGGCGATCGAGCCGCGCGGACTGGCGCCATAGGCGATCCACTCGGCCATTTCCGGGTCGAACTTGGCCGGCGTGCGCGTGGCCATGACCAGTTGCACCAGGTACTCCTCCACGGCGTCGGCCATGTACAGACCGAGGATTTCCTTGCGCGCGGCGAAGATCGCCTGCTGGCTGACCCGGCGCTCGGGCTTGGTCTCGCCATTCAGCGCTTCGCCACGGGCCTGCTGGAGGATGCGGCGTTCGACGGCGGCATCCGGGAAACCGATTTTGACATGCATCAGGAAACGGTCGAGCTGCGCTTCCGGCAGCGGATAGGTGCCTTCCTGCTCGATCGGGTTCTGCGTGGCCATCACCAGAAACAGCGGCGACAGCTCATAGGTGCTGCGCCCGACGCTGACCTGACGCTCGGCCATGGCTTCGAGCAGCGCCGATTGCACCTTGGCCGGGGCGCGGTTGATTTCGTCCGCCAGCACCAAGTTGTGGAAGATCGGCCCTTGCTGGAACACGAAACTGCCGGTTTCCGGGCGATAGATTTCCGTGCCGGTGATGTCGGCCGGCAGCAGGTCGGGGGTGAACTGGATGCGATGGAACTGGGCTTCGATGCCCTCGGCGAGCTCTTTGATCGCTTTGGTCTTGGCCAGACCCGGAGCGCCTTCGACCAGTAGATGGCCGTCGGCGAGCAGGGCGATGAGCAGGCGCTCGATGAGTTTTTCCTGGCCGAGAATCTGCGTTGAAAGAAAGGTTCGCAGCGCCAGCAGCGCTTCACGATGTTCCATCGGTGACTGTTCCTGGAAAGGGTGGCCGCAGGCGTTCGGATAACGCCGTGGCTGGGGGGGTTACTTTAATCCATCGAGGGGGGTGGCGACTAACGGCATTTTGCGCAAAGTGCGGGAAATGACTGGGGCAATTGTTGGAGTTTTGTAGTGGGCGAGTGTTGTGGTGGCAGTTCCGGCCTCATCGCTGGCAAGCCAGCTCCCACAGTAACCAATGTGTTGTACAAATTGCATGCACAACGGAGAACCCTGTGGGAGCTGGCTTGCCAGCGATGAGGCCAGCCCGGACAACATCAAATCTCGCTGATGAAAGTGCCAGTCCCATCCAGAATATTCTTCAACGTCTCGACCACCTCATCCAGATCCACCATGTCCGGATTGAAGCTGATCTCCAGCACATCATCCCCGTTCAACGCATCGGCATCCGCCGCCGCGATCTCGATCTTCAGCAGGGTCTTGCTCAGGGTGACTTTGACCCCGTCCAGCGTCGATGGCTCGCCATCCAGGGTGATCTCCAGCTCATCCTCGTCCGGATAGCGGCTCATCAGGAACATGTCGCCCTTGTCACTGTGGCAGCAAAGCATGGCCATGTTGTCTTCTTCGTCGTCGCACGGGTTGACGATCAGTAGGGCGGTGGTCATTTGCATGGGGAATTCCTGGCCAGCGGGCGCTAAGGGCAATCGAAAGCGCGATTTTGCCAGCCTTGGCGGATTTGCGCTGCTGTCTTGCGCGGACAAGGCTGTTTCAAGGGCGATTTGGTCCTATTGGTCTGGGTAATAACGCAGCGTTTTGGAATTGGCAAAACCAATGATGTAGGAAAATTCCCGCCGTTGAATCCGGCGTAACGGACTGAAATTTCCGACCACTGTGCAGGAAGATTTACCAGTCGGCTATTTTCGTACGTTGTGGGTCTTTTCGCTTGTTTTGCCGGCACGATTGCCATTAGTTTGGCCACTCGAACGCAAGGGAGTGCGTCAACATTGACTGAAAAAAGGACCTTTCCCATGCACAAATATTTCGAACGCGCTGAGGCCATTGCGCATTTGTCCGACGAGCAGGTCGAGCAGCTTTACCAGCGTTATCTGGACGGGGAAAAAAGCGCTGCGCTTTTGCTCGAATATCAAATCCCTGCCACGGTGCGCAGCTTGCTCAAGGTCTTGCCGCCCATCATCAGTCCAGACCTGAGGTGTCCTTACTGCGATCTGCCCATGTGGGTGCGTCGGCATGCCCGGGGCACGCCGGTTTCGCAGCGCCAGCCGTTCAAATGTGTGCGGTGCGAGCATCGCTATGCGGCGTCGGCGCGTCATGGTCGGCGCGCTGTCTGCAATTGCCAGGCCTGCTTCAGGGTGGAGCAGCAACAGCGGGCGGCGCAGGCCGCACGTGACCGCTTCGAACTTGAGTCGCGCTACGGCACGCCCCCGCCAGCGGTGCCTTATACCGCTTTGGGATTTGTGCAGAAGTTGACGCTGCTGGCCTTGCTCGAGGACGGCAGCGGCGGCCATGCCGAATGGATCGCGCCGTTGCGCGCGCCTTCGCGCAGCGAGCCTCTCGCATTGACCACCGAGGCCAGTGAGGACAGGTTGAAGAGCCTCTACGAAGCCGGAGTGTTAACGGTCGAGACCAGTTCTGACATCAGGGCGTTCGACCGTGCCGAGGGTTGCAGTATCAGCGACTACTCTGCAGTGCGCTGGCAGCCCAATGTCGCGCTTGGCGGTGCGGCGCGCTGCAACCGGGAAAGCCTGTATCTGGCGCTCTATCAGGAATTGTCCGGCGACATCAAGGCGGCCTGGAAGAGTGAGCTTTACGGGTTGATCTTCGATCTGGCCCGGGAGGAATCGCTGCAATACATCCGCGTGCTGGCCAATGAAGTCAGTTTTACCTTCACGGCAGAAGCCCGCGCTGAAACGGTAGTGAGTCAACTCCTGCAGGATTTTTCCGTGAGCCAGCTCTACTACTTCGCCCGGCTGGCGGTAAAAAATGCTGCGCACTTCTACGCCACCGGCAACTCCAAAGGACGCAATCACGCCTCCAACACCATCCCGCGCAACATGCTCGGAACCGCTCAGGATGCCTTGGCACGCAGCTGGCGCAAGAATTCCCATCGCGATTCGCGAGTGCCGCAAACAGCGTTGCAACGGGTGTTGTACGACGTCGTGCTCAAGGACAGCGGTGCCGGTTTCGGCAAATCTCCAGGGCTGTACTGGCGCGATGAACTGGTGCCGCAGTTCTTTTCCGCAGCGGCGTTCGACAGTGATCTGCTCGGCAATTTTCGGCTTTTTTGCCGCGAGTGCGATTCGGGCAATATCGACGCCAGCATGGACAAGCAGATTCTCAGGACGATGTGCTACGACTGCGCCACCATCAGCAAATTCAGGGCTTACGAGGAGTTGCCGGACTGATCCGGATCAATCATCGAGCACGCCGCCAATGCCACGCTCAGGGCCGATTAACGTCCCTGGGCGTTTTCGTTTCCGGATATGTAGCGCCACGAAGGCTGCTTCTGGCACGGAAGTCCCGTGAAACCGGGCATTCAAGCCGCCGTTTTCCGCCACGGCTGCTAGTGTTTACCGGTGCCAGACCCCGGGTTTACGTGCCAATGACCGAATATGTCGCAGCACCGCAAGCAGACACATTGTCGCACCCATTAAGCTGCGCAACGGATGAGCACCCGTAAAGGCATTGTCGGCAGTCCCGCAGTCGTTTTTGCAGATGCTCATTCAATGGAAGGTGAATGTGACCTGAGTGTCCCGTCCAGCTTCACCCACCTGTCACCCTGTTTCCTCTGCCCGAGAATCAGGAACAGGGCGACACAGGCCCCGAGAGGGGTGTTGCACGCGACGCTTTCCATCAATAACAAGCTTAAGCGGAGTACCACAGATGGCGTTCTTCACCGCAGCCAGCAAAGCCGACTTCCAGCACCAACTGCAAGCGGCACTGGCGCAGCACATCAGTGAACAGGCACTGCCACAAGTGGCGCTGTTCGCTGAACAATTCTTCGGCATCATTTCTCTGGACGAGCTGACTCAACGTCGCCTCTCCGACCTCGCTGGCTGTACTCTTTCCGCGTGGCGCCTGCTTGAGCGCTTCGATCACGCGCAACCGCAAGTGCGCGTCTACAACCCCGATTACGAACGTCATGGCTGGCAGTCGACCCACACCGCGGTCGAAGTGCTGCACCATGACCTGCCGTTCCTGGTCGACTCGGTCCGCACCGAGCTGAACCGTCGCGGCTACAGCATCCACACCCTGCAAACCACCGTGCTCAGCGTACGCCGTGGCAGCAAGGGCGAACTGCTGGAAATCCTGCCAAAAGGCAGCACCGGCGAAGGCGTGCTGCACGAGTCGCTGATGTACCTGGAAATCGACCGCTGCGCCAACGCGGCCGAGCTGACCGTGCTGAGCAAAGAGCTGGAGCAGGTGCTTGGCGAAGTGCGCGTCGCGGTCGCTGATTTCGAGCCGATGAAGGCCAAGGTGCAGGAAATCCTCACCAAGCTCGACCACAGCGCATTCGCCGTCGATGCCGACGAAAAGAGCGAAATCAAAAGCTTCCTGGAATGGCTGGTGGGCAACCACTTCACCTTCCTCGGCTACGAAGAGTTCACCGTGGTCGATCAGGCCGATGGCGGCCACATCGAGTACGACCAGAATTCCTTCCTCGGTCTGACCAAGCTACTGCGCACCGGCCTGACCAACGAAGACCGGCACATCGAAGACTACGCGGTGAACTACCTGCGCGAACCGACCCTGCTGTCGTTCGCCAAGGCTGCGCACCCGAGCCGTGTGCACCGTCCGGCTTACCCGGACTACGTGTCGATCCGTGAAATCGACGCCGACGGCAAAGTCATCAAGGAACACCGCTTCATGGGCCTGTACACCTCCTCGGTGTATGGCGAGAGCGTGCGGGTCATCCCGTTCATCCGGCGCAAGGTCGAGGAAATCGAGCGTCGCTCCGGCTTCCAGTCCAAGGCTCACCTGGGCAAGGAACTGGCGCAGGTCCTCGAAGTGTTGCCGCGTGACGACCTGTTCCAGACCCCGGTCGACGAACTGTTCACCACCGTGATGTCGATCGTGCAGATCCAGGAGCGCAACAAGATCCGCGTGTTCCTGCGCAAAGACCCGTACGGTCGTTTCTGCTACTGCCTGGCCTACGTGCCGCGCGACATCTATTCCACCGAAGTGCGGCAGAAGATCCAGCAAGTCCTGATGGAGCGCCTGAAGGCCACCGACTGCGAGTTCTGGACGTTCTTCTCCGAGTCCGTGCTGGCCCGCGTGCAGCTGATCCTGCGCGTCGATCCGAAGAACCGCATCGACATCGACCCGCTGCTGCTGGAAAAAGAAGTGGTGCAGGCCTGCCGCAGCTGGCAGGACGACTACGCCGCGCTGACCGTCGAAAGCTTCGGCGAAGCCCACGGCACCAACGTGCTGGCGGATTTCCCGAAAGGCTTCCCGGCCGGCTACCGCGAGCGTTTCGCTGCGCATTCGGCCGTGGTCGACATGCAGCACCTGCTGAGCCTCAACGAAAAAAATCCGCTGGTGATGAGCTTCTATCAGCCGCTTGGTCAGGTCTCAGGCCAGCGCGAGCTGCATTGCAAGCTGTACCACGCCGACACCCCGCTGGCGCTGTCCGACGTCTTGCCGATTCTGGAAAACCTCGGCCTGCGCGTACTGGGTGAATTCCCGTACCGCCTGCGTCACACCAATGGCCGCGAGTTCTGGATTCACGACTTCGCGTTCACCGCCGCCGAAGGCCTGGACCTCGACATCCAGCAGCTCAACGACACCCTGCAGGACGCGTTCGTGCACATCGTGCGTGGCGATGCCGAAAACGATGCGTTCAACCGTCTGGTGCTGACCGCCGGTCTGCCATGGCGCGACGTGGCGCTGCTGCGTGCTTACGCGCGTTACCTGAAGCAGATTCGTCTGGGCTTCGACCTGGGTTACATCGCCAGCACCCTGAACAACCACACCGACATCGCGCGCGAGTTGACCCGGTTGTTCAAGACCCGTTTCTACCTGGCACGCAAGCTGGGCAGCGACGATCTGGAAGACAAGCAACAACGTCTGGAACAGGCGATTCTGACCGCACTGGACGACGTTCAGGTGCTCAACGAAGACCGCATCCTGCGTCGTTACCTGGACCTGATCAAAGCCACTCTGCGTACCAACTTCTACCAGACTGACGCCAACGGCCAGAACAAGTCGTACTTCAGCTTCAAGTTCAACCCGCACGCGATTCCGGAGCTGCCGAAGCCGGTACCGAAGTTCGAAATCTTCGTTTACTCGCCACGCGTCGAAGGCGTGCACCTGCGCTTCGGCAACGTTGCTCGTGGTGGTCTGCGCTGGTCCGACCGTGAAGAAGACTTCCGTACCGAAGTCCTCGGCCTGGTAAAAGCCCAGCAAGTGAAGAACTCGGTCATCGTGCCGGTGGGTGCGAAGGGCGGCTTCCTGCCGCGTCGCCTGCCATTGGGCGGCAGCCGTGACGAGATCGCGGCCGAGGGCATCGCCTGCTACCGCATCTTCATTTCCGGTCTGCTGGACATCACCGACAACCTGAAAGACGGCGCGCTGGTACCGCCGGCCAACGTCGTGCGGCATGACGACGATGACCCGTACCTGGTCGTCGCGGCGGACAAGGGCACTGCCACCTTCTCCGACATCGCCAACGGCATCGCCATCGACTACGGCTTCTGGCTGGGCGACGCATTTGCCTCCGGTGGTTCCGCCGGTTACGACCACAAGAAAATGGGCATCACCGCCAAGGGCGCGTGGGTCGGCGTACAGCGCCACTTCCGCGAGCGCGGCATCAATGTCCAGGAAGACAGCATCACCGTGGTTGGCGTGGGTGACATGGCCGGTGACGTGTTCGGTAACGGCCTGTTGATGTCCGACAAGCTGCAACTGGTCGCGGCCTTCAACCACATGCACATCTTCATCGACCCGAACCCGAACCCGGCGACCAGCTTCGCCGAGCGTCAGCGCATGTTCGACCTGCCGCGTTCGGCCTGGACCGACTACGACACCAGCATCATGTCCGAAGGCGGCGGCATCTTCTCGCGCAGCGCGAAGAGCATCGCCATCTCGCCGCAGATGAAAGAGCGCTTCGACATCAAGGCCGACAAACTGACCCCGACCGAACTGCTGAACGCCTTGCTCAAGGCGCCGGTGGATCTGCTGTGGAACGGCGGTATCGGTACTTATGTGAAAGCCAGCAGCGAAAGCCACGCCGATGTCGGCGACAAGGCCAACGATGCACTGCGCGTCAACGGTAACGAGCTGCGCTGCAAGGTAGTGGGCGAGGGCGGTAACCTCGGCATGACCCAACTGGGTCGGGTGGAATTCGGTCTCAATGGCGGCGGTTCCAACACCGACTTCATCGACAACGCCGGTGGCGTGGACTGCTCCGACCACGAAGTAAACATCAAGATCCTGCTGAACGAAGTGGTTCAGGCCGGCGACATGACCGACAAGCAACGCAACCAGTTGCTGGCGAGCATGACCGACGAAGTCGGCAATCTGGTGCTGGGCAACAACTACAAGCAGACCCAGGCCCTGTCCCTGGCGGCGCGTCGTGCCTACGAACGCATTGCCGAGTACAAGCGTCTGATGAGCGATCTGGAAGGCCGGGGCAAGCTGGACCGTGCCATCGAGTTCCTGCCAACCGAAGAGCAGATCAACGAGCGCGTTGCGGCAGGCCATGGCCTGACCCGTCCGGAGCTGTCGGTACTGATCTCGTACAGCAAGATCGACCTCAAGGAACAACTGCTGGGTTCGCTGGTGCCGGACGACGACTACCTGACCCGCGACATGGAAACGGCGTTCCCGCCGACCCTGGTCAGCAAGTTCTCCGACGCCATGCGTCGTCACCGTCTGAAGCGCGAGATCGTCAGCACGCAGATCGCCAACGATCTTGTCAACCACATGGGCATCACCTTCGTGCAGCGACTCAAAGAGTCGACCGGCATGAGCCCGGCGAACGTGGCCGGTGCCTACGTGATCGTGCGCGACATCTTCCACCTCCCGCACTGGTTCCGTCAGATCGAAGCGCTGGACTATCAGGTCTCCGCTGACGTGCAGCTGGAGCTGATGGACGAGCTGATGCGTCTGGGCCGCCGCGCTACGCGCTGGTTCCTGCGTGCCCGTCGCAACGAGCAGAACGCTGCCCGTGACGTCGCGCACTTCGGTCCGCACCTGAAGGAGCTGGGCCTGAAACTGGACGAACTGCTGAGCGGCGAAATCCGCGAAAACTGGCAGGCGCGTTATCAGGCTTACGTCGCTGCCGGTGTTCCGGAACTGCTGGCGCGTATGGTGGCGGGTACCTCGCACCTGTACACCCTGCTGCCGATCATCGAAGCGTCCGACGTGACTGGCCAGGACCCGGCCGAAGTGGCCAAGGCCTACTTCGCCGTGGGCAGCGCGCTGGACATCACCTGGTACCTGCAACAGATCAGCGCACTGCCGGTTGAAAACAACTGGCAGGCCCTGGCCCGTGAAGCGTTCCGTGATGACGTCGACTGGCAGCAACGGGCGATCACCATCTCCGTCCTGCAACAGGGCGACGGCACCCAGGACGTGGAAGCACGCCTGGCGCTGTGGATGGCGCAGCACGAAAGCATGATCTCGCGCTGGCGCGCCATGCTGGTGGAAATCCGTGCCGCGAGCGGTACCGACTACGCCATGTACGCGGTGGCCAACCGTGAACTGCTGGACCTGGCGTTGAGCGGGCAAGCGATCGTGCCTGCGGCGACTGCGAATGCCGAGCTTGAACTGGCGTAAGTAGTACTGAATGAAAAAGCCCCTGCATCGCGAGATGCCGGGGCTTTTTTACATCCGAGATTTTCATTGATCCCTGTAGGAGCTGCCGAAGGCTGCGATCTTTTGATCTTGTTTTTAAAGATCAAGATCAAAAGATCGCAGCCTTCGGCAGCTCCTACACGAATTGCGCATCACCACAAACCCTGTGGGAGCTGGCTTGCCAGCGAAGAGGCCCTGACATTCAATACAATTTCTGACCTTGTTTGCTATCCAGCATCGACACCCGATCCCCCGCCCCAATCAACAACCGCCCCAGCGACTGATCAAACTTCTGCAACGCCCGCACCTGCACATCCTGCTGCTGATTGATATCCGCCACGATCGCATCCGAACCTTTGAAGTCCGCCCACACCGGCGTCAGTTCGCGGGCCTCGGAGCCTTTCGCCGTGCCGATGTAGTTCAACTGCGCATCATAAAAATCGGCACTGACATCGGCCTTGATGTCGGAGCTGCGCGAGGTGATCAGCTGGCTGTGGGTGTCGATGATCGCCACCACGTCGGGATGCGCGGCGCGCAGGCTCTGCATGTCCGGATACACCGTGACCGAGCCGAACTGCCGCTGCAGCGAAGCCTTGACCCAGTCCACCGCCATGTCGGGTTTCGAGGTGGCGACGTAGGCGTCGTGGATCGGCTGTACCAGCAGGCTCTGGCCGAAACCGGTGCCGACGTTGGCCTGATAATCGCGCAGGTATTCGCGGTTGGTCTGGGTGGCCGGGCTGTAGACCACGCCGAGTGCTACGCCGGGGCCGCTTTTGACCTGCGTGGCACTGCTGCGGCCGACCGGTTGAGTGAACAGCGTGTCGAGGGAAGAAACCGCTGGCGGTGCAGTGGGCACCGAGCAGGCGGAGAGGGTAAACACCGATAGCGCCAGGGTAGTCGCAAATGCACGTTTCATGATGAGTCTCCCGTGAAGTCACTGCAGTCGGAACACCAGGGTTGTCGGGGGGCTCTATGGCGGCCGACGGTTGATTCAGACTAAACCCGCCAAGCTGTAAATAAGCTGACAAATTGCCGGGTAACGGTGGCGCGATAGTTTGATTCGCTGTAACGCCTGGCGGCTAATGACGGCGGGAAATAAAAAGGCGCAAAACCGGGGTTTGCGCCTTTCTATTTATGGCTGAGCCAAACAGGATCAGTTTTTCAACGGGATCAACACCGGCTCGTCCGGGGCCAGCACCATGAACACCAGCAGTTTTGCCGGTTTGCTCTGGCTGGCGTTTTTCGACACCAGATGTTCCGAGCCGGCCGCTTCGTACCAGAACTGGCCCTTCTTGTAGGTGATCGGCTGTTCGCCTTTTACCTGGGAAATCACTTCGCCTTCCAGCACATAGGCCATGGCCGTGCCGTCATGTTTGTGGGCGATCGAGGACTGGCCGGGTTTGTAGTCGACTTCGATCATCATGGCTTTCTTGCCGGGGACGTTTTTCAGCAGTTGTTCTTGCAGCACCGTGACTTTCTCGGAAGGATCGTGGGCCAGGGCTGCGGCGGACATGGACAGGGCGAGAACGGCGGTGAAGAGGTGCAGGGCTTTCATGGCGGGTCACCAGTTTGGGGAGGGGTGGTGACCACAGTAGTCCGCTGGGAGGGGGGAGCAAACGGCCAATATTCGGGAAGATCGGGTGACCAATCGGGGTGTTTCAGAAATGAAATGGGTGTGGCGAATGACGCCTTCGCGAGCAAGCCCGCTCCCACAGGAGACTGCGATCAACTGTGGGAGCGGGCTTGCTCGCGAAGGCGTCGGTTCAGACGATGGGGAAACTGTTGAAATCCACACTATTGGCCAGTCGGCTATCAATAAGGTCAATAAACCCCTGCGCCTCGGGCCGATTGAAGTGCGCCTGCATCGCCGCTTCCGACTGCCAGCGTGCGCTCACTGTCCAGCGTTGGCTGTCCTCGGGGCAGCGGTCGACCATGTAGGCGTCGCAGCCCGGGGTCTGGCGCAGGGTGTCGACGATCTTCTGCAACTGCCGGCCGAGTTCTTCCGAACGGCCGGCGCTGGCGCGCACTTGCACGGTATTGATCACTTCGCTGGGCATTGCTCTCGCTCCTGAATCAGGCCGGACGAATCCTGCTCATTGAGGGATAACGCCTGTGCAGAATAGGCCTGTCCCTTATGAACACCAATAACCAATCGGCGGCTAATCGCCCAGACCAATTATTCAGGCGACGTGTTGCAATATGTCGCGCAAGCGATCCAGGGCGATGTCGATGTCCAGCGTCTCGATGGCGCCGAAGCCAAAATACAGACCGGCACGCACCGGTTGCTGGTAATGAAAGATGTCGATGGCATACAGCCCGACCTCGACCTTGCGTGCCAGTTCGATGACCAGCGGCAGATCGATCGGCACTTTGCACAACACCGCCATATGGAAGCCGGCGCAAGCCGGCACTACCTCAAACCACGGCGCCAGATCGCCCGCCATGCGCGCCAGAATCCGTTCGCGGCGCTGCGCGTAAATCCCGTGGCAGCGGCGGATGTGCTTGAGCAGGCAACCTTCAGTGATGAACTTGGCCAGCGCCCATTGCGGCAGGGTCGAGGTGTGCTGGTCGGTGAGCTTTTTCGCGCGGATCACCGCTTCGAGGATCGCCGGCGGCAGGATCGCATAACCCAGGCGCAGCTCCGGCAGCAGGGTCTTGGAGAAGGTGCCGATGTAGGCGACGATGCCGCGCTGATCGCGGTTATGCAGCGAATCGGTGGGGCGACCTTCGTAGCGAAATTCGCTGTCATAGTCGTCCTCGATGATGATCGCGCCCAGCTCATAAGCCCGCGCCAGCAGGGCCTCGCGGCGCGCCTGGCTCATCGGCATGCCCAGCGGGAACTGGTGCGACGGGGTCACGTAAATCAGCCGCGTGCCCTCGGGAATCTGCTCGACCACAATGCCTTCGGCATCCACCGGCACGCCGACAACTTCCGCACCATGAGTGCCGAACAGCAGACGCGCCGGCGGGTAGCCCGGGTCTTCCATCGCCACCCGGCTGGCGGGGCTGATCAATACGCGGGTGATCAGGTCCAGCGCCTGTTGTGCGCCGTTGCACACCACGATGTCTTCGTCCTTGCAGTTGATACCGCGGGAGAACGCGATGTGCCCGGCAATCGCATGACGCATCGCCGGCAGGCCTTCGGGCACGCTGTAGAAGCCTTTCGCCCCGGCCATCTGGCGCATCGCGTGGGAGACGCAGCGGCGCCAGTCGTCATGCGGAAACTGGCCCTTGCTGGTGGCGCCGCCAATGAAGTCGTAGCGCAGCGCGCCTTCCAGCGTCGGGTGCTGGAGGAACATCGGTAGATTGCGCCAGCGCTCGATCACCTCGGCGCTGGCCAGCTCGGTGTGGCTGTGCTTGCGCTGAACCTGCGCCGGGCGCGCGTTGACGTACGTGCCTTTGCCGATCACCCCGGTGAGGAAATTGTCGTAGGTCAGCTGCGCGTAGGTGTCGGAAATGGTCTTGCGCGAGATCCCCAACTGCTCGGCCAGCAGGCGACTGGGCGGCAGCTGCGTGCCAGCGGCCAGACGCCCGGACTCGATAGCATCGCGCAGCTGGTTGTACAACTGACCGGCGAGGTCCTTGCGGCCATTGATCACGACGTGAAGTTCCATACCGACGCGGCTCCGGGGGGCGATTGAGGTATCGGGCAGGGTACCTCTGTTTGCGTGGGGGGCAGTAGTTGTGCAATCGAAAATCGCCAAATTGGCCCCAATCCCCTGTGGGAGCTGGCTTGCCAGCGATGGCGGTTTTTCAGTAGACATCCATGTTGAATCTGATGCCCCCATCGCTGGCAAGCCAGCTCCCACAGGTATTGGGTTAGGCTCGGGGGCAGTGGTGTAACGGTTTTCCGTGCGATTGGGGCTGTCATGCCCCGCCATCGGCGGTTACGGTGAAGTCATTATTCCGTCTACCGAGACCTGCCGATGACCCCGCGTCTGGACTACTACAACGCCTCGCCCAAGGCGATGAAAGCCATGCTCGCCATGGAGGCGCTGACCCGTGATCTGAGCATCGAGGCGCCGCTGTTGCAGTTGATCAGAATCCGCGCGTCGCAACTCAACGGCTGCGCGTTCTGCACCGACATGCACTCGGTGGACGCGCGGCGCGCGGGGGAGAGTGAGCGGCGGTTGTATGCGATCGCGGTATGGCGCGACAGCAGCTTTTTCAATCCCCGTGAACGCGCCGCACTGGGCTGGGCCGAGGCGGTGACGCTGCTGGCGGAAAGTCATGTGCCGGACGATGTTTACCAGCAGGCGAGGGGGCAATTCAGCGAGGCCGAACTGGTGGATCTGACCATGGCGGTGAGCGCGATCAACAGCTGGAATCGCCTGGCAGTGAGCTTTCGCCAGACGCCGAGCGAGTGACACCGTTTTATTGAAATATTGGTTGTGGCGAGGGGATTTATCCCCGATCGGCTGCGCAGCAGGCGTAAATACGACAGAACCAAGAATTGAGGCGGGTGATTTCCGGGGTTGCTCCGCAACCCATCGGGGATAAATCCCCTCGCCACAATGGGCCTTATTTGCTATTGATTGGGGACGTTCCGCTATTAACCGGTGGACGCTGTGGCTTCACCGACGTCCCGAAAGTATTGCCCATCCGCGTACTGGTCGCCGCCGGTGTCGCCAGCCCGACCTGATTCGGTGGCCGCTTGTTCACCGGCACGTTCAGCGCTTCCTGATTCTTCTGCGCCGCCGCCGCGCCTTCCGGGTTGTTGCCCATCTGCTGGCTCAGACAATCGTAATTCGGCGCCTTGTAGCCACCCACGGTGACTTCGACACAGCCCAGCGGCTGCTCGGCGTGCGCGTTGGCGACAGCGCTCAGCAGCAGCCCGCCAAGGGCGATTTTCCACAGTGATTTCATCCTGGCCTCCTGGCCGGCCCGAAGTGGCCGTTCGTTGTCTGAAGTCTAGTGCAAGCCTTGCGCAAATCCCGTGATGGTTTTTTTGCACCGCCCGTCACACCAGATTCATAAACAGCCATCAGGATGACGGTTTTCAGGGGTACGTCAGCCGTGCAGCGAGGCAGTTCCAGGGACGGTCTTCAGCGTTCAGCGACTCTTGTGCGCCGGGTCGGTCTGGGGCTGCTGCTTGGCTGGTTGAGCGACGGCGCGACCGCCGAGCCTGGCCCGGCGGACTTGCGCATGACGCTGCACATTCCGGCGCAGGACCTGGCGCGGGCGCTGGATCAGTACAGCCATGCCACGGGCGTTGCGGTGCTGGTCGACAGCCAGTTGAGTCGCGGTCGGCGCTCACTCGCGGTGGACGGCGAATACACCGCGGCCGATGCCCTGCGCCGCTTGCTCGGCGGCAGTGGCTTGATGGCGCGCTATGCGCGTGCCGACGCGTTCACCCTGCAAGTGGCGCAAGTCGAGGATGCGCCGGCCGCGACGCAAAAACCGTCGCCGGAAAGCGCAGCGGTCAATCGCAGTTACGCCACCGCCGTGCAAGCGGCGATCGAGCGCAACCTGTGTCGTTCGCCGCTGACCCGTCCGGGCAGTTATCGCGCGGTGTTGCAGGTCTGGGTCGGGCGTGACGGCGTGGTGCAGCACAACCGGTTGGTCACCACCACCGGCGATGAACGGCGCGACACCGCGCTGGTGGAGAGCTTTCGCAATCTCAGGATCGACCGGCCGACGCCCAGCGCGTTGCGTCAGCCGGTCACGTTGCTGTTGTTACCGGAGTCGTCAGGGAAACGCATGGAATGCACCAAATGGGAAGGAGTTTCCGGGGGATGAAAGACACCGGACAAGGTTCGATGGTCCAGCTGTTCCTGACGTCCTACGAGGACTTTCGGGTGCGCCTGCGCCGGCGTCTCGGCTCGGAAGACCTGGCCAACGACGTGCTGCACGAAACCTACCTGCGGGTCGACCGCATGGAGACGCCGCCGAACCTGTTGCGGCCCAACGCCTACCTGTATCGCATGGCGCTGAACATCGCCGCCGACCGCCGCCAGGCCGATGCGCGCCTGCTCACCGGCGAGGAAGTCGAAGAATTGCTGCAGATCGGCGACGAAGCGCTGGACCCGGCGCGGGTGGTCGGCGGGCAAAAGGAAATCCAGTCGCTGCTCAGCGCCTTGTACGAACTGCCGGCACGCCGCCGGCGGATCTTCATCGCCGCGCGGCTGGAGGAGGCGCCGCACCTGGAAATCTCCCAACGCTTCGGCATCTCCACGCGCATGGTCGAGAAGGAAATCAAAGCCGCACTGGGCCACTGCGCGGCGAAACTGGAAAGAAAAGTGTTTCAGCGGTTCGGTCGCGGGGCCGGAAAACCGTCATCTGATTAGTGCCCGATCAATTCGTTGAGAATCTGCGCGTTTGAACATCTTTCGACTGACACCCGCCGAGCCCTCGGCCGCCGACACTCTGCACAGCGAAGCCCGCGACTGGCTGATCCTGCTGACCTCCGGCCGCGCCACCGTGGCCGACGCCCGCGCGCTGCGTCAGTGGTGCGCGCGGAGCCCGGAGCACGCCCGCGCGTTCGAAGATGCCAAACAGTTGTGGCATCGGCTGCAACCGGCGGCGGAGCAATTGCAGGCGCCCCGGCGCTTCGGTCGACGGGCTTTTCTTGGCGGCGCGATTGCCGCCTCGGCGGCGTTCCTGCTGGTGCGCGGCACCATCCCCGGCGGCTTCGAAGGGCTTGGCGCGGATTACATCACCGAAGTCGGCCAGCAACGCCGCGTCGAACCGGCCGACGGCGTGAGCCTGGAACTCAACACCCAGACCCGCATCAACCAGCGCGCCGGCGATGACGGCGTGCAGGGGTTTGAACTGGTCAGTGGCGAAGTCGAAGTACAGACCACGCGGCTACCGCTGGCGATGCAGGCCGGAGGCGGGTGGTTGCGCGCGAGTCAGGCGCGCTTCAATTTGCGCAATACCGATCAGCAAGTGTGCGTGACTTGTCTTGATGGCTTGGTGGAGGTCAATGTCGATGGCCGCAATCTGCGTTTGCAGCCGGGTGAACAACTGACCTATGACGGCCGGCAGGTGGGCGCGGTGCAGAGCGTCGACACCGCAGCGGTGATGAACTGGCGCCAACAAGTGCTGGTGTTCAACGGCGCGACCCTCAGCCAGATGATCGACGAGATCAACCGTTACCGGCCCGGCATGCTTTTGCTGCTCAATCGTGAGCTTGGGCAGCGGCGGGTGCAGGCGCGCTTCAGCCTTGATCAACTGGCTGGCGTTGCGCTGTTGATTCGTGATGCGTATGGCGTCAAATGTACCGAGTTGCCGGGTGGCGTGGTCGTTTTGAGCTAGTGGGTTTGACTGGGTACATATCCGTTGCTGCGGTAACGGCTGCTTAGGGTTTCGCCCTTACGGCGACTCACTTTTTTTACAAACGCCTAAAAAAAGTAAGCAAAAAAACGCTTGCTCCTGCGTCCGGCCCGCTCGCTGAGGCTCGGGGTTCCTTCGCTGCGGAATCCATCCGGGCGCATCGCCTACGGTTTGCTTCGCTGCACCTCCTCTCGATGCATTTGGCTGCGCCAAACGGTCGCTGCGCTCCCACCCCCGGATGCATCCCTCCACTCAGCCTCCCGACGTCGCCTGCAGATCAAAAGCTGCAGCCGAGCTAACGCTCATCCTGTTGAGTGGGGCGGCTGCGCCGCACTGCACGCGATCTGAACTGTAGGAGTGAGCCTGCTCGCGATGACGGCCTCACAGCCAACCAATCCCCACCTGACCGCACCCAATCCAAACTGTGGGAGCGGGCTTGCTCGCGAAAGCGGTCTAACACCCAACCAATCTCTTGCTGATGTACCCGATCCAACTGTAGGAGTGAGCCTGCTCGCGATGACGGCCGATCAGCCAACCAATCCCCCCTGACCGCACCCAAACCCCTGTAGGAGCTGCCGCAGGCTGCGATCTTTTGATCTTTAAAATCAAAGTCAAAAGATCGCAGCCTTCGGCAGCTCCTACACGTGATCGCGTACATCCAAAATGCTCACTCCAACGGCCCCATCACCTGCCGATACCGCTCCACCCCCTGCGCCGTCTCCCGCGTCAACCGCACCTCCAACCCCAACGGATCCTCGCGCCGATTGCCACTCAACTGCCGCCACCCCTGATCCACCTCCCAAACCCGCACCTGCACATCACTCACACCCTGCAACACCGCCACCCCAGCCCCCGGCGCCGGCAACGGATATCGACTGCGCGCCTCAGCCTCCGCCCGATACAACGTGTCGCCCTTGACCCACCAGCGCACCCGCTGCAACGCCCCCGGCTGATCCGCCGCCGCCCTAATCACATCCAGCCGAAACCCCTTGCTGTCACTGCTGCGCACCGTCAACGCCGGCGGCGCGGTCGGCGGTTCATCATCCACGCCAACCTTCTTCGGCTCCGTCAATTCAACGCCCGCGCGCATCTCCACATCGCGCTGCAACTGATTCAACGCCCGCAACAAACTGTCGCTCTGCTCAGCGCTCGCCTGCAAATGCCCATCCGCCCGCGTCACACTGTCCAGCCCGCGCCAGGCAATCAGGCTGACCACCGCCATCAACAGAATCGCGACCATCACCTCGATCAGGGTAAAGCCCCGTTGCGCGTTCATTGCACACTGATCCTGCCGCTGGCATCGCGCAGCACACTCAGCCGATTGAACCCGTCCGACAGGGTCAATTGCAGCGGCGGATTGATCCACTCGGCGTTGAGCACCACCTTCTGCTTCGGCTCCACCCGCACCTCCAGCTTCGGACTCTGCCAGGTGCGCGGGCGCAACTGCGGATCATCCTTGAAATGCTCAAAACCCCGACCACTGTCACTGCGCCGACTGAAGCGAAACCCCTTGCCATCGCTTACCCACACAATCGGCCGCCCATCCGCACGCGCCTCGGCCTGCGCCACCTGCAGCAACTGCGCCACCCGCTCGGCGTCCTTGCGCAGCAACGCCAGCGGATCCGGCTTGATACTCAAGCTGATCGCCGCACTGGCAATCCCGATGATCACCAGCACCACCATCAACTCGATCAGGGTAAAGCCCTGTTGCTTGCCCACATTCATCGGATGCGCGCTCCTTTGCGTCCTGCCCCGTCCGAAAAAACATCCTGCACGGCCAACATGTAAGGTGTGTGAAATAAAACCGTGAACATTGCCGCGTAGCCTGTCAGCAGGGACTAAAAGGAGATTCAGCCCATGCCACTCACCACCCGCATTTCCCCCCCGCAAACGGTCCAGGCCCTCGCACTGCTCGCCGCCCTGGTCGGCGTCGCGACCTGGTCGTCGCTCCTCCTGACCTCCGCCGAATCCCACACCCCACCCGCGCCCCCGCAAATGCTCGCGGCGCGCAGTGACAGCCCGGCGCTGCAATGGTTTTCGAATCAGACGGCGCCGGTGGAGATCAAGGTGAGCGGGGTGCTGGCGGGGAGTCGCGGGGCGGTGGCGATATTGAGTGTGAACGATGGGCCGCCGATGAGTTTTTTGCAGGGGGAGAGGGTGGGGCCGGGGGTGAAGTTGGTGGCGGTGGAGGGGGATGGGGTGGTGATTGAGCAGGGGGGGGAGAGGGTGCGGTTGGAGGTGGAGAGGTTGGGGGAGGGGGTGGAGATGCCGAGTCTTGTTAGGCCCTGATTTAGAGGGTTGACGTTGTTATTTTCACCGTCTGGCGGCGTGCCAGTTTAAGACCCTTTGCATGAGTAGAAAGCCGGAAAGCGAGGGGCAGAAGCGGGTAGTTGAGAATGTCCGCTATCGGCCAGAAGCGGACGATCAGAAACGCCAGCTATCGGCCAAATGCAGCACTTGGGATAATTGCATGCTACGCGTCAGAGGCAATCTGAACAATTGCTAGGAAGAGAGATTTTCCTTAGTATTCAAAGCCTTATAAAATAGTGCAAGCTTTGCTTAGCGTATTGAAATGCACAGATAATCGAGCATCCTTCACCCCCCTCGCAGGCCTAAAGCTATGAGGAAAGTGAAGGAGTCAAGACCGCAGAACTCACGAGGATTCAACGAGGCAAGGTTTTCGTGCATAGAACAACCGGGCCATGATGCTGGTGTGTGCGACCGCAAACGGTCTTCTATGTGCGTGATGCATCCCCCTCAATATACTTCCTGACTGACCTTAGCGTCTAGCTCCTTAGAAAAGTCGAACTCTCCCCATTTGGTGAACCAATATTCACTATACTTCTGAATTCTCAGCAGATTATTCGGAGGTAACCCGTACAGCGGTAAAATTCTAACCTTGGTCTCGTTACTCACGAAGGGGCATGCGATAGTGTCTAACGCCAAATGTATCATTTCAGAATCCCCGACCAACGAATCCTGCTTCAGCCTGAATCTATCCAAGATGTGTTTTTCCAAAGCGGCTTTTAGCAATGAATAACGAGTTTTGTTCTCCATATAAAAAAGAAGAGTAACTATTGAGAAGTAATTTAGACTAGATTTTACTTGATAGCACCCGTCTAAAAATTCGAAACCGAAGCTGTGTCCAAGCACTTTTTCATCTATGCGGTAGTTTTTACCTAATTGGCGCATTAAAACCAGAAGATACATAACTTCAATCTTCGCACTTTTGCCATCTGAGTTGTGGCTCATAACGCTTCGGCATCTCTCGTATATTACTTGTGAGATTAATGCCTCATAGCTTAGCCCTATAGCCTCAGACTTATAAAAAGAAAGCACGCGCTGACATATTCGACAAAGCTTAATGGTTGTGTTGACCTTTGGCGATACGGCATAGATAAAGAACACAAAACCTAGAATGGCTTCCATTGACTTTGAAAGGCTCTTATCGGTACCGCTGACCTTTTCTATTTTTTTGTAAGCATCAATCAAAGAGCCGACTTTGCGCTCGACTACTGAAAGTGAGTAGTTGAGAATTTCACCATAGCTCACTCCAGAGATCGCAAGGATTGACTTAAAGTCAGTTATAAGTGAAGATCCGCCTATGTAGATTTTTCCCCGCGGAAGTGTTTCCCCATCCTTAACTTCCGAAGCGAATTCATAGGCCAGCGTACGATCAAAAAGATCCGAAATACGTTTTTTTGCGATAGATATCGGCGTGATTATAGGGCGTGCTAGAGTTTCTTCCTTCCCCTTGTTTAAGGACAGCTTATACAGTTTTAGACTTTCTTGAAGTGTCATCTTTATTTGGTGACATACTTCATCACTATTATAGAAGACAAAATAATCATCTACGTAGCGATAAATCTTGAAGTCTGAATTGTGTACGTATCCCTTTTCAAGTAACTTGCCCGCAATGTCAATATCAACAGCTTGGAGAATTATTTCGGCGAAAATTCTTGAAATCTCTGGGCCTATTAGTATTCCGTTGGTCTCGTTATAGTTCAATCTCTGCATGAGCGAGTCGAATTTACCTGCAAATGAACCTAAAATAGCTTTGAGATTTTGTTTCGCAAAATCTTTTCCGTATATCGCCCATGCTAGCGAGTGAGTATAGATACTATCAAAACACCCTGAAACATCGAATTTCGTAAGATTTCTAAAGTCGCGCTCGCTTCGGAGATGCTCTCTTGACTCGTAAAACTTGAAAACGTTACTGAATCGTTCGTATACAAAAAAGGATTTCAAGTTCTCATAGTTCTCTCCATCCACTTCTACCAAAGCATCAGATCTATCTTGCCGCTCAATTTGTGAGCGAAAGTCAATATAAGTACATCCTGCAACTCGTCTTGGTGAGCGCAGGCTAAATTCACTCCGGCCAGTGTAATAAATCATCAGATCTTTAAATTGATCGTAGAAATCTACCACAAGTAACTGTGCCTTAGGATGCATTAGCGACAATTGGCGCAATTGATCCTGCTTATGTGTAGTCGAGAATAGGAAAGGAACGGTGTGAACGATGTCTGATTTGTCTAATTCAATTATGGATACAGATCTGTCATTGTCGACGATGTGGCTGACAACTTTATCAAAGTGAACCCCTAAAGCCATCTTCACAAGGTTATCTAGTACATCATCCCTAAACCTCCATGAAATTCTGTTTCCTTTAAATTTAACGCCATGCTCACATAGGAATCTATAAAAATACCTATTCGAAAAGACTATTGGCACTTCGTATGGAAGCACGTCAGACAATACCACGCGCTCTATAGGGAAATTTATAGATAATGCTTTCTTTTTAGACATGCTTCCAACCTCGCGAGAGTTCTGAAAGCTCCTTGGAGTCAAAGTTTCTAAATAATTTCTCTTTGAAGCCTTTTTCAAAAGATAGCTTGGAGAGTTTTCTTACCAATGACGGACTAGCAATGCTTTTAAGTTTATTGCGAAAATAGTGATCCAGGCCGGAAAGCTGTTTGGTGTCAGTTATATGTTTATTGCTAAAATAGACCCCGATGAAGGCATTGCTTTTCCTATTGAACAGCCGCATATTACCAGTTAAGAAAAGGCATCTGAGCATCAATTCCTCTTCAGATTTCTCTGGAATGAATGTAAATTTCAAGTTGTAATCCGAGAAGGCCTTATCGATGCGCGATTTATATTTATTTATTTTTCTTTGGCTCATTTGGACGCCGGAGGAGCTACTAGAAACATCAAATGTATAACCAAGGTAATCAAACTTGCCTTTGAATTCGCTGAGCAAGTCAATGGGCTTGGTTTTGTCGTTAAACCTCAGTCCTTTTCCGCGCAATATTTCGCTGAGCGTCCCTAAATACTTGGCTGCAAGCTCCTTTCTCTGTGGGGCGTACATAAGAACCATGTCATCAACATATCTGGCGTAATAAAATAAGTCATCTTGCCGTCTGATTTCGGCGTCAATGCTCGATAGGTATATCTCGGATAGGTATGCACTTATTCCTATCCCGCGCGGCAATCCGTTTTCGTCCCCAGAAACGACTACATAATCTTTCATAAGTCGCGTTAAAATTCTTTTTATCAGTACCGATAGCTCTGGGGCTTGGTGGATTCCATCTAGTAGTTCCTTGTGTCTTACAGACTCATAAAATGATTCTACATCCGACCTTATTATGTATTTGGGTACGCCGTCTAAAGCCAGTGATTTTATTTGGCTAACTAGTATGTCGCGGGAAGGCATGCGGAGCTCGTACAAAACCTTCAGCGCTCTCTGAACAAACCTAATTGCCAGGACTTGATCTAAAGTATTCCCAACGCCGTAAACTTTTTTCCCGCCGACAAGGTTGGGTAGGAGAGCGACATTTATTCGGAACTCTTTACCACTGACTATTTTGGAGACTTTCTCAAGCTCAAAATCTATTAAGCGACCGTGCTGAATTTTACGCTTGTCTATAACCATAGTCAGACGTGACATACGTTTCTCAAAGAAAGCTGGCGTTATTTTTCCAGTTCGTAATCGATAGCTAGAAAATGATTTAAGCTTGTTTAACTCATATAGTTTTACTCTTATATCGAAAGCGGCAGGAATGTATTGCTCTTCAAGATTCCCCCCTTTCTCCCTATCGCTTTTGAGCAGTTCATTAAGATTTTTTATTGAGAAAGACTGATCCATAGACGATATGACCCTTCCATAATTTATTCTTGCTAACCGCCAACTTCGATGTGCTGTCAAAGAACTGTAGCCGATTTGCGAGCCACAGTACTGATGTAAAGTAAATATGGTTAGATAATGCCTGTTTAAGCTTTATGCCTGCGTTTTGTATGAGGAATCTCTGACTTTCAAGTCATACGATGGGGCGATCTTGGCCTTCAGCGATTGCCTACGAACGTCGGCGTCTGGCCGATAGCGATAGTGTGTGCATCCGCTATTGGCCGAAAACTGCCATCGAGTGCAAAAAAAGCTCGGCGCAAGCAAGTGATCTGACTGGATGCGTGGGCGAATGTATTAGGGGGATTTGCTGCAACAAAATTTCAATAAACACCAACGTTTAAAAAGACATCTCCAAACACTCTCCCAGGCTACACATCCTTGCGCCATTGCCTACAGCTACGCCAGAATCCGCCGGCTGTGCGCCTTGGGGGCGGGGGTCTATTGTGGTTCGGTCGCTGACGAATCAGCGATCGGGTTTGGTAGCCCGGCTTAGACTTGGCGCATTGCGTCACCCGATACAGGCCTTTTAGGGGCTGTGTATTTATGGTGGCCATGCGCAGGGCGTCCTCGGGCGCGCCGGTTCTCCAAGTCACCGGTCTACCAACCTTCGTATGGCCACCACCCCTTCGTTTGGTAGCGAAAGATGATGGCTCCTTTTCTATGATTTGGAGATTCACTCATGATCAAACCAACACCCAATCCACCCGAAACCGAATCGGTTTCCCCCTACGAATCCCTCGACTCGAAAAAGCTCCACGAAGCCGCCGAACGCGCGCTCGATCATTACCTCACGCCACCCGCCGCCCAGCCGGCTCGCCAATCCAGCACGATGTTTATGGTCGCGCCAAACACCACCACGGAATCCCTGCTGGCGAATGCCTGTGAGTCCATGGCTTCGGCCAGTGTGATGCTCAGTGATTTTGCCGGGCTGCTTGATACGCCTTATCGGCATCGGGTGTTGGGGATTGCGCAGGTGGTGATGTTGGGGGAGCTGGCGGTGAATCAGGCGTTGGATAATCTGGAGGTGCCGGGGTGATGCGGGTGTCGGTATCACCCTTGGGTTGAGCGGGTGTCGGGTCTGACGCCTTCGCGAGCAAGCTCGCTCCCACAGGGTTTTGGGTTGGGCACGGTTGATCAGTGTGACAGCTGAAGTCTGTGGGGGCAGGGCGGTTGCTTTTCTATGCTGTCTTCAGGTGGCTATTGAGGTGGCTCGGGACATTCGCGGGTCCAGCGCGTCACGGTCATGGCGTTGAATTGCTCGCCGATGGTATCGACGCGCAGGCAGGCGTCTTTCTTGGTGTAGTACAGGATGCAGCGCGAGCTATCGAACGAGCAGGTGTCCAGTTCGAAGAACTTGCGTGCGGCCAGTTCTTTTTCCACGCCACTGTATTCGTAGCCATCGGTGGTGGGCATGTGCGTCGGTGTCCAGCCTTGTTTGATCAGCTTGGATCGGGCTGTCACCAGATGGTCACCGACGACGATGCCGGCGGGGCCTCGCGTCTGTGAGTCGTTGGCAAATGCTGTGGTGATACCCAGGAAATAAAGCGCGACCAGTACGCGGGTTGAAGCTCTTATTGTCATGGGTGATGGGTTCGCCGCATCAAGCAAGTTAGATATTCGGGGTGTAGGAGAAAGCTTGCGAAGCTTCGGTGTCGGTGAACGGCGTGACTCGGGTTTTCTTGTTAAACAGGCCGTTGACGACCGAGCCAGGGAACATCTCGATAGTGTTGTTGAACAGTTCGACGTTGCGGTTGTAGATGGTGATGGCTGCGCCGACGTTCTCTTGCTGTTCGGCAATTTCACGCATCATGTTGTTGGCGGCTTCGGATGCTTTCAGATCAGGGTAAGCCTCAAACGCGATGCGCAAGCCACCCATCAACTCCTTTGAGGCGTTTTCAACTTTCGTCAGGGCACTGCCGTCCGCGCCAGCGGGAAGGGCGTGGACCGCGCTGCGCAGGCCGGTGATTTTTTCGAGGAGGCTGGCCTCAAAGACCATGAAGTCTGAGAGCACTTTTTGCAGTTGATCGAGAATCTTCGTTTTCTGGCGTTCGTAAACGAGGACGTCCGACCAGGCGCGTTGAACCCGGTTGTGTCCGCCGATAATCCCGTTGTAGATGCTGACGCCCGCGATAATGGCGACGACAGCGATAACAGCGGAGAGGATGAATGCAGTGTCCATGGCTTACTTCTCTTGGCGGTTTTTTGGGGTAGCGGAGGTGAAGTTGTCGTCGTGCAGCTCACTGAGTGCATGGCTCCATTGGAGCGCCGACATCAGGCGCGGCAGTTCGATACCGGCAGAAATTTCTGCGTAAAACTGTTTGGGTGATTCCAGCGAATACTCGCTACCGAATGCGAACAGGTCGCTGTTCGCGAAACTGAGGCAGAGCAATCCACTCTCCGCGAACTCCAGATTTGGACGTTCAAGGATCTCGAACAGCTTCAGCAAGTGCAGCACCGTCGCAGGTTTGATGAATTTGGCACAAAGCATCTCGCTGGTACCGGTCAAACGAAACGCTTTATTGAAATCCAGAGAAGCCGTGTCCATGCGGTGCGGATAGTCGTTCTCTCTCTGGTGATCCGATCTGAGCGATATTCCGGTGACCCATGGAAAGTCGATGACCAGGCTGTAGCGGTCGAAGTGGTCATAAACCACCCGAGTCTCCGTTTTGGTGTTGCCTTT
This sequence comes from Pseudomonas sp. Eth.TT006, assembly GCF_054456575.1. NCBI lineage: Bacteria > Pseudomonadati > Pseudomonadota > Gammaproteobacteria > Pseudomonadales > Pseudomonadaceae > Pseudomonas > Pseudomonas sp. Eth.TT006. The sequence goes on along the minus strand of NZ_JBTJEN010000003.1, from coordinate 211,434 downwards.
TTCGTCGGTGACTTCGGTACGCTCCTCACGTCGATTGACATAGTGCAACTGGCGATACGTGTAAGGGAGGTCGCGCAATGTGCCGCTGAATACACCTTCTATCGACTGGACTAACTCGCGGCTGTAGTCGCCCCGGCGGTAATCACCAAATTCCGCGTCCAGGTCTCTGAGGGTCGAGGGCGAATCTTCTTCCAGGAAAGACAATTCGTTGCGGAAGTAGGATGACAGCCGCGCAATTTTTTTACTGAGCGAAGGCAAGCGCTTAGATTTGGATTTCATCCAGGCCAGACTCCAGGCCGCAATCACAAGGCCAAAAAAACCAGTGCCCATACCGAACGCGTCGGGATCAATGTTCAACTGACGAAAGAACAGAACGACGCTGTAGATGTTGCCGAACTGATGAAGGGCGAAAGCGCTCGCAATCAGAAACAGACCGGTGCCGAAAAACCACCATGCACGGGTGCGATCGAATTCGAGTGGGCCATTGTACAAGGCGAACTCGTTGATCACGTTCAATAGGTCGGCGGTGGATTCAGCCCTGTCAATATTGGCTTCGCTCACAGTCAGCAACTCATTCAGTCGCGCGTTCTGCGATGTGTTGGGCATGTAGATATTCATCAACGAGAGCAAGGTAGAGAACTCACAACAGCATCGGGAGGCTCGGAGCGAGCGGGCCCAAGGTTCCCGAATTCAATTGGAAGAAGGGCTGATTCAGGGTGATCTGATGCGGCAGCCACGGCCCGGGTGGAGGATTTGGTGCTATTCATGATCTGTCAGAAACGATGAACGGGAGTGGACAATAGCACTGTCCTGCGCGGACTGCCTGTGCTGATGGTGGATGGGTTTGATCATGCTCGGGGGGCTGGCGGTTAATCAGGTGTTGGAAGTTTTGGGGCCGCGTTGCGGCCCATCGGGGATGAATCCCCTCACTACAGGAGCAATCAGATAGACCTGTAGGAGCTGCCGAAGGCTGCGATCTTTTGATTTTGATTTTTAGAAGCAAGATCAAAAGATCGCAGCCTTCGGCAGCTCCTACAGGGGGCGACTCAGCAATGTTTCGAGGTGGGCGAGGGGTGGGGCGTCCTGGGTGCGGTTGAAGACCTGGATGCTGACTTTGAGCAAGCGGCCGTTTTCCGCCGGTGTGATCACTTGGTCGCAGCGCAATAGCAGGCGGCCTTGATCACATTCCTGCGCCTTCATTCCTATGGGCAATCGACCTTCCAGTCGCAACTCCGCCATGCGCGTCTGCGCCGCAATCATCGCCACCGACCGATCCCGCAAAACCCCGCTGCTCTGCGTCATCAACCCCGCCACACGCACAGCCGCTGACATCGCCACGGCAATGATCGCCAGCGCCACCAGCACTTCAATCAGGGTGAAGCCGTTTTCTCGGGAGCGGGCAGGCATGAGAGGGCCAAAAGCGGAACACAGCCCTCAACGCTAACCCCCGTCCTTGACGGCTTGACGACGAAAACTCCCGAGGATTTTCAACATCCCTGACATATCTTCTTGCAACACTGCGCGTCGAATCGAATCAAGCCAAGGGAATGTCGAGATGGATATCGCGCAGTGTAAACAGCCCCGTCGACCGCGCCGGATGCCCGGTGGGCAGCAGGGTTTTACCTTGATCGAGATCATGGTGGTGGTGGTGATTCTCGGGATTCTGGCGGCGATGGTGGTGCCCAAGGTGTTGGACCGGCCGGATCAGGCGCGGGCCACGGCGGCGAAGCAGGACATTGGTGGTTTGATGCAGGCGCTGAAGTTGTATCGCCTCGATCACGGCACTTATCCGAGCCAGAGTCAGGGCCTGAAGGTGCTGGTGGAGCGGCCGGCGGATGTGAAGAACAGCAATTGGCGTTCGTACCTGGAGCGTCTGCCGAATGACCCGTGGGGCCGGCCTTATCAGTACCTCAACCCTGGCGCGAATGGCGAGATCGATATCTTTTCCCTCGGTGCCGACGGTCAGCCGGACGGCGACGGCGTGAATGCCGACATCGGTTCGTGGCAGCTGTAAGGCCGCTGATGAACAGCCAATCGAGCCAGCAAGGCATGGCGATCATCAGTGCGCTGTTGATCGCCGCAGTGGTCGCGGTGATCGCGGCGGGGATGTTGACCCGGCAGAGCGTGGCGACCCGTGCGCTGGAGGCGGATCAGCAGCGGGTGCAGGGGCGCTGGGTGTTGCACGGCGGTCTGGAGATCAGCCGGCAATTGCTGTGGGACGCGCGCCAGCGTGATCCGTTGACCCGGCTCGATCAGCCGTGGGCGCAGCGCTTGAGTGCGCAGGGTTTCGAGGGTCGGCTGGAGGACGAGCAGGGCAAGTTCAACCTGCGCAATCTGGTGGCCAACGAGCGGATCGACGAGGCGCAGGTGCAGGCGTTCCAGCGGCTGTGCGAGTTGATCGGGATCAGCGGCGCATTGAGTCAGCGCATCAGTCAGCGGGTGATCGGCTCGTATCCGTATCTGTTGAACCCGCAGATCGCTGATAGCACCGCCAATAAAAGCGGTTTTGACAGCGGTCGTGTCACTTCGCCGAATGCCTCGCGCAAACCGCAGAATCCGAAGTTGCCGATGCTGCGCAGTGTCGAGGATCTGCGCAGCCTCGAGGGCGTGAATGACGCGCTGCTCGGCAAACTGGCGGCGTACCTGACGGTGATTCCCGCCAGCACCTGGCTCAACGGCAATACCGCCAGCGCGCCGGTGTTGGCCGCGTATGTGCCGGGGTTGTCGCTGGAGCGCGCGCAGGCCTTGATCAATGAGCGTGATGCCGGGCGCTGGTTCATTAATCGGGGCGATTTCGTCAACCGTTTGCGCATGCCCCATCTGGAGCTGACCAGCGTCAAGGTCGGCATCACCAGCGACTGGTTTCGTCTGCGCGGGGAAGCGCGGCGCGATCAGCGGCGGGTCAGCCTTGATGCGTTGCTGCATCGCAGCGAGGACCGTCTGCCGCAAGTGATCTGGTCGCGGGTGGGCGCATGAGTCAGTTGCGCGTGAGTTTGCCGCCGCTGGCGCAGTTGAGCCTCGACAGTGAGATGGATTGTGCGTGGCTGGATCGTCAGGGCCAGGTCAGCCGCGAGCAGCGCCTGACCCTTGCGCAACTGGGGCAGATGCCTAAACAGCCGCCGCTGAGCGCTTTTCTGCACCCGTCGGACAGCTTGCTGGCGAGCATCGATTTGCCTCCGTTACCGGCAAACAGGATCACTGCCGCCGTGCAATGCGCGGCGCAGGCCTTGATGCTCGGCGACAGCCATGCAATGCATATCGCCCACAGTCCACGGGATGCGACGGGGCGGGTGCAGATTGCCTGGGCGCCCCGGCAACCGTTGCTGCAACTGGGGCAGATGCTCAAGCAGGCCGGGTTGAATCTGCGCGGTCTGTACCCGGCGGCGTACAGCCTGCCGGTGCTGCCGGGGACGGTGGCGTGTCGGCAGGACGAGCATTTGTTGTTGCGCGAAAGCGTGCAGGCGGCGCAGGTGCAGCCGCTGTTTGACGAGGACATTGGCGATGGCCTGCTGGCGAGCGGCACGCCGCTGCACTGGATCGGTGCGGCACCGCCGCCGGGCGCCGAACTGCCGATGGCCGAGGCGCAGCGCTGGACCGGGCCGTTGCCTGCCTGGGGTCTGCACGGCGCGCTGCAATCGCAGGGCAGCGAGCAGCGCGGTTGGGGTCGGGCGCTGGGGCTTTGCGCGGTGGCAGTGGCGGTGTGGGTGATCGGTTTGAACCTGTATGCCGCGCGCGAGGCCAGTCAGGGTCAGCAGCTCAAGGCGCAGATGAGTCAGCGGGTGAAGCAGGCGTTTCCCGAGTTGCCGGTGATCCTCAACCCGTTGCAGCAGGCGCGTCAGCAACTGGCGGCGCGGCGGCAGGGCGCGGCGCAGGATCCGACGCAGGCGTTCAATCGGCTGGTGCTGCAGGCCGGCACGGGCATGCCGTTCATGGCCGGCAGTGTCGAGCGCCTGACCTTTGTCGACGGCACGTTGCAATTGAGTCTGCTGCCGGAAGCCCGGCGCAGCGGCAAGCACCAGGATTGGCAAGCCGCGCTGGCGCAGGCTGGGATCAGTGCGACGGCCAATGATGACGGCTGGCTGCTGCAGCCGAGCGACGACGTCACCCCGACCAGCGACAGCACTGATGACAGCGGAGCAGAAGATGAATAAGGCGACGCTGCAAATCTATCGCGCGCGTTGGCAGCGTATCAGCGCGCAGTTGCAAGAGCGCTGGCAGGCGTTGGCGCTGCGGGAAAAACGTATGGTCGGCGGCATGGCGCTGGGGCTGTCTGCATTGTTGGTGTGGGTCGCCTTGATTCAGCCGCCGCTGCAAAAAATCTCTTATTGGCAGGCGGAAACGCCGAAGTTGCGCGCGCAGACCGAAGCCCTCGAGGTGCTGCTGCGCGAGGTCAGCGTGCGGGCGCCGGGGCAAAGCTTCGAGCAATCGCTGCAGCAGACGCTGCAGGCCAGCGGCCTCGCCGGGCACTGTCAGGTGCAGGCCGGCGAGGCTGGCGCCTGGCAGTTGAGTTTCGACGCGGCGCCGGCCGACGCCGTGCTCGACTGGCTGCTGAGCACCCCGGCGCAACTTTCTCTGCAAGTGGTCGAGGCGCGTTTGCAACGCGCCGACAACGCCTCGATCGAGGTCACCGCCGGCACGTTGTCCGGCACCGTTCGCATGGATCAGGCGCAGGGCGCTAAGGAAGCTTCATGAAGGGGTCAGGCTCCAAACCGGCGCGCATGGCGCTGCCGATGCTGCTGATGGCTTTGAGCGCTTGCAGTCACACCACGCCGCCCAACCAGCCGCCGTTGCTGGTCGACAGCGAACTCGGCCGACCACTGGCCAACACCGAGCGCAGCGGCGATGCGGTGGCCGATCGCGAACGCGCGCAAGCGCAGGCGCGGCCGGTGCCTAAGCAACTGCACAACATCAGCAAAAGTGCGCGCAGCGGCGCCGTGTCTTCCGGCAGTACGCCGATGGCCAATCCGTTGGGTGATCAACCGGTGACGCTGAATTTTGTCGATGCCGATATTCCTGCGGTGGTGCGGTCGTTGGCGCGTTCCAGCGGCCAGCAGTTTCTCGTCGACCCACGGGTCAAGGGCACGCTGACGCTGGTCTCGGAAGGCCAGGTGCCGGCGCGCCAGGCCTACGACATGTTGCTCGCGGCACTGCGCATGCAGGGCTTCAGCGTGGTCGATGTCGGCGGCGTCGCGCAGGTAGTGCCGGAAGCCGACGCGAAACTGCTTGGCGGGCCGGTCTACGGCGCCGACAAGCCGGCCGCCAACGGCATGCTCACCCGCACCTTTCGCCTGCAATACGAGAACGCGGTGAACCTGATTCCGGTGTTGCGCCCGATCGTCTCGCCGAACAACCCGATCAACGCCTACCCGGGCAACAACACCATCGTCGTCACCGATTACGCCGAGAACCTGACCCGCGTTGCTCAGTTGATCCAGAGCATCGACAGCCCGAGCGCGATCGACACCGATGTGGTGCAGATCCAGAACGGCATCGCTGCCGACATCGCGCCGATGGTCGCTGACTTGCTCGACGCGCCGGGTAATGACCCGACGCAGAAAATCGCGGTGATCGGCGACCCGCGCTCCAACACCATCATCATCCGCGCCGGCAGCCCCGAGCGCACCGAGCTGGCGCGCAATCTGATCTACAAACTCGACAACGCGCAGAGCAATCCGAGCAATTTGCACGTGGTTTATCTGCGAAACGCGCAAGCGGCGAAACTGGCCCAGGCTCTGCGCGGTTTGCTGACGGGCGAGAGCGACAGCGGCAGCAGTGACAATGCGCGTTCAGTGCTCAGCGCCATGGGCGGCAGCACGGGTGGCAGTGCCGGGCAGAACGCTCAGGGCGGTACGCAAAGCAGCGGTACATCAACGACTAACAGCAGCGGCAGCACCGGCGGCAGTTACGCCCAGGGCAGCAGCGGCAGCGGCACCAGCAGTGGCGGTGCGCAGAGCAGCGAACAGAACGTTGCCTTCAGTGCCGGCGGGGTGACGATTCAGGCTGATGCGACCACCAACACCTTGCTGATTTCCGCGCCGGAGCCGGTGTATCGCAACTTGCGCGAGGTGATCGATCTGCTCGATCAGCGCCGTGCGCAAGTGGTGATCGAAAGCCTGATCGTCGAGGTCGGCGAGGACGATGCCAGTGAGTTTGGCGTGCAGTGGCAGACCGGCAATCTCGCCGGAAAAGGCGTGATCGGTGGTGCGAATCTGGGTGGTTCGGGGATCAACGTCAACGGCAAGACCAGCATTGATGTGCTGCCGCAAGGTCTGAATCTGGGCTACGTCAACGGCACGGTGGACATCCCCGGCATCGGCAAGATCCTCGACCTGAAAGTGCTGGCCCGGGCGCTGAAGAGCAAGGGCGGCACCAACGTGCTGTCGACGCCGAACCTGCTGACCCTCGATAACGAAGCGGCGAGCATTTTTGTCGGCCAGACCATTCCGTTTGTCAGCGGCAGCTACGTCACCGGTGGCGGGGGCACCAGCAACAACCCGTTCCAGACCGTGACCCGCGAAGAGGTGGGCCTGAAGCTGAATGTGCGGCCACAGATTTCCGAGGGCGGCACGGTCAAGCTCGACATCTATCAGGAGGTCAGCAGCATCGACGAACGCGCCTCGGCCAGCGCGACCTCGGCGGGCATCGTCACCAATAAACGTGCGATCGACACCAGTATTTTGCTCGACGACGGCCAGATCATGGTCCTTGGCGGCTTGCTGCAGGACGGCTACAGCCAGAGCAATGACGCGGTGCCGTGGCTCGGCAGCCTGCCGGGGATCGGCGCGCTGTTTCGCAACGAACGCCGGGCGATCACCAAGACCAACCTGATGGTGTTCCTGCGCCCGTACATCATCCGCGACAGCGAAGCGGGGCGCAGCATCACCCTCAACCGCTACGACTTCATGCGCCGCGCCCAGAGCGGCCTGCAACCGGAACGCAGCTGGGCCATGCCCGACATGCAGGCGCCGCAGTTGCCGACGGCGGCGCAAGGGGTGCCGGCGACGCTACCGGTCTCCGGGCCGCGCGCGACAATCAAAGCGGTGCCGGTCCAATGAACCCCGTAGTCACGAGCCCAATGATGACTGTGGCGAGGGAGCTTGTCGAATCGTCGCACCGTCCCGCTGGGCTGCGCAGCAGACCCAAACGCTGCCACCCCATTCCTCCAGACACACCTTGCCGGCAGGATTTGCGGGTGCTTCGCCCCCGAGCGGGAGCAAGCTCCCTCGCCACAGGTGATTTGGCTACCACAAGAAATGGGTACAACCCCAAACCTGTAGGAGCTGCCGAAGGCTGCGATCTTTTGATCTTGATCTTCAACGGCATCGATCACAGCCAAAGCAAAAGCAAAAGATCGCAGCCTGCGGCAGCTCCTACAGGGGATCGCATTTTCCAAGGAATTGGGGAGGGCCTGAGATGAGTTCGTTGCCCTACGCCTGGGCCAAGGCCCAGCGCATTCTGTTGTGCGACGGGGTGCTGACGGTGTGCCCGTCGACGCCCGGCTGGTCGATCAGCGAGGTGCGCCGGCAGTTCGGTGCGACCACGGTGCAGCGGGTGCGCGATGACGAACTCGATGGCCTGCTCGCTACGGCCTACGCCGACACCGGCAGCGCCGCTGCGGTGGTTGGTGCCGCAGAAAACGAAGTCGACCTCGACCGGCTGATGCAGGACATGCCGGAGATCACCGACCTGCTCGATACCCAGGACGGCGCGCCGGTGATTCGCATGATCAACGCCTTGCTCACCCAGGCCGCGCGCGACGAGGCCAGTGACATTCACATCGAACCGTTTGAAACCCATTCGGTGGTGCGCTACCGGGTCGACGGCACGCTGCGCGACGTGGTCTCGCCACGCAAGGCGCTGCATGGCGCGCTGGTGTCGCGGATCAAGATCATGGCCCAGCTCGACATCGCCGAAAAACGCCTGCCGCAGGACGGCCGCATCGCCTTGCGTGTGGCCGGGCGGCCGATCGACATTCGTGTCTCGACGGTGCCCACCGGGCATGGCGAGCGGGTGGTGATGCGCTTGCTCGACAAACAGGCCGGGCGTCTGCAGCTGGAAACCCTCGGCATGGACGCGCAAGTGCTGGCCAGACTCGATCACCTGATCCGCCAGCCCCATGGCATCGTGCTGGTCACCGGGCCGACCGGCAGCGGCAAGACCACCAGCCTGTATGCGGCGCTGGCGCGACTGGATGCCAGCACCAGCAACATCCTCACCGTGGAAGATCCGGTGGAATACGACCTGCCGGGGATCAGCCAGATTCAGGTCAACGCCAAGATCGACATGACCTTCGCCCTGGCGCTGCGGGCCATCCTGCGTCAGGACCCGGACATCATCATGATCGGCGAGATCCGCGATCTGGAAACGGCCCAAATCGCCGTGCAAGCCTCGCTCACCGGGCACCTGGTGCTGGCGACGCTGCACACCAACGACGCAGTGTCGGCGGTCAACCGCTTGATCGACATGGGCGTCGAACCGTTTCTGCTGGCGTCGTCGATGCTCGGCGTTTTAGCGCAACGCTTGGTTCGGCGCTTGTGCAATCAGTGCAAGCAGCAAGACCTGGCGACACCGGGCACTTGGCGTCCGGTCGGCTGCGCGGCGTGCAACCAGACCGGTTACAGCGGCCGCACCGGTATCCACGAATTGTTCTGCATCGACGACGACATCCGCACCCTGATTCACCAAGGCGCCGGGGAGCAGGCCTTGCGTGCGGCTGCCTCCAAGGCCGGAATGTTCAGCCTGCGCGAGGATGGTGAACGCTGGATCCGCAGCGGCGCCACCGCCCCTGAAGAAATCCTCCGTGTGACCCGGGACGCCTGATGAATCGCTACCGTTTTGAAGCCGCCGACGCCAGCGGCAAGATCGAGTCCGGGCATCTGGAGGCGGACAGCCAAGGCGCGGCATTCGGCGTGTTGCGCAGTCGTGGCCTGACCGCGTTGTCGGTGCACAAAGAAAGCAACGTCGCCCAACACGGCGGCGCAGGACTGTTCAGTGCGCGTATGTCGGACAACGATCTGGCCTGGGCCACCCGACAACTGGCGAGCCTGCTCGGCGCCAGCCTGCCACTGGAAGCGGCGCTGAGTGCGACGGTGGAGCAGGCCGAGAAAAAACACATCGCCCACACCCTCAGCGCGGTGCGCACCGATGTGCGCAGCGGCATGCGTCTGGCCGAATCACTGGCGGCGCGGCCACGGGATTTTCCGGAGATCTACCGCGCGCTGATCGCGGCGGGGGAGGAGTCGGGTGATCTGGCGCAGGTCATGGAGCGTCTGGCCGATTACATCGAAGAGCGCAACAACCTGCGCGGCAAGATTCTCACCGCGTTTATCTATCCCGGTGTGGTCGGGCTGGTGTCGATCGGCATTGTGATTTTTCTCCTCAGCTATGTGGTGCCGCAGGTGGTCAGCGCGTTTTCCCAGGCGCGTCAGGATCTGCCGGGGCTGACCCTGGCGATGCTCACCGCCAGTGATTTCATCCGCGCCTGGGGCTGGTTGTGTGCGGCAATCATCGCCGGGGCGTTCTGGAGCTGGCGCCTGTACCTGCGCAATCCGGCGGCACGGTTGCGTTGGCATCACCGGGTACTGAAGTTGCCATTGTTCGGGCGTTTCATTCTCGGCCTGAACACCGCGCGGTTTGCCTCGACCCTGGCGATTCTCGGCGGCGCCGGGGTGCCGTTATTGCGCGCGCTGGAGGCGGCGCGGCAGACCTTGTCCAATGATCGATTGAGTTTGAGTGTCAGCGACGCCACGGCCAAGGTCCGCGAAGGCGTCAACCTCGCGGCGGCGTTGCGGGTGGAGAACGTGTTCCCGCCGGTGCTGATTCACTTGATCGCCAGTGGCGAAAAAACCGGCACACTGCCGCCGATGCTCGAACGCGCGGCGCAGACCCTGTCGCGGGATATCGAACGACGCGCGATGGGCATGACCGCGCTGCTCGAGCCGCTGATGATTGTGGTGATGGGTGGGGTGGTGCTGGTGATTGTGATGGCGGTGCTGCTGCCGATTATTGAGATCAATCAGTTGGTGCAGTAGTGATATTGCGGTGTCTGGTCTGGCCTCATCGCTGGCAAGCCAGCTCCCACAGGGCTCGGTGGTGAACACAAAATCCGGGATCACCACAAACCCACTGTAGGAGCTGCCGAAGGCTGCGATCTTTTGTTCTTGATTTTTAGCAATCACAAGCAAGATCAAAAGATCGCAGCCTTCGGCAGCTCCTACAGGGAAGCGCATTTCAGCGGTGGGCCAGCGCCTGAGCGCGATGAAGACAGGGAAGCTGCAAAACTTTTTCACCGCCGCTGGCCAGCACCCGAGCCACGTTCTGCCCATCCTCGGGTTCTCCTTTCTGTCATCTGCAACCAACCGCCAACGCCTGCAGCCCGATTGCGCCAAACCCTTGTTCCAGACACCTCGAAATCCCCCGCAAACACCCGAGAAAATCCCCGGAAAATCACCGCTCAGCTCCCGAGGTTTTTTCCTTTATCTGTCACTGGAAGCTGCGAATTTCTCAGTGCGACTTCACCAAGGCCAGCGGGTCCGGGTGAGTCTTCCCTGTGTCATGCAAGTCATCCGAAACCTGTGTTCCCAACCCAGTTGAAAAGGAGATTCTTCATGTTCAAGCGCACTCTGATCGCCGCCTCCCTGACCGTCGCCGCACTGGCTTCCGCCCAGGCCATGGCCGCCAACGTAACCGGTGGTGGCGCCTCTCTGCCTGCCGCGCTGTACAAAGGCTCTGCCAACAGCATTCTGCCTGCCAACTTCAGCTACGCCGTGACCGGTAGCGGCATCGGCAAAAGTGCTTTCCTGACCAACACCGCGTCGCAGTTCGGCACCACCGGGACTGTGCATTTCGCCGCCAGCGATTCGATTCTCAGTGCTTCAGAACTGAGCACCTACAGCAGCACCTACGGCGCCTCGTTTGGTCCGCTGATCCAGCTGCCATCGGTAGCCACCTCGGTAGCCATCCCGTACAAAAAGGCCGGCAACACCACCCTCAACCTGACCAGTACGCAACTGTGTGATGCCTTGTCGGGTAGCAAAACCACTTGGGGTGCGCTGCTGGGCACCGCCGACACCACGCCGATCCGCGTTGTGTATCGCACCGCTTCCAGTGGCACCACTGAAATCCTCAGCCGTCACCTGAACGCGATCTGCCCGGCTAAGTTCGCGGTCAGCACCACCTTCACCAACGCTCGTCTGCCTGCCGGTTCGGCGCTGCCGTCGAACTGGGTGGGTGTGGCCAACACCGCTGACGTGGCTCCGGCCGTCAACGCCGTCGATGGCTCCATCGGCTATGTCGGCCCGGACGGCGTGAACGCTTCGAGCAACGCCGTGGTTGCCCGTATCAACGGCGTTCAGCCAACCAGCGCCAACGTCAACGCTGCACTGGCATCGGCTCCGCTGCCAACCAACGCGGCCAACCCGGCGCAGTGGTCGCCAGTGGTTGCCAACCCGGCCAGTGGTTATGCCATGGCTGCTTACACCAACTTCATCTTCGGCCAGTGCTACAAGGACGCCGCCGTGGCCGCTGACGTCAAAGCGTTCCTGACCCAGCACTACAGCACTCCGGGCAACGCCGTGGCGACCGCTGCTCACGGTTTCATTCCGGTTCCGACCAACTGGAAAAACGCCGTGACTGCCAACTTCGTCAGCAACTCCACCGGCAACAACCTGGACATCAACAACGCCAGCGTCTGCAACGCTGTCGGTCGTCCTTTGTAAGCCCCGTTTCACCGGCAATGAAATCGCAGCAGCCCTCGGGCTGCTGCTTTTTTTTCGCCGATTTACACCTCGATCATGAAGTTTGTGTGACATCCGTTCGGTCGTTGCCCTCGCCAACGGCCTATGTCGTAACCGCAGGTTTTTTGCTGGCCTGCCGCTTTGTGTGGCAATCAAAAAGGATCTCTCAGTGATGCTCGCTCGCCCATCCCGTCGCCGTCCCCGTGCCCAGGTTCTCAAGCGTGAGGGTGCCGATCCGGCGCTGTGGCTGCTCAAGCCACTGGCGCACGCGGTGGCCTTGTGTCTGGTGGCGGGGAGTGCCGAAGCGGCGACAGCGTTCAGTTCCGGCTGGTTCGCGGCCAAGGGTGCCGCGCAACAGTCTGCGGCCGCACGGCCAGGTGTCGGCGGTCTGCCGGGCGCGCCGCCGGCACTGGCGCAACAGCAAAAAGCCAATCAGCAATTGCAACGCTCGTTGCAGACCCTCAACAACACGGTGGCGGCGATTGCCGCGCAACAGGCTGCTCAGGCGGCCGGGCGCGCGGTGGCGTTGGGCAGTGTGCAAACCGTGCCGGACGGGCTGGGCGAGGGTGGCCTCAAAGTCGATAACAGCCTGACCCAGGGCTGGCTGAATGCCAAAGGTCCGCAGCAGACCCAGGCCGACGGCAAGACCACGGTGAAAATCGAACAGACCGCCGACAAGGCCATTTTGAACTGGGAAACCTTCAACGTCGGGCGCAATACCAGCGTCGAGTTCGCCCAGCAATCGAACTGGGCAGTGCTCAACCGGGTCAACGATCCGACTGCGCGGGCCAGCCAGATTCAAGGCCAGATCAAGGGCGACGGCACGGTGATGCTGATCAACCGCAACGGCATCGTGTTCAGTGGCAGCAGCCAGGTCAACGTGCGCAATCTGGTCGCCGCTGCCGCCAGCATCACCGATATTCAGTTCCGCGAGCGCGGGCTGTATTTCGACGGTAGCGGCAGCCAGCCGACCTTTACCGATGCCGCCGGCAAAGTGCTGGTGGAGCGTGGCGCGAAGATTGAAACCCGCCAGCCCGGGGTATCGACCGACTCTGGCGGTTATGCGCTGTTGCTCGGTAACGAGGTGCACAACGACGGCAGCATCAATACCGGCAAAGGCCAGACCGTGCTTGGCGCCGGCGACCGGTTCTACATCCGCAAGGGTGCCGGCACCGAGGGCAATACGTTCTCCACCACCTTCGGTAACGAAGTCACCCCCGGCTTCAAGCCAGGCGGCAGCGGCGGACGGGTCAGCAACAGCGGCTTGATTCAGGCCGCCACTGGCGACATCACCCTCACCGGGCATGAGGTGCAACAGAACGGCGTGCTGCTGAGCAGCACCTCGGTCGCCACGCGCGGCACCGTGCATTTGCTCAACCCGGCGAGTGACAGCACGGGCAGCGTGACGATGGCGCCGGGCAGTGTCACGGCGGTCATGCTCGACAGCAGCGACCTGACCGCACTGGACAGTCAGCATCAGGCTGCGTTGAGCGGGGTCAATCTCAACAACCGGATCCGTGGCGATCAGTCGCGTATTGATATCCAGAGCGGCGGCAGCGTCGATTTCCAGAATGGCTCGATCACCCTGGCCACCGGCGGCCAGGTCGCCGTCACCGCCCAGCGTCGCAGTCTGCTGCGCGATGGCGCAGTGATCGATGTCTCGGGGGCCATCGGCGTCAAGGTGGCGATGGAATCCAACAACATCAAGATCAACGTGCAGGGCAACGAGCAGCGCGATGCGTCGGTCAATCGCGAGAAAGGCGCGCTCAACAGCAATGACGTCTGGGTCGATGTGCGCGAGTTGGTCTATGTGCCGGCCGGCACCAATGGCTATGCCACCGACCGTTGGTACACCGCCGGCGGCCTGCTGGAGGTCGGCGGTTATCTGGGCACCCAGAGCCATGGCATCGGCGAATGGATGGCGCAGGGCGGCACGCTGAGTTTCGCCGGCAACGACGTGGTCACGCAGAAGGGGTCGCTGATCAACCTGTCCGGCGGCACACTCGATGTGCAGAGCGGCGAGATTCGCCAGAGCTGGCTGCGCGGGGCGGACGGTCGTCTGTATGAAGTCTCGCGCGCGCCGGGGGACGTGCTCTACACCGGGCTCTACAAAGGCTATGAGGAGCACAGTGAGCGCTGGGGCGAGACCCGTTATTTCCGCAATCCGCTGATCGCACCGGCCAGTCGTCAGGAGTCGGGTTACACCGTCGGCCGCGACGCCGGGCAATTGCTGGTGGGCACCCGCAACGCGGTGCTCGACGGACAACTGCTGGGCGATGTGTTCCAGGGCGAGCATCAGACCCAGGCGCCGCGTGCGGTGCTTGACGGGTATGAGCAACGGCAGACGGCGCTGGCGCGACGCGGACAATTGATTGTCGGCAGTTACCTGCCAGTCTGGCAGGCGGCCGCGGGCGGTTTGCTCTACAGCCTCAATCCGGTGCTGGATCAGGTGCTGATCGGCGGCAAGCCGGCGCCCGACGCACCGCTGGCAGACCTGACCGGCGAGGTCGCGAAGGACCGCGAGGGCAAGTTGTTGCTCGACGCCGATCAACTCAACGGTTTCGCCCTTGGCGCGCTGAAGCTGGCGGCGCTGGAGCGGATAGACGTCAACAAGGCGCTGAAGGTCGACGCTGGCGCTGACATCACGCTGTACGCGCCGGATGTGCGCGTGGCGGCCGATCTGACCGCGCGCGGCGGCAGCCTGACCCTGGGCAACGTGTTGAACCAACTGCGCGGCACCACCCTCGATGACGTGCTGATCGGTGCGCCGCTCGGCCATTCGGCTCAGGTGACGGTCGCCGGAAATGTTCACCTCGATACTCGCGGGCTGTCGACCAGCCTGCGCAGCGATCCCGACGATTCGGCAAGCCTGGGTTACCTGAACGGCGGCCGGATCTCGATGCGCAGCAGCGGCACTATTGATATCGCGGCAGGCAGTCTGCTCGACGTGTCTTCCGGCGCTGCGATCCTCGCCAACGGCAAGCTGCTGGGCGGCAAGGGCGGCGACGTCAAACTTGAGTCCAGCGCGATTTCCGCGCCGGGTGACTCGCATCTGCGCCTCGATGGCGACGTTTTCGGTTATGGCGTGACCGGCGCAGGTACGCTGGCGATTCAGGCCAATCGGGTGCTGATTGGCGCATCGGCGAATACCCCGGGCGTTAGCACCCTGCAACTGGCGCCGGGTCTGTTCGACAACGGTTTCTCGGCCTACAAGGTCACCGGCCTGAACGGCCTGGAAGTGGCCGACGGTACGCAAATTGATGTGTCGATGCCGGTTTACCGTCTGGCTGACACCGCGCCGAATTCGCCCGACACGGCCGGGTCGCTGCAGCTGTGGACGCCGGCGCTGTATCAGCAAGACCCGGTCAAAGGCCTGCTGACCCAACGCGCGGGCGCCAGCCTGACGCTGCAGGCCGGCGCCAGTGAACTCAACCTGTTTGACCCCGCCAGTACATTGAAGCTGGGGCAGGGCTCGCGAATCAGTGTCGATCCCGGACAGCGCATCAACCTGCGCGGCAGCGGCCAGATCACCCTTGAAGGCGAGTTGCAGGCCTGGGGCGGCACGCTGGATGTTCGCCAGCAGCCGTTCGGCTCGATCGATGTTGCCACGTCCCAACAACAGGCTGATGCCATTGCCCACAACCGCTCGATCTGGATCGGCGAGCAGGCAGTGCTGGATGTGGCCGGGCGGGCACATACCGCGGTCGATGCGTTAGGCCGGGTCTACGGCCAGGTCGACAAGGGCGGCAGCATCATCATCGGTGGCGAGATCGATCCGAAGCACGCCACGGCGACCGCGGCCGATGCGTTTGTGATTGTCCGTGAAGGCGCGCGTCTGGAAGCTTCCGGGGCGCAAGCGCTGCTGGATATCGCCGGACAAGGCCCGACCGTGGTGGCCACCGACGGTGGACGGATCATCCTGAGTTCCTATAACGGGTTGTGGATCGACGGTGAGCTGCGCGCCGCCTCCGGTGGCCACGGGGCAGCCGGCGGGCGCCTGGAGATTGCGCTGGAAACGCCGCTGTACAACCTGCAGAAGACCGACGCCGAGGTGCTGCGACCGCGAGAAATGGTCATTGCTCAGCGGCCGCAAGACAGCGCGCTGCCGGCAGACCTGCAGCCCGCAGAAGCGGCGAGCAGTCTGCGTTATGGCCACGCGCGGCTGGGCGCCGATACGCTCATGTCCGGCGGCTTCGACAATCTGAGCCTGCTCAGCAACGGCCTGTTGTCGTTTGACGGCGATGTCGATTTGCACATGCGCCAAAGCCTGAATCTGTACGCCGGCGCCGTGTCCCTGGCGCAGACGTCGAGCGATGCGGCGCGGATCAATCTATCGGCTCCGTCGATGCGCCTGTCCGGGGTTGGTGCTTATTACGACGTGGTCGGCACCATTCGTCCGCGGGTCATGAACGCGCCGGCCACGGCGCTCTCGGCGGCGCAGTTCAATGCCGTCGCCAATGTGCTGGATCTCGCCAACAGCCTGTCGTTCGGTACGCAGGGTTCGATTGTGCAGAACAACGCCGTGCCGGTTGAGGTCAGCCGTCGCGGCTTCGATCAGGTGTCGCTGACCAGCAGCGGTGACCTGCGCTTCCTCGCGCCTACCAGTGGTCAGGTGAAATCCGAACTGTGGACCCCGGGTGACCTGAATTTGCGCGCGGCGCAGATTTACCCGGCCAGCGGGGTGACGGCCGAGGTCCGCGTCGGTTATCAGCATCAGGGTTCGACGCTCGACAACCAGCGCACGTTGCGCATCAGCGGTCAGGGCACGGCACCGGCGGCCGTGCCGTACTCGGTATTCGGTTCGCTGGTCATGAGCGCCAGCCGCATCGAGCAGGGCGGTGTGCTGCGAGCGCCACTGGGGCTGATCAGCCTGGGCGATGATCTGCTGATCAAGACCCGCGAAATTGATCTGCTGCCCGGCAGTACGACATCGGTCAGCGCCGCCGGACTGCTGATGCCGTATGGCGGCACCACCGACGGCATCGACTATCGCTACAACGGCGCGGCGGTCAATTTGAACGGCATCAGTGGCGAAAGCGCCGGGGTCAACCTGCGCTCGCAATTCGTCGACGTGCAGTCCGGGGCCTTGATCGACCTGTCCGGCGGCGGCGATTTGCGCGGTGCCGGGTTTGTCTCCGGGCGCGGCGGCTCCACCGATGCGCGGTTTAATCCGTTGGTGCGTAATGCCAGCGATGGCACGTTCAGTCTGCCGGGGCTGGCCGCTAATCCGGTGTACGCGATTGTGCCGGGGGATCAGGCGGTCTATGCGCCGTTGCTCGGCGAGTCGGGCGCGGTCGATCCACGCATTGGCCAGCAAGTCACGCTCGGTGCCGGTGTCCCGGGGCTGGCGGCCGGCACTTACACGTTGCTGCCGTCCACCTTCGCCTTGTTGCCCGGCGCATTTCGCGTCGAGGTCAACGGCCAGGTCAGCGCGGGCGCGAGCCAGGGTGCATTGGCGTTGCGCAACGGTTCGTGGACCAGCAGCGCACGGATGTCGATTGCCAATACCGCGCTGCAGGACAGTGTCGCCAGCCAGGTGATCGTGACGCCGGCGCAGGTGCTGCGCCGTTATTCGCAATACAACGAAACCACGCTGGAGCAATTCATCGTCAGTGACGCCGCGCGCCGCGGCGTTCCGCGTGCGCTGGCGCCGATGGATGCCAAGCCGCTCACGCTGTTTCTCACCGAAGGTGGCACGCATCCCACGGCGCTGGATTTCAATGGCCGGATTGCTTTCGCTGCTGCCAAGGGCGGCGTGGCCGGGACGGCGGTGATTCGTGGCGGCAGTGGCGCCAATTTCGAAATTCTCGCAAGCGCACGCGCAGCCACCGCAGGCTTTGCCGGGGTATCGCTGGATGCCGACGCACTCAATCGACTGGGCGCGGCGCGCCTGGCCATCGGCGCAACTCCGACGGTGGTTTACGGCACGGCGGGCAATATCGTCAGCTTCACCGGCAATACCGACAACATCACCGTGCGCGACGGCGCACTGCTGGCGGCGCCGGAGGTTCTGCTCTGGACCAACAATGGCAACGGCGCGATCACTCTGGAAGCCGGCGCCAGTATCAACACCCTGGGCCGCGGCGACGCGCCGTACGATTCCAACAGTGGCTTCGTCTACAAGCCGGGCGCTGCGAGCCTGCTGGTGGCGTCCAACGGCTGGACCAACGTGTTGGCACCGGAAATCAATAACAGCACCGCCTCGGGCAGCATCCGCATTGGCACCTGTGCGCTCGCCTCGTGCGGCAATCCGGCGACGCTGTATTCGAGCGGCAGTCTCACCGCGGCCACCAACAATCAGTTCGAACTGACCGAGGCCGTGCGTTTTGGCACGCGCCATCTGGCACTGGCCGTCGGCGCGGTCAATGTCGGCAGTGCCGAGGCCCTGGCGGCGATCGGAGATCGCTTGCCGGCAGGCCTGACGCTGAGTCAGGGCGTGCTTGACCGGTTGTTGCGCGGCGACACGCAGTTCGGCGCCCCCGCGCTGGAGACGCTGAGCCTGACCACCCGTGATGCCCTCAACTTTTATGGCAACGTCAGGCTCGACACCTTCGATCCGCAGACCGGTCGCAGCAAACTGCAGAATCTGCTGCTCACGACCCCGGCGATCTATGGTCTGGGGGAAGCCGGCGACGTGGCGACCATCCGTACCAGCCATCTGATCTGGAACGGCGCGACCCAGGCCCCTGGCAACGTGGTCGAAGGCGGCGCGGGCACCGGGCGGGGCGCGCTGAACATTGAGGCTGAGCGAATCGAATTGGGCTATGGCGCTTATTCGCAGCCTGACGCTCTGGCGCAGAACGCGCGGCTGGCGCTGGGCTTTGCCAACGTCAATCTCAACGCCAGCGAGCGCATCACCGCCAACCACAAAGGCAGCCTCTCGGTGTATCAGGAGCAGGGCGCTTATGACCCGATCAAGGGGCATCTCTACAGTGGCGGCAACCTCAATCTGCGCACGCCGTTGCTGACTGGTGAGGCCGGTTCGGTGAATGCGCTCAAGGCCGGGGGCGATCTGACCTTGACCGGTGGCGCGGCTGCAGGGCCTGCCGATGCACTGGGTGCCGAACTCACGCTCGACGCGCGCAATGTGCTGCTCGACAGCCGGATCGCGCTGGCCAGCGGCAAATTGCAGGTCAAGGCCGAAGGCGATCTGAGCCTGGCCAGTGGCGCGGTGCTGGACCTGGCCGGGCGCACCTTGCCGTTCAACGATATCAACAAGTACAGCTGGGGCGGCGACGTCACGCTGTACAGCCGCGATGGCAATATCCGCCAGGCCGCCGGCTCGCGGATCGACCTGTCGGCGCAGAACAATCAGGCCGGTAATCTCAGCGCCATCGCCGTTGCAGCCACGGCGGGCGAGGTTGATCTGCAAGGTGAAATTCGCGGCGCCAGTAGCGGGTCCTACGATGCCGGTGGCACCTGGGTGCCGTACAAGGCCGGTGGGGTGGACATTCGCGCGCAACATCTGGGCGGCGCGTTGAATGAACAGTTTGCCGCGCTCAATCAGCGCTTGAACGCCGGGCAAGTCTTCGGCAGCCGCAGCTTCCAGCTCAAGCAGGGCGACCTGGTGATCGGCGATGGCGTCAAGGCTGGCGAGGTCAGCCTGTCGCTGGACAATGGCCACCTGGCGGTGACCGGGCTGATCGACGCCAGTGGCGAGCGGGTGGGCAGCATTCGGCTGTCGGCCAGCCACGGCTTGAACATTGCTGGCAGCGCGTTGCTCGACGCCCACGGGCGGGTGTTGCGCGTTGACAGCTACGGCAAGATCATCGACGCACCGAACCGGGCGATGGTCGAACTCAACTCCGGCGAAGGCGTGCTCACGCTCGGGGCCGGGGCGCGCATCGACCTGCGGCACGGCACGGACGCTGCCGTCGGTGCACTGGCCGGCCAGAACGACGGCCGCCCGCGCGGTACGCTGGAGCTGAATGCGCCGCGCCTGGGCAGCAATGACATCGCCATCGATGCCGCCGGCGGATTGACCATCGTGGGCGCGCGATCAATCGGGCTCAATGCGCTCAGGCG
Organism: Pseudomonas sp. Eth.TT006; assembly: GCF_054456575.1. Classification (NCBI taxonomy): domain Bacteria; kingdom Pseudomonadati; phylum Pseudomonadota; class Gammaproteobacteria; order Pseudomonadales; family Pseudomonadaceae; genus Pseudomonas; species Pseudomonas sp. Eth.TT006. The sequence continues at coordinate 191,674 of NZ_JBTJEN010000003.1, read as the reverse complement.
CTACACCGATGCTGCCGACGGTGTCGACCCGGCGGCCAGTGGCCGACCTTATCAGGTCATCGATCAGGCATACCTGGATCGTATTCATGGCGACAGCGAGCTGTTCATCAACGCGGCCTTGGGCAATAACGACCTGCTGCAGCGCAAGCTGGCAGGCTTGAACAACGCCAACTACGCCGCCGCGTTCCATTTGCGTCCGGGCGTGGAGATCGCCAGCAAAACCGCCGACGGCGATCTGGTGGTGCAGGGCGATCTGGACTTGTCCGGCTATCGCTACGCCAGCCTCAATCCCGACACACGCAAGACCGCTGTGTACGGCTCTGGTGAGGCGGGCAGCCTGGTGATTCGCGCCGGTGGCAATCTGGATATTTACGGCAGCATCAACGACGGTTTCGCGCCGCCTGGGCAAACCGTCGACGATGCGGGCTGGAAATTGCTGCCGGGCGTTCAGCCGTTTGGCGGGGACCTGATTGTGCCGGGGGCGGGGGTGACGCTGGCCGAGGGCACGCTGTTTCCTGTTGGCGCGAAGTTGAACTATGACTTGCCGATCCAGGCCACCACAGTGGCCGGTGGTACGCTGTTGCCCACCGAGGGCACGCTCGCCGCGCCCTACACCTTGCTGGCCGGCACGGTATTGGCCGCTGCCGTACACGATGCCTCAGGTAACCTGCTCTACAGCGCCGGAACGCTGCTCAACGCCAACGTGACCTTGCCTGCCGGCAGCCGTCTCGGCGCCGGGATCCGCCTGGACAACGCGGTCGCGCTGCAGGCCATGCTCTGGCCCAAAGGCGTCCCGTTGCCCGGCGCCGTGGATGGCGAGGGCAGCCCGGTGGGGGTGAAACTCAGCGGCGCGCTGGCGTTGCTGCGGGGTTCGCTGATTCCGTCGATGACCGATGTGGTGCTGGCGGCGGACACGGCCTTTATCGAGCTGCGTCCGTTAAACGGCACACGCCAGGGCACTAACTGGGCGCTGGCAAGCATGCTGCCGTCGGGCAGTGCGTCGTGGTCGATGCGCGTGGTTGCCGGCGCCGACCTGGACGCTGCGGATAATCGCCTGGTTAAACCGGTCAGCCGCGAGGCTGACTTGCGTCTGGCGGACACCCACTACGGCATGAAAGTCACCGAGAAAAAACTCGACAGCACCTGGTCTGCAGATAACCCGCTGGGGTATCCGGCGGGGAGTGTGGTCAGTGACGAGGACAGTTTCTGGTGTGACCTGATCCCCGGCGTCTGCGTACCGCCGGCCAGGTTCCTCTGGGCGGATGGCAACATGATGGGCATGCCCACCGGCAGCCCGGTCAGTGATGATGATCTGTTCTGGTGTGACATCGATCCGGGCAATTGCCTGGCCAACAAGGGCGGAATCACCACCAGCACCCACTTGCAGATGTTCAGCGTGCTGCGCACCGGTACCGGCGATCTGGACCTGCTGGCCGCCGGCAACCTGAGCATGGCTTCGCCGTTCGGGGTCTACACCGCGGGTACCCAGTCGAGCGATGTCGATCCGCGTTACAACCAGGCGCGCGGTCGGCTGTCGGACGACGGTTCGGTACTCGGCAGCGCGGGCAACGATTACGAAAAATGGGTCAATGGCGGTGCCGAAAGCCTGTACCAGGCCTGGTATCCGCAGCTGGGCGGCAATCTGCTGATCAACGCTGGTGGCTCGGTCTCCGGCGACACACTCGGGCGCCGAGGCGTGACGGCCGGCGCAACGCTGCGTGAACAGGTGGCCAGTGTGAGCGTGGGCAACTGGCTCTGGCGCCAGGGCAGCGGCAACGCCGATCAGCCTGCGGCGTGGTGGATCAACTTCGGCAGCTACGCCGCGCAGCCGTTGCCGGATCAGGACACTGACACCGGGCCGTATATGGTCGGCTTTACCGGTTTCGGCACCCTCGGCGGCGGCAACATCAGCCTGCGGGCCGGCGCGGATGCCGGCATGCTCCGGGCCATCGGCGATCAGCGCCAGAACCCGCGCAGCCAGGGCCTGATCGTGGCCGTGGGCAGCACGGGTCGGGTCGGCAGTGACGGCAGTCTGCAATTGACTGGTGGCGGCGACATGGACATTCGTATCGGCGGCACACTCAATCCGTCGCTGCAGGCACGGTCTGGGCAGAGCGGCACGACGCCGCCACGGCACGACCTGCAAGGCGCACTGATCAACTTGCGTGGCTCGGCGCAACTGGCCGGCGCCGCCGTGGGCGGGATCAACCTGCAATACGGCGCGGAAAAATTCCAGCAGGACCCTCGGGAAACCCGCGCCTTCGATCTGTTCGCGCCTACCACCAGCGCGGCGGGCGGCGGTGTGGTGCTGATCCCCGGCGATTCGGGCATGCGCGTCAGCACCCGCGGCGATCTGGTGATCGGCGGCGCGGCGGATCCGGGCCGGGTGCGCCTGCAGAACTCGACACCGTTCACCACTGACGATGGGGTGGTGCACGCCGGTGGTGGTCTGAGTGGGTTCTCGTTATGGACCGGGCACACCGCCATCGACCTGTTTTCCGCCGGGGGCAATCTCACGCCAAGCACGCAGATGGCGGAAGTCATCAGCTCGAGTGGGCAGGCGCTATCCGGCAGCAACAGCTCGCCGACCGATGGGCGCTACGTGTATCCGTCGATTCTGCGTGCGGTGGCGGCGCAGGGATCGATCTATGCCGGCCCGTCAGCCGCCTATGGCGCGGTGAGCGGACTGTTTCCGGCGCTGGGCTATTCGCTGTTGCTGGCACCCTCGGCCGCAGGACAGCTGGAGTTGCTGGCGGGTGATTCGATCTACGCCGGCGGCTATGCGATCAATCAGTCCGGCGCCAGTCTGGCCAGCATCGCGACGCCTTTTGCGCCGGCCTTCATGGGCTTCGCGAGCAGCGTCGCCAACCGCCCGCTGCTCAACAACTACAGCCCCGATGGCGTGATCCCGTACAAAAACCTGCGCTATCCGCTGTTTGCCTTTGGCGCCGACAGCTATTCCGGGCAGAACACCACGCAGGGGCCGGCACGTTTCTACGCCCTGAGCGGGGATCTGGTCGGCGTTCGCAGCGGCGAAACCCTGAGCTTTGCGCCCTCGGTGCGCACCTGGTACGAAGCGGCGGGGCCGGTATGGATGCTCGCCGGTCGCGATATCGTCGCGTCCGGTACTTTTCTCGGTCAACCCTCGACCGCACCGAGCGAAGAACTGGCCGGCAGCACGCAATACGTGGCGTCGACCGGCAACCTGTTCATTCATGACGACCCGCGGGATGTTTCGCGGGTAGCTGCCGGACGCGACATTCTGTACAGCAGCTTCGACATTGCCGGCCCCGGGTTACTGGACATCAACGCCGGACGCAACATCCTGCTGGAAGACCGCGCCAGCATTACCTCGCTCGGGCCGGTGCTGGCCGGTGACCGACGTCTGGGGGCCAGCGTGGTGTTGCAGGCCGGCGCGGGCGCGCAGGGGCCGGATTATTCGCGGTTCATCGCGCGTTATCTGAACCCGCAGAATCTGGCCAGTGCCGATGCCTCGTTGAGCGCGCAGCCGGGCAAAGTGGTCAAGACCTACCTCGACGAGTTGCAGAGCTGGCTGACGCTGGGCTACGGCTTCAGCGGCAACGCCGAACAGGCGCAAGCGTTATATGCCGCGCTGCCGAGCGCCGAGCAGTCGATCTTCGCCCGGCAGGTGTATTTCGCCGAACTGCGCGCTGGCGGTCTGGAGTACAACGACGCCGACGGTCCGCGCAAAGGCAGTTACCTGCGCGGTCGCAACGCCATCGCAGCGCTGTTCCCGAGCACCGATGTGGCCGGCAATCCGCTGCGCTACGACGGCGACATCACGTTGTACGGCGGAGCAGGGGTCAAGACCCTGTTCGGCGGCGACATCCAGATGCTCACCCCTGGCGGCGCTCAGGTGTTCGGCATCGAAGGCGCCGCGCCGCCGTCCACTGCGGGCATCATCACTCAGGGGTCGGGCAATATTCAGCTGTATTCCGAGGGCAGCATCCTGCTCGGCCAGAGCCGGATCATGACCACCTTCGGTGGCTCGATCCTCGGCTGGTCGGCGGAAGGCGACATCAACGCCGGTCGCGGCTCGAAAACCACCGTGGTCTACACCCCGCCGAAACGCGTTTACGACACTTGGGGCAACGTCACCCTGTCGCCATCGGTGCCGAGCACCGGCGCCGGTATCGCCACGCTCAACCCAATTGCCGAAGTCGCGCCGGGCGACATCGACCTGATCGCGCCGCTGGGCACCATCGATGCCGGCGAGGCGGGGATTCGCGTGTCGGGCAACGTCAACATCGCCGCACTGACCGTGGTCAACGCCGCCAACATCGCGGTGCAGGGCAAGACCAGCGGTGTTCCGGTGGTGGCGTCGGTCAACACCGGGGCGATCACCTCGGCCAGCTCCGCCGCGTCTTCGGCGACTCAGGCCGCTGAAGACGTGGCACGTCAGCAGCAAGCCGCGGCGCGGCAGAACCAGGCCTCGGTGTTTACCGTGCAGGTGCTGAGTTTCGGCAACGAACAACTGGCCCCGTCGCGAGATGGCGCGAGCCGCACACCGGCCAGCGGGTACAACCCGAACAGCCCGGTGCAGGTGCTGGGCGCCGGGGCGCTGGATGAACAGGCGAAACAGCAGTTGACCGAGGAGGAGCGGGGGCAACTGACGTTGTGAAGGACTCTCGTGTAGTACTTTGGGCGGCCTGTTGTCGCCCTTTTTTTCAGGTTGATGGAAGGGCTTGGGGATACGCTTGTCGAGCATGCAAAAGGTTCAGGATCTCGATGCGGTCGGTCACCCGATAAACCACGACGTAGTTGGGATGGACAACGATTTCCCGGGTACCGGCCACGCGGCCGAATCGATAAAGGAAGGGATGCCGTGGAAGGCTCGAGGTCGCCGTTTCGATGGTCGCGTTAAGTTGACTGGCCGCAACGGGGTTGCGGTCAGAGATGTAGTTCAGGGTTTGCCAGAGTTGCGTGCGAGCTTCGGGACGCCAGTCAACCCGCACTGTTTTTGTTGAGTTTCGATTCAATGAGGGCGCGCATCTCGGCCATCACTTGCTCGTGGGGAATGTTGGGTCGCGGATCATCCATTGATGCCTGCACCTGGGCGCGGAACCAGCGATCATAGCGGGCTGCCTGCTCCGGGGTTTCGCAGTCTGAAACGATAAGTGAAAGTTCGGCGCTCATAGTGACCTCCATGATCAATGTGAAGCAGTCTAAGGGGGATGTGGCTCGCTGTCGTCACTGGCAGGACGAAGTGCGCAGTATCTCGAAGACCTTGCATTAAAGATGTCAGACGTTTCCCTTGCCCATCCGGGAAAAACGACGGAGGTTGTCACCGGATTCCCACGACACGATTCCCCTGTAGGAGCTGCCGCAGGCTGCGATCTTTTGACTTTGTTTTTTAAGAGCCAGATCAAAAGATCGCAGCCTGCGGCAGCTCCTACAGGGGGGCGTCAGAAGGCGTAGGGGATGCTGATCTTGGCCCAGAGCATCTCGCCTTCAGGCCGGTTCTCCACGTCAAACTCCTTGGCCCAGCGAATCTCCGCGCTGGCGTATTTGAGGAAGGTGAAGTGCAGCGCCGGGCCGATCGCGAACACTTTGCCGCGCACGCCGTCATCCACATCCTGGCCGGCGAACTGCACGGTGTGGCCGTACTGTTTGTCGTCGGTGGTCTGCTTGAGGTAGTAGCCATTGACGCCGAGCATCAGGTCGTCGGTGATCTTGTAGCTGGCCGAATAATCGAAGTGGAAGATCTGCCCGGACTTGTAGTCGGTGTCCTTGTTCTTCTCGTTGAAGCTGTAAGTGGTCTTCATTGACACTTCGGTGTTGTCGGTCGGCAGCCAGGTGAAGGAGAACAACGGCTTGTAGGTGTAGAAATTGTTGCTGGTGTTGGCCAGCCGATCGATGCTGTATTCGCCGGTGGGCACGGTGACTTCCACGGCGGCGCCGAGGGTCAGGTGCTTGCCCATGTCCCACAGGATGATCGGTGCGAAGGTGGTATCGCCCATGCCTTCGCGGGTGTCGCTGAGGCCGAACACCGAGACTTCCTGTTTGAGCCAGGGCTGGGCGATGTAGCCGGCCAGGCGTCCACCGAAAATCCTCACCGGGCTCAGGTAATCGAGGCGCGGAATGACGGCGGTGGATTCGATTTCGACATTCGGCACCTTGCCGCCAAACGAGCTGATATTGAGCTTCGTCGCCTTGTAGTGGTTGTAGTAGAGGTTGAACGCGACCATGTTCGGCGGCAGGCTGTCGACCTCCAGCGGCAGCATGAAGAAGCCGTCGGTGCCGGTGCCGATGTTGTCGACCCCGGCTTCGGTGGCCAGGGCTGGCAGGGTCATGGCGCAGCCCGCCGTGAGCAGGGCGAGTGGCAGGCAGGAGGTCGCGCGGTTCGGGCTCATAACTGTCCTCATTATTATTGTGATCGGGACTGGTACCGGACGCACGCAGCGCCGGTACGTTACAAATAAGCGTTTGACGTACATTCGGGCAGGGTATTGGCGGACACCGAGGGGGGCTTCTGCGGACAGTCCGTCGACCCTGTGCTAACTTCCTTCGACATAACCGGTTACAAAAATAACAATCAAGCGTGATCCGGAATGTCAGCCCCCATGAACGTAAAAGTCCAAGACCCGACCTTCGAACTGGCGCTGGTGTCGCCGTTCCTCCTGCAAACCCTTGCCGAAGTCGTGCACAACAAGGGCATCGACCCGCAAACCCTGTGCCGTGGCCTGGGCTTCAGCCTTGAGGACCTGCAGGATCCAGCACAACGGATTTCCTATCGCCAAGCCGTGGCGATGATTCAGCGCGCGCTCAAAGTGCTGCCCAATCAAGGCCTCGGTCTGTGGGTCGGCGCGCAGAATGTGCTGGGGACGCTGGGCCTGCTCGGGCATGTGCTGTCGCTGTGCAAGACCTTGCGCGATGCCTTCGCGCTGGGCATCCGTCATCAGCACACGTCCGGCGGGATCGTGGTGTCCAGCGTTGATGTGGTGGGCGCGCAAGTGCACCTCGATGCCGAATGCCGCTTGCCGTTCGCCGATGTGCAGGTGTTCGCGGTCGAGGAGTTTTTCGCCAGTCTGCTGGTGTATGGGCGGGCGCTGGCCGGGGCCGATTTCAAGCCGATTGCCGTGGAATTCGTGCATGCCGCGCCGGACTATCTGAGCGAATACCAGCGCCTGCTCGGGCCGGATGTGCGCTTTGGCTGCCTGCACAATCGCATGCTGATCGATGCGCAATGGCTGGACGCCAGGCTGCCCAATCATCAACCGCTGGCGCTGCGTCAGGCCGTGGCCTTGCTAGAGCTGGAAGCGGCGCAGGTGCACCAGAAGCTCGATCTGATTCAGGCGGTGGAACGGGCGATTGCCCGCGACCTGAGCTGCGGCAGTCATATCGAGAAAATCGCCGGCGACCTGAACATGAGCAGCCGCACCTTGCGCCGGCGCCTGACCGAGCATGCGCTGACTTTCGAGGCGTTGCTGGAACAGGTGCGTCAGGCACGGACCCTGAGCCTGCTGGCCAATCCCGAGATGCCGATCGAGCGGATCACCGAAGAAGTCGGCTACAGCGATGTGCGCAGTTTTCGCCGGGCGTTCAAGCGTTGGACGGGGATGAGTCCGAGTGCGTGGCGTACCGAGAGCACTGCTGCTTTTTAAAGATCAAAAGATCGCAGCCTTCGGCAGCTCCTACAGGGATCGGTGTAGGAGCTGCCGAAGGCTGCGATCTTTTGATGTTGCTTCAACCCACAAATGCTCCCGCCACAGGTAAACTCCCGCGCACTTTCCCAAGGAGTTCACATGAGTTACTACCAGCCGGGCATCCTCGCCACCCCTGTTCCTGCGCAAGCACGTCACCTGTTTTTCGCCCTGGCGTCGGTAGAAGCGTTGCCGCAGGCGATCGACAACCTGCTGAATCGGGTGGACGGTGAGTCGGCGGTGGTCGGTTTCGGTGAACCCCTGACCAAAGCCCTCAACGTGCAGATCAATGGCCTGCGCAGCTTCCCGGCACTGAGCGGCGTCGGCGTGGAAAACCCGTCGACCCAGCACGCGCTGTGGGTCTGGCTGCACGGCGTCGACCGCGGTGAACTGCTCAATCGCTGCAACGCCTTCGAGGCGGCGCTGGCCCCGGCCTTCCGTCTGGTGGACATGCAGGAAGCCTTCCGCCACAAGGAAGGTCATGACCTGACTGGCTACGAAGACGGCACGGAAAACCCGCACGACGACGCTGCCATTGCGGCCGCGTTGCTGGGGGAGGGCAGCGACGGTCTGGTCGGTGGCAGCTTTGCCGCGATCCAGCAGTGGCAGCATGATCTCAAGGGGTTCCACAAACTGTCCGGCGAAGACAAGGACAACATCATGGGCCGGCGTCTGAGCGACAACGAAGAGATTGACGACGCGCCAGTCTCCGCCCACGTCAAACGCACCGCCCAGGAAAGCTTCGCTCCCGAAGCCTTTGTCGTGCGCCGTTCGATGCCGTGGATCGAAGGCGACCGCGCCGGCCTGATGTTCCTCGCCTTCGGCTTTTCGCTGGATGCCTTCGAAGCGCAACTGCGCCGTATGAGCGGTCTGGAAGACGGCATTGCCGATGGCCTGTATCGCATCAGCCGGCCGATCACCGGCGGCTACTACTGGTGCCCGCCGCTGCAGAACGGCCGCCTCGATCTGCGCGCCTTGCACATCGGCTGAGGTTTTTCACACACCCGGAGGGTGACCATGGACGTGGTGCGTTGGGGCATGATCGGTTGCGGCAGCGTCGCCGAGCGCAAGAGCGGGCCGGCCTTCTACAAGGCCCCCGGTTCGGCGCTGGTGGCGGTGATGGGGCGCCGGATTGAAGCGGTAACCGACTACGCCGCACGCCATGGCATCGCGCGGATTTATACCGATGTCGATGCGCTGATCAACGATCCCGAAGTGGACGCGGTGTACATCGCCACGCCACCCGACAGCCACCACGCTTACAGCCTGAAAGTCGCTGCCGCCGGCAAACATTGCTGCGTCGAGAAACCGATGGCACTGAATGCCGGGCAAAGTCGTGAGATGCAGCAGGCGTTTGCCGCTGCCGGAGTGCACCTGTTCGTCTCCTACTACCGCCGCTCGTTGCCGCGTTTTCAACAGGTGCGGCAATGGTTGGAGGAAGGGCGTATCGGCGAGGTGCGGCACTTGAGCTGGACACTGACCAAGGCGCCGTCGCCAGCGGATCTGGACGGTCGCGACAATTGGCGCACCAATCCTGCGGTGGCCGGTGGCGGTTACTTCGCCGACCTCGCCAGCCACGGGCTTGACCTGTTCCAGTACCTGCTCGGCGACATCGTCGAGGTCGCCGGTTTCACCGCGCGCCAAGCCGGGTTGTATGCGGCGGAAGACGCGGTCAGCGCCAGTTGGCGGTTCGCTTCCGGGGCGCTGGGCATGGGCTGCTGGAACTTTGTCGCGGATCGGCGCGAGGACCGGGTGCAGATCATTGGCAGCCTCGGGCGGATTGGTTTTTCGGTGTTCGATGAGCATCCCGTCGAGTTGCACGCGGATGAACAGGTCAACCTGGAAATCTCTCATCATGAGCATATTCAGTGGCACCACGTGCTGGGGATGAATGCGCATATTCGCGGGGATTCGCGGCATCCGGCAGTCGCCGAGCAAGCGCTCAAGACTGACTGGGTGATGGACCGGATCCTCAAACGCTGCTGACCCTTCAGACCTGCACAATCCCCATGTGGGAGCTGGCTTGCCAGCGATAGCGGTGGTTCAGATAGCCAATCAGTTGGCTGACAGAACGCCATCGCTGGCAAGCCAGCTCCCACAGGTAACAGCGTATGCCCTGTATCTAAGGTTATGCCCATTCGGTATTTCTCAACCTTGTCATAACAAATCTAAGATCACGTCATAACTCGTTATGACAAGTGATCCCGTGATGACCGATAACGTTCTGTCCTTAAGCCCGCTCTCCTTATCAAGTGTCCCGCTGCACACCCAGCTGCGCGATGTTCTGCGCGCGCGCATTCTCGACGGCGAATACCCGCAAGACAGCCAGATGCCCTCCGAAAGCGAACTTGGTGCGCTGTTCAAAGTCAGCCGCATCACCGTGCGCCAGGCACTGGGCGATCTGCAGAAGGAAGGGTTGATCTTCAAGATCCACGGCAAGGGCACCTTCGTCGCCAAGCCGAAAACCTTTCAGAACGTCAGCAGCCTGCAAGGCCTAGCCGAGTCCATGACCGGTCGCGGTTACGAGGTGATCAATCGCCTGCGCAGCTTCAAATTCATCCCCGCCGACAAGCGTGTGGCCGAGCGTCTGCAAGTCGCCGAAGGCGAAACCGTGGCGCAAATCAAACGTGTGCGGCTGATCAATCGCGAGCCGATTTCGCTGGAAATCACCTACCTGCCGAAAGCCATCGGCGAGCGGCTGGAGAAGGCCGATCTGGTCACGCGCGACATCTTCCTGATTCTGGAAAACGACTGCGGCATCGCCCTCGGTCACGCCGACCTGGCAATCGACGCGGTGCTGGCCGACAGCGATCTGACCCAGGCGCTGAACGTCGAGGCCGGCTCGCCGATCATGCGCATCGAGCGCCTGACCCACGACGCCAACGGCCAGCCGCTGGACTTCGAACACCTTTATTACCGTGGCGATGCGTTCCAGTACCGCCTGCGGATCGATCGGCAAAAAGGGGAGCAGGCATGACCCGCAACGTGATCGAACAGGAATACGACATCGTCGTCATTGGTGGCGGCACCGCCGGCCCGATGGCGGCGATCAAGGCTAAAGAGAAGAATCGCGACTTGCGTGTGCTGCTGGTGGACAAGGCCAACGTCAAGCGCAGCGGCGCGATCAGTATGGGCATGGACGGTCTGAACAACGCGATCATCCCCGGCCATTCGACGCCAGAGCAGTACACCAAGGAAATCACCATCGCCAACGACGGCATCGTCAATCAGGCGGCGGTGTACGCCTACGCCACGCACAGCTTCGAAACCATTGAGCAACTGGATCGCTGGGGTGTGAAATTCGAGAAGGACGAAACCGGCGATTACGCGGTGAAAAAGGTCCACCACATGGGCGCCTATGTGCTGCCAATGCCGGAAGGGCATGACATCAAGAAGGTGCTTTACCGCCAGTTGAAACGTGCGCGGGTCAGCATCACCAATCGCCTCGTGTGCACGCGTTTGCTCACTGACGCGGAGGGCGCGGTCAATGGCGTGATGGGCTTCGATTGCCGCACCGCCGACTTCCATGTGATCAAGGCCAAAGCGGTGATCCTCGCCTGCGGTGCGGCCGGGCGCCTCGGTCTGCCGTCCTCGGGTTACCTGATGGGCACCTATGAAAACCCGACCAACGCCGGCGACGGTTATGCGATGGCGTATCACGCCGGGGCCGAGCTGGCCAACCTCGAGTGCTTCCAGATCAACCCGTTGATCAAGGACTACAACGGCCCGGCCTGCGCCTACGTCACCGGCCCGCTCGGCGGCTATACCGCCAACAACAAGGGCGACCGCTTCATCGAGTGCGACTACTGGAGCGGGCAAATGATGTGGGAATTTCACCAGGAACTGGAAAGCGGCAACGGCCCGGTGTTCCTCAAACTCGATCACCTGGCCGAGGAAACCATCCAGAACATCGAGGAGATTCTGCACAGCAACGAACGCCCGAGTCGCGGCCAGTTTCACGCCAATCGCGGCACCGATTACCGCACGCAGATGGTCGAGATGCACATCTCGGAGATCGGTTTTTGCAGTGGCCATTCAGCGTCCGGGGTGTGGGTCAACGAGCGCGCCGAGACTTCGGTGAAAGGCCTGTATTCGGCGGGCGACATGGCGGCGGTGCCGCACAACTACATGCTCGGCGCGTTCACCTACGGCTGGTTTGCCGGGCACAACGCGGCGGATTTTGTCGCCGGACTCGATTTTTCCGCGCTGGATGTTCAACAGATCGAAAAGGAAAAGGCCCGGGTCTACGCACCGCTGGACCGTGAACACGGTCTGCCACCGGCGCAGGTCGAGTACAAGCTGCGGCGCTTCGTCAACGACTACCTGCAACCGCCGAAAGTGACCAAGAAGATGCAGATCGGTCTGCAGCGCTTCAGCGACATCGAGCGCGACCTCGAGCAGATGAAAGCCAACAACCCCCACGAGCTGATGCGCGCCATGGAAACCAGCGTGATCCGCGACTGCGCCGAAATGGCTGCCCGCGCCTCGCTGTTCCGCGCCGAAAGCCGCTGGGGTCTGTACCACTATCGCGTCGATCACCCGCAACGCAACGACAGCGAATGGTTCTGCCACTGCCATCTGAAGAAGGGTGACGACGGCCAGATGACCAGTTTCAAGAAACCCGTCGAACCTTACATCATCCCGCTCGACGCCGAAGAAATGCAGGCTTACGACCGCTTGCGGGTCGGCGCCTTTGCCGCTTGATGCATCACCACAGAGAGTTCGAACCATGGCCTATCAAGCCCAGGAAATCTTCTTCCGCTCCAACGCCCCGGTCACTGTCGATGAAGACAAATGCATCGCCGAAAAGGGCTGCACCGTGTGCGTCGACGTTTGCCCGATGGATCTGCTGGCGATCAACCCGGCCACGCAAAAGGCCTACATGGCGTTCGATGAATGCTGGTACTGCATGCCGTGCGAAAAGGATTGCCCGACGGGTGCGGTGAAAGTCGACATCCCTTATCTCCTGCGCTGACTGAGCGGACGCCATCGCTGGCAAGCCAGCTCCCACAGGGATTTGCAGTGGGACACAGATTTTGCAAACACCCGAGAAACCTGTGGGAGCTGGCTTGCCAGCGATGAGGCCCTTTCAGACACCCTAAAGCCACTCATAAAACTTTTGCCGCGATGTGCCCCATGACCTCATTTTTTGCCATGACCGATAACCCCGACATCCTCGCCCTGCAACCGCGCCTGAGCGCTGACGATCCCGGTGTGCGGCGCATTGCGCTGATTGATCTTGCCGATCTCGAAGAACCCGATGGCCTGCAGTGGCTGATCGAACGCCTGCGCGACGATCCGGCTGAAGAAGTGCGCGCCGAAGCCGCACGGCTGCTGGAAGCCTGGGAGGATGAGCCGGTGGTGGCGGCACTGTGTCAGGCCTTGACCGATTCGTCGCCAGCAGTACAAGCGGCGGCCGCGCAAAGCCTGAGCCTGCTCAAGAGCGAGTCCGCAGGCAGAGTGATTCTGCCGTGGGCCGAGCATGCGCAAGTCAGTGTGCGGATTGCTGCGTTCCGTGCCTTGCGCGAATTGCGTTTCGCCGACCCCGCGCCGGCTGCGCTGGCGGCGCTCAACGACGCCGACGCCAGCGTGCGCCGCGAAGCGGTCGGCGTGCTCGGTTGGCTCAAGCAGCTCGACGCACTGCCGGCGCTGGCACGTCTGGCCAGCGCCGACCCGGACACCGAAGTCCGCCGCGCCGCCACCGGCGCCCTAGGTCTGGCGTCCGGCGCCGAGGTGCTGCCGGCGCTGCGCCAGGCGTTGCACGATCAAGCCTGGCAAGTGCGCGAAGAAGCGGCAACCACGCTGGGCAAGGTCGGTCATGGCGACGCCGGCCCGGCGCTGATTGCAGCGTTGAGCGACGACTACTGGCAAGTGCGCCTGCGCGCTACCCGCAGCCTCGGGCGCCTGCGATTTGCCCCGGCCCTGGACGCGCTGATCGAAACCCTCGGCCATCGCATCAGCAACCTGCGCAAGGAAGCCGCGCTGGCTCTCGGCGAGTTGCAGGATCGCGGCGCGGTGGCGGCATTGCAGGCAGCGCAGGACGACGGCGACCCGGAAGTGCGCAAAGCGGTGCGAATTGCCTTGAGTCAGTTGCAGTGAATCCGTTGTCGCTGAGCAATTCGCAGAGTGAGCAGACCTTACGCCTGAGCTGGCCGGACGGGCGCGAATCAGTGCTCAAACACGCCGAACTGCGCCGCCAGTGCCCGTGCTCGCAATGCCGCGCGTTTCGCCTGAAAGGTCTGACGCCACAGGTCGATGAGCGAGTGCGCCTGATCGAGATCAACCCGCAGGGCTATGGCGTGCAACTGGTGTTCAGCGACGGTCACCAGCGCGGCATTTACCCGTGGCCCTATCTGGCACAGCTCACCTCTTGAAAACAACCGTTTCCCTGTGGGAGCTGGCTTGCCAGCGATGAGGTCGGCACAGCTTGCACCTGGGGTGACTGACAGGCCGCCATCGCTGGCAAGCCAGCTCCCACAGAGATCTTTATTGTTCAGGCTATTGCACTGCCGTCATCGCCGGCCGGCAACTGTGGAACATATCCAGCCCCGGCTGATACAGCGCAGTCTTTACCTCGAACAATCCCAGCACCGAATGGAACAGGTTGTCATGGCTCAGATCGGCCTGGGCGCTCTTGCCTTGCAGGCAACCGCGATCGATCCCCTCGTGGGCCAGGGTGGTGTCGCCGAACCACATCACCATCGGCACATGGGTCTGCGCCTCCGGCGCCAGTGCATACGGCGCGGCGTGCAGGTACAAGCCGTTTTCGCCCAGCGATTCGCCGTGGTCGGAGACGTACAGCATCGAGGTGTCCAGCGTGGCCTGATTGCGTTTGAGCAGGTCGATCACCTTGGCGAGGAAGTGGTCGGTGTAGAGGATGGTGTTGTCGTAGACGTTCACCAGCTCATCGCGGCTGCAGCTGCCCAACTGATTGGTGTGACAGATCGGCGTGAAGCGCTCCATGCTTTTCGGGTAGCGCTCGTAGTATTCCGGGCCGTGGCTGCCGTCGGCGTGCAGGACGATGATCGCGTGGCCCTTGAGGCTGTCGATGTAGCTTTGCAAATCGGCCAGCAGTGCTTCGTCGAGGCAGTTGTTGCCGTCGCAGAACGGCCCCGGCTGGTTCTTCGCGATGTCGCGGTGTGGCACGCGCAGGCAGGTGCCCTTGCAGTCGCTGTTGTTGTCCAGCCACAGCACCTGCACGCCGGCCCGTTGCAGGATGTCGAGCAGGCCTTCGTAGGTTTTGCCTTTCTTGTCGCTGTAATCCGCCCGCGGGAACATCGAGAACATGCACGGCACCGACACCGCCGTCGACGTGCCGCAGGAATGCACCTGGCTGAAGTTGAGGATGTCCAGTTTGCTCAGTTCCGGGTTGGTCTCGCGCGCATAGCCGTTCAGCAAAAAGTGATCGGCACGGGCGGTTTCGCCAACCACAAAGACCATCAGCGATTTCTTCTCGCGGCTGGCGGCTTTCGCGCTCATCACTGCGTCTTCACCAATGGCTTGCACCACGAAGTGCTGTTTGATGCCCAGGCGCTGCTTGGTGTACTTGCTGATGGCGTAGATGTAGTTGGTCGGGTTGATGAAATGGGTGAGCTTGTCCTCTTCGCGGAAGATCGGCGCATAGGTCGAATAGAACGCGCCCACCGAAGCACCAATCACCAGCACACAGGCAGCGATCACCAGCACTTTGTTGAGCAGGCCGCGAAAGAACGGTCGATAACTCACCGGCCAACGCCAGATCAGCGCCGCCGGCAGCACGCCGAGCAACAGCACGTAGGCCAACAGTTTGGCGTTGAACAGCGCGGCGGCTTCCCCGGGGTTGGTTTCGAACACGTTCTGGATCATCACCGTATCGATAGTGATCCCGTATTCGTTCATGAAATACGCGGCGCAGGCCGAGAGCAGGGCGACCAGACTCAGCGCCGGTTTCAGCGTCCAGCGAAACGACACCAGGGTCAGCAACAAGGTGATTGCCGCCCACAGGAACAGCCCGAACGAGGCCAAAAACGCCAGTTTGTGCGCGCCTTGCAGAGTGATCAACGTGCCCAGCGCCTTCCAGGTCGCCAGGTTGTACAGCGCCACCAGTGCCAAGGAAAACAGCAGCACCAGACGGGTCGAAGTGATGATTGGTAAACGCATTCCTTTGCCCAAAGCCATTACAGACATTCCTCTACTCGATAGAAAACACGCGCGGTTTGCGCGCGGGACTGTAGAGGAACATTAGTCAAAATTTTGTAAACATCTCGTAACAACCAGGCGACGCACCACCCTGTATTTGTAAACATCTCGTAACAACCATCCTTGCGCATTACCTGTAGGAGCTGCCGAAGGCTGCGATCTTTTGATCTTGTTTTTCAAATCAAAAGCAAAAGATCGCAGCGTGCCGCAGCTCCTACACGGGAGCGGTGGGTCAGAAGGATTTACTCACGCTCGCCACCACCGTCGCCGTGCACACGTCCTTGTAGCCCCAGTTGCTCAGGCACTGGCTCTGCGACAGATCGGTGTCGATGTAGCTCAGGCCCAACACCACCCCAGCCAGGTTGTGGCTCAGCTTGACCTCCCATTCACGGTAGCTGTCCTCGCCATGCCCGGACGCCGAATACAGGTGCGGATCCTTGAAGTCCATGTTGCCGTAACGCAACTTCAGCCCTGAGTCGAACGGTAGCTCGGTCTCATAACCGACGTAGGTGTAGAGCGAGCTCTGCTGGCTGTCGATCCCCGGCGCATCGCTGGAGTAATACGCCGCCAGCTTCACCCCGTACACGCCGAGAATCCCATAGACCTCACTCTGGTTGAACTGGCTTTCTTTGGGATAGCTGTACTTGAGGTAACCGACATCCAGGCTGACCGCGTCGGTCGCCTGCCACAGCCAGCCGGCGTAGTAGTCGACTTCCTGACGGGTTTTCAGGTCACCGCCAAAATCGACGTTGGAACTCCAGGCGCCGATGTACAGACCGCTGCTGTGCGCCAGGGTCAGGCCAGCCTGCACGGCCGGATCATTACGGGTTTGCGAGATGCCGCGAGTGCGGTAGTCGCTGGCCAGCGTCAGATCGACTAGCACGGCGAAGTCGTCGTTCAAGGGCAGCGCCTGGCTGCTCAAGGGCAGCAGGCTCAAGGAACTCAGGGCGAGCAGAGGCAAGGCTTTCATGTGAAGTCCCGGATGTTGTGATTGTTATGGGGCAGAAAGAGAGCTGTGGGGCGATTCGATCTCGGCAACCCTCACAAAACCTGTGGGAGCGGGCTTGCTCGCGAAGGCGGTGGGGCAGTCAGTGAAGATGCTGAATAGACTGGCCTCTTCGCGAGCAAGCCCGCTCCCACAGGGTGGCATGGCTGTTGTTATGGGTTGGCGGTGTAGACCTGACGTCCGCCAAACCAGGTTTGCAGAACCTGGGTGTCGTGCAGAGCTTTTTCGTCGACGCTGAACACGTCGCGGTCGACCACAATGAAGTCGGCCTGCTTGCCCGGCGTCAGCGAACCGATCTGCTGGTCCAGGCCAATTGTCCGCGCCGCGTTGGCGGTGTAGGCGTAGAACATGGTTTCGCGATCCAGACGCTCGTCGGCATTCAGTACGCCCAGCGGGCCGAGGCGGGTGATGGCCTGGGCCATGGCGTTGAACGGATTGGGCGACGACACCGGCCAGTCGCTGGCACCGGCAATCGTCGCGCCCTGTTTCAACAGCGAATGCGCCGGGTACTGATAACGGAAGGCGAGGGCGCTGACGTAAGGCTTGATCATGTCGGTGGTGTAGTCGTCGGCGCTGGCCCACAGCAACTGCATCGAGGCGATCACGTTCAGCGGTTTGAAACGCGCGAACTCTTTCGGGTTGACCATCTGCAGGTGCGTGATCGAGTGGGTAACGCCGCTCTGTCGATCCTGGCGTGCGCGTTCGATGCCGTTAAGCGATTCGCGCACCGCGCGGTCGCCGATGGCGTGGATGTGCACCAGCCAGCCGCGCTGGTCGATGGCGCTGACCAGTTCGCCGAAGTGCTGCGGATCGATCAGCAGTTCGCCCTGTTTGTGCGAGTTGCTGTACGGATCGATCATCGCCGCACTCTGCGCCGGGTATTCGATCACGCCATCAGCGAAAATCTTCACCCCGGGCAACGTCAGGTTGGGGATGCCCTGAAACTGCTGGCGCACCTTGTCCAGCATATCGAGGTCGGCGGGCAGACTTTTCGGGTTGGCCACCAGCAGCGCGGCGACGTGTACGCTCATGTCGCCACTGGCCGCCAGCGCTTTATAGGCCGGCAGCACACCAACGGTTTTCTCGGTCGGTTTGAGGGCGAATACCGCTTCCCCCGGTGCGGCGTTGGCGGCGGGGTCCATCCATGCGGTGATGCCGAGGCTGTTGTTGAAGCGCACGGCGGATTTGGCCGCCTTGAGCATGTCGGCCGCGCTCGGCACCGGCATTTTCGCCGCGACCCGGTCCCAGCCGGCATCCACCAGAAACCCGTTGGGCTCGCCGTTGGCCAGTTTGCCGATGGTGTCCTGTTCCGCAGCGGGCAGGGCCTTGAGCAACGCGGCGTCGATGCCGGCGCGCTTGAGCATGGCGTGGTTGGCCCAGGCGGTGTGGTGATCGCTGCCGGTGAACACCACCGGCACCTCGGCCCATTCCCCTTGGTTGAAAATCTTGCCCAGCGCTTCGGCCTGCGCCCAGTACACCGAACTCATGCCGGCAATGCTCAGCACGTCGCCGTGTCGGGCCTTGCCATCGTCACGCCAGGCGCGCAGGCGTTGTTCCAGTTGATCGAGGGCGACGACTTCGTCTTCCATGTTGGCCGAGACCATTTCCAGGCCGCCGAAAATCGCGTGGGAGTGGCTGTCGATCAAGCCGGGCATCAGGGTTTTGCCGCCGAGATCGATCACCTGCGTGCCAGGCTGGATCAGTGCCTTGATCTGCGCATCCGTGCCGACTTTCAGCACTTTGCCGTTTTCCACGGCCAGCGCCTGAACCTTGGGTTGCGAGCGATCGGCGGTGAAAATCTTGCCGTTGAGCAGCACCAGATCGGTGGCGGCCATGGCTTCCATCGAGGCAAAACTTAAAGCGCTGACCAGCAAACTCGGGATGAATCTTTTCATTGAAGATTTCCTTGTTATTACGTCTGATGGCCAGATTAGTGGCTGACATCAACCGACAGAACGCCTGTCGCACGAAAAACGTTTTTGCCTGAATGGAAAAAGCATGGACAAGTTGGGTGCACTGAAAATGTTCGTGGTTACCGCGCAGCTCGGCAGTTTCAGCCGCGCGGCCGAACAGTTGGGCAAGACCCCGTCGGCCCTGACCAAAGCGGTCAATCACCTGGAATCCGAGCTCGGTGCGCGGCTGTTCGAACGCAGTACGCGGCGGATTCTGCTCACCGAAATCGGCCGGGTCTATCTGGAAACCGCGCGCCTGGTGTTGCAGCGGCTGGACGAGGCCGGCGAGGAAATCGAGCAGTTGCAGCACGGTCTGCGCGGCAGTCTGAAAATCACCGCGCCGCTGGCTTATGGGCGGGCGTTTCTTGATCAGGTCTGCGACGGTTTTTTGCAGCAATATCCGCAGATCAGCCTGCAAGTGGACCTGTGCGATGCGTTCGTCAATCTGCTGGAAAGCGGCTACGACCTGGCCTTGCGTGAGGGCCACGACGACCTGCCGGGGCTGATTGCGCGGGTGGTCGGCAGCAATCGTCTGGCCCTGTGCGGCAGCCCGGACTATCTGGCGCGAAAGGCTTTGCCGGTAAATCCGCAGACCCTCGAACAGCATGAATGGCTGCTGTATCAACATCCGCTGCTCAGCCGTGAATTCTGGTGGGCCGAACGCGACGGCCAGCGCCTGAGCCTGGCGCAACCGACGGCGCCGCGGTTGCGCAGCGACAATTACGACCTGCTGCTGGCCAGCGCCCTGGCCGGGCGTGGCTTGTTGCACACGCCATTGTGGAGCGCCGCGCCGTACATCGCTGACGGGCGTCTGGTGCGGGTCATGGCCGATTACGAGATCGACCCCGATACCTTCGGCCCGCACATTCTCGCGGTGTACCCGAGCCATCGACGGGCCACGGCGAAAGTCGTCGCGTTCATCGATTACATCGCGGCCTTTCTCGCCGAACGCGGCCTGAGCTGACCCCCTCATTTGATCACTCTCCTGTAGGAGCTGCGGCACGCTGCGATCTTCTGATCTTGTTTTTATGGATCAAGATCAAAAGATCGCAGCCTGCGGCAGCTCCTACATTGGCCCGGCCGTTGATCGTTCCCGGCCGACCTGCGGTTATTGTCAGAAAAACCCTACAGGAGTACAAATGTACTCCATGACCACTCTTACTCCCCGCCGTACCGCCATCCTGACCTTTATCCGCGAACGCATCGCCGAACACGGTCAGCCCCCAAGCCTCGCTGAAATCAGCGAGGCTTTTGGTTTTGCCTCGCGCAGCGTGGCGCGCAAGCATGTGCTGGCGCTCACCGAAGCCGGGTTTATCGAGGTCAATCCGCATCAGGCCCGGGGCATTCGTCTGCTCGGGCAACCCGCGCGCCCGGAACTGCTTGATATTCCGGTGCTCGGTCGGGTCGCCGCGGGTGCGCCGATCGGTGCCGATGCCGACGTCCATAACCGCTTGCTGCTCGACCCGGCGCTGTTCTCCCGTACCCCGGACTACATGCTGCGAGTGCAGGGCGACTCGATGATCGAGGACGGCATTCTCGATGGCGATCTGGTGGGGGTGAAGCGCAATCCCGAAGCGCTCACCGGGCAGATTGTGGTGGCACGCCTTGACGGTGAAGTCACGATCAAACGCTTCGAACGTGTCGGCGCTACAGTGCGCCTGCTGCCGCGCAACCCGGCGTACCAGCCGATTGTCGTGCGCGACGATCAGGATCTGGCCATCGAAGGGGTGTTCTGCGGTCTGGTGAGGCAAGGCTGATGGGCGCCGTCGTTGCACTCGATACGCTGTTCAATGGCGGCCAGGTCTGGAAGGGCCGGCCTGCACCGCCGGCGGCCAGCCCGCAACCCACCGGCCACGCAGCGCTCGACGCGGCGTTGCCTAGCGGCGGCTGGCCGGAAGCGGCACTCAGCGAAATCCTTCTGGCCGGCCCCGGCGTGGGCGAGTTGCAACTGGTCTGGCCGACCCTGGCGCGGTTGTCGACGGCAGGCGAGCGCATTGTGCTGGTAGCGCCGCCGTTCGTGCCGTACCCGCAGGCGTGGGCAAACGCCGGGGTCGATCTGCGCCAGTTGTCGGTGATCCACGCCAGCGAGCGCGAAGCCTTGTGGGCGGCGGAACAATGCCTGCGCTCGGGCAGTTGCGGCGCGGTGTTGTGCTGGCCGCACAAGGCCGATGACCGCGCGTTGCGGCGCCTGCAGGTGGCGGCGGAAACCGGACAGACTTTGGCCTTTGCCTGGCGCCCGCTGAGCGAGGCGATCAACCCGTCGCCGGCGGCGCTGCGGATTGCCATCGACGCCAGGCCGGCGCAGTTGCGCGTGCTCAAATGCCGCGGCGGTCTGGCGCGCTCGGCGCCGATTGCCTTTACCGTGGGGCACTGAGGTCGTCATGCGCTGGGTGTGTATTCTGTTCCCGCAATTGGCGCTCGACGCGGTGCTGCGTCAGCGTCCCGATCCTGATGAGCCGTTGGTGCTGCTCAGCGGCCCGGCGCAGCGCCGGGTGCTGCAAGCGGTCAATCCGGCGGCGCGTAAGCTTGGCCTGCGCGCCGGACAGTCGATGACCGCCGCGCAGGCATTGAGCAAAGGTTTTGCCACTGCCGATTACGACCTCGCCGAAGTCGAGCACTGGCAGCAGTTTCTCGCCGCATGGGCCTACCGCTTCAGCGCGCAGGTCAGTGTGCATTACCCGCGCACCGTGGTGTTCGAGATCGAATCCAGCCTCGGCCTGTTCGGTTCCTGGGCGCAGTTCGAAGCACGTTTGCGCAAGGAACTGAGCGAACTGGGCTTCCGCCATCGCATCGTCGCCGCACCCAATCCGGTGGCGGCGCGGGTGCTGGCCAATGCTTACGATGGCCTGGTGGTGCCCGATGGCCAGGCCTTGCAGTATCACCTCGGCCAATTGCCTGTCGACCGCGTCGGACTGGAGCCGCCCGTCGCCACCGCGCTGGCGCGCATGGGCGTGCGTAACCTGAGCCAGCTGCAGAGCCTGCCGCGACAGGCGCTGGCCCGGCGTTTCGAAGCGTCGATGCTCAAACACCTCGACACCCTCTTTGGCGCACGTCCGCTGGCCTTGGCCTTCTATCTGCCGCCGGACCGCTTCGACGTACGCATCGAACTGAATTTCGACGTGCAATCGCATCAGGCGCTGCTGTTTCCGTTACGCCGATTGACCGCTGACCTCTCGGCCTTTCTCTGCGGACGTGACAGCGGCGTGCAGCGTTTCGATTTGCATCTGGAACACGCCGGGTTGCCGGACACGCTGATCAAGGTCGGCCTGCTCAGCGCCGAGCGCGATCCGGCGATGCTCTTCGAGCTGGCCCGAGGCCGGCTGGAGCAGGTGCAGGTCGCGGCGCCGGTGCGTGGTTTCCGCCTGCGCGCCGAAGATCTGCCGAGTTTCGTGCCGCAGTTTCAGGAGCTGTTCGATGAGCGGCCGCAACAGACTCTGCCCTGGGAACAATTGCGCGAACGCCTGCGCGCGCGGCTGGGCGACGAGGCGGTGCAGGGGCTGCGCTTTCAGGCCGACCATCGCCCGGAATGTGCCTGGCAGAACGGCGCCGACAAGCAGCCCTGCAGCGGCTTGCCGAGCGTGCAGCGCCCAGGCTGGCTGCTCGGCGAACCGCAAAGCGTGGCCGAAGGCTCGGCGCGGATCCTCATGGGCCCTGAGCGTATCGAGTCCGGCTGGTGGGACGGTGACGATGTGCGCCGCGATTACTACCTGATCCAGAACCGCGCCGGTCAGCACGGCTGGGCCTATCGTGCCGTGGGCGAGGGCGGTCCGTTGTGGCTGCAGGGCTGGTTTGCATGAACGATGGCTATGCCGAGCTGCACTGTCTGTCGAACTTCAGCTTCCAGCGCGGTGCCTCCGGCGCTCTTGAACTGTTCCAGCGCGCGAAAAAACACGGTTATCAGGCACTGGCGATCACCGACGAGTGCACCCTGGCCGGGATCGTCCGCGCCTGGCAGGCAGCGAAATCGGTGGAATTGCCGCTGATCATCGGCAGCGAAATCCGCATCGACAACGGCCCGAAACTGCTGCTGTTGGTGGAGAACCTCGCGGGGTATCAAGCCTTGTGCGGTTTGATCACTCAGGCCCGGCGACGTACGCAGAAAGGCCAGTATCAAGTGTTGCGCGAGGATTTCAGCGAACCGTTGCCGGGCTTGTTCACGGTGTGGGTGCCGGACCGCGTGAATGACCTGGAGGAGGGCCGCTGGCTGAAACAGACCTTCGGCGAACGTCTGTTTCTGGCGGTGCAGCTGCATCGCGGGCAGGACGACCAGCGGCGGCTGGCGGCACTGCTGAGTCTGGCGGATCAGTTGCAGATTGCCGCTGTGGCCTGCGGCGATGTGCACATGCACGCCCGCGGTCGGCGGGCCTTGCAGGACACCATGACCGCGATCCGCCATCACGTCCCGGTGGCCGAAGCCGGGTTGCGCCTGCACCCAAATGGCGAGCGCCATCTGCGCAGCCTTGAGGTGCTACGCGAGCTGTATCCGCCGGCGTTGCTCGACGCCTCGGTGCAACTGGCCCGGCGCTGCACTTTCGAGCTGAGCGAGTTGCGCTATCAGTATCCGAAAGAGCTGGTGCCGCAGGGACATACCGGCAGTTCCTGGCTGCGCCAGCTGACCGAAGAGGGCATTGCCTGGCGCTGGCCGCAAGGGCCGCAAAGCAAAGTGCTGAAGCAGATCGACGATGAGCTGAAACTGATCGCCGAACTCGGCTACGAAAGCTACTTCCTCACCGTACACGACGTGGTGCGCTTCGCGCGCGAGCAGAACATTCTTTGCCAGGGCCGTGGCTCGGCGGCCAACTCGGCGGTGTGTTTTGCCTTGGGCATCACCGAGATCGACCCGGACCGCACCACGCTGCTGTTCGAACGCTTCATGTCGAAAGAGCGCAACGAGCCGCCGGACATCGACGTGGATTTCGAACACGAACGTCGCGAAGAAGTCCTGCAGTACGTGTTCCGCCGGTATGGCCGGCAGCGGGCGGCGCTGACCGCGGTGGTCAGCACCTACCACGCCGCCGGTGCGGTGCGCGACGTGGCCAAGGCCCTGGGGCTGCCGCCGGATCAGATCAATGCACTGGCCGATTGCTGCGGTCACTGGAGCGACGAAACGCCGCCGCTGGCACGCTTGCTCGAAAGCGGCTTCGACCCCGACAGCCCGGTGCTACGCCGGGTGCTGAGCCTGACCGGGCAACTGATCGGCTTCCCCCGGCATCTGTCGCAGCACCCCGGCGGCTTCGTGATTTCCGAAGCGCCGCTGGACACTCTGGTGCCGGTGGAAAATGCGGCCATGGCCGAGCGCACGATCATTCAGTGGGACAAGGACGACCTCGATGCGGTCGGGCTGCTCAAGGTCGATATCCTCGCCCTCGGCATGCTCAGTGCGATCCGTCGCTGCTTCGACCTGTTGCGTCGGCATCGTCATCGGGACCTGAGCCTGGCGACGATTCCACCTGAAGACAAACCGACCTACGAAATGATCAGCCGCGCCGACACCATCGGCGTGTTCCAGATCGAATCGCGGGCGCAGATGTCGATGCTGCCGCGGCTGAAACCGGCGGAGTTCTATGATCTGGTGATCGAAGTGGCGATTGTCCGACCGGGGCCGATTCAGGGCGGGATGGTCCATCCTTACCTGCGCCGGCGCAACAAGGAGGAGCCGGAAACCTATCCCTCGCCGGAACTGGAAGCGGTGCTCAAACGCACCCTCGGCGTACCGCTGTTTCAGGAACAGGTGATGCAGATCGCCATCGTCGCCGCCGATTACAGTCCCGGCGAGGCCGACCAGTTGCGTCGTTCCATGGCCGCGTGGAAACGCCACGGCGGGCTGGAACCGCATAAGCAACGCCTCGCTGCTGGTATGAAGAAAAACGGCTACAGCGAGGAATTCGCCGCGCAGATCTTCGAGCAGATCAAAGGCTTCGGCAGTTACGGTTTTCCCGAGTCCCACGCTGCCAGTTTCGCCTTGCTGACCTACGCCAGTTGCTGGCTCAAGTGCCATGAACCGGCGGCGTTCGCCTGTGCGCTGATCAACAGCTGGCCGATGGGCTTTTATAGCCCGGATCAGATCCTTCAGGACGCGCGCCGTCATCAATTGCAGATCCGCCCGGTGGACGTGCGCGCCAGCGACTGGGATTGCAGCCTGGAACCGATCAGCGGCGCGCAACCGGCGATCCGCATGGGCCTGCGGATGATCAAGGGCTTTCGCGAAGACGATGCCCGGCGTATTGAAGCGGCGCGGGCGCGGGGGGCGTTTGCCGATGTCGCCGACCTCGGCGAACGCGCCGCGCTCGACAGCCGCGCCCAGGCGTTGCTCGCCGACTCCGGGGCATTGCGCGGGATGGCCGGGCATCGGCATCGCGCGCGCTGGGAAGTCGCCGGGGTGCAGAAACAGCTGGGCCTGTTTGCCGGTTTGCCGAGCCAGGAAGAGCCCGATGTGCTGCTGCCCAAACCGAGTGTCGGCGAGGACCTGCAGGCCGATTACGCAACCATCGGCACCACGCTGGGGCCGCATCCACTGGCGCTGCTGCGTGGCGAACTCAAGGCCCGGCGCTGTCGCAGTTCGCAGGAGTTGCTGGACGTCGAACACGGCCGGCCGGTGAGCGTCGCCGGGCTGGTCACCGGCCGACAACGACCGGGCACCGCCAGCGGCGTGACCTTCGTCACCCTGGAAGACGAGTTCGGCAACGTCAACGTGGTGGTCTGGCGCGATCTGGCCGAGCGCCAGCGTCAGGTGCTGGTGGGTTCGCAACTGCTCAAGGTCGATGGCCGCTGGGAGCGTGAAGGCGAAGTGCGGCACCTGATCGCCGGACGGCTGAGCGACCTGACTCCGTTGCTTGATGGCATTCGTGTGCAGAGCCGCGATTTCCACTGATCCTTTTCCCGGTCGAACACAAAACCTGTGGGAGCGAGCTTGCTCGCGAAGGCGATCGGTCAGTCAAAAAATGATTTGTCTGAAAGGCCGCTTTCGCGAGCAAGCTCGCTCCCACAGTGGATTTGTGTACCTTTGCAGGAGCAAGCAGGCTCACTCCTGCAAGGGAAATGCGTTGTTGGCAGCAGCCAGAACCGCTCGCGCCCTCCATCGCCCCCCCGGCTTGCGCTGCTCCCGCGCACCTTTCGCGGCCTCAATCCCGCGCAACTTGCGATCCAGATCCTGCATCTGCCCGCCGAAGACGATATCCTGCGCCACACTGATGTACGAAACGGTGCATAACGCTGGAGCAGCGGGTCTGCCGAGGCTGAAGGAGTGTTCGAATGACCGAGAAGAAACTCGAAACCACGGTCGACCGCGTCTACCAAGGGATTTACCTGGCGATCAGCAAGCGCTCTCTGCGTCCGGGGATGAAGCTGGGCGAAGCCTCGCTGGCCGAACTGTTCAATGTCAGCCGCACCTCGGTGCGGGCGGCGCTCAAGCAACTGGAAGCCGAGGGGCTGGTGACCACCGAGCCGAACAAAGGCGCTTCGGTGTCGTTGCCCAGCAACGAAGAGATCCGCTCGCTGTTCGAAACCCGGCGGTTGATCGAGATCGGCATGGTCACCGAACTCTGCCGACGCAAGGACACTGCCGCCATGCAGGTCCTGCGCGAGCACCTGCTGCTGGAAGACGCCGCCCACGCGGCGGGCGACCACGAGCAATTGATTTACCTGCTCGGCGAGTTCCACCTCAAGCTGGCGCGCAGCCTCAACAATCCGGTGCTGCTCGACTGGTTTCAAAAGCTGATTTCCCGCGCTTCGCTGTATATCACCGCGCTGGATGACGACAGCCATGAAGCCTGCCGCGACAACGAACATCTACGCTTGATCGAGTACATCGAAGCGGGCGACCAGAGCGCCGCCATCGAGCTGATCTGCACGCATTTGAACGGTATCGAGAAAGCGATTCTGGACGTCGCGGCGAAGATGAAAACCGGCTACCACCCGCTCAAACACCTGATCGGGGTCTGATCCGCGCCGGGCCTGCAGTCGGCGCTGTTTCAAATGAAACCAAAATGGCCTGCGAAGCTCGAAACTCACGGGCGTGCATCGTTTCAGCGGCGCGATGTATCGGGCAAACACCACAGGACACCGAGTCAATCGATGCAGTTTTTATCCGATAACCACGACTGTGCGGGCTGGAAAGGCGAAATGGCCGGGCGCATCTGTGCGTTCGACTGGCGGCAGACCGAACTCGGCCCGCTCGACACCTGGCCCGCCAGTCTGTGCAGCGCGGTGCAACTGATGCTGGCTTCGCCGCTGCCGATGGTCATGCTCTGGGGCCATGCCGGGTACATGATCTACAACGACGCCTATTCCAAGTTCGCCGGTGGCCGCCATCCGTATCTGTTGGGTGCGCCGGTGGAGCTGGGTTGGCCGGAAGTCGCCGACTTTAACCGGCATGTGGTTGACACCTGCCTGGCGGGTGGCACCTTGTCCTACCGCAACAAGGAACTGGTGCTGTTGCGCGATGGCGTGCCCGAAGACGTCTGGATGGATTTGTATTACAGCCCGGTGGCCAACGACGAAGGCGTGCCGTCCGGGGTGATGGCAATGGTGGTGGAGACCACCGAGCTGGTGCGCTCCGAACGCCTGCGCCAGGCCGCTGAAGATGCCTATCGGGCCGATAACGAACGGGTGCGGCTGGCACTCAATGCCGGCGCGTTGCTCGGCTCGTTTGTCTGGGACGTGAAGAATAATGTGTTGTCGGCGGATGAGCGTTTCGCCCGGACGTTTTGCTGTCCGCCGGATCAGGACCTGAGC
This sequence comes from Pseudomonas sp. Eth.TT006, assembly GCF_054456575.1. NCBI lineage: Bacteria > Pseudomonadati > Pseudomonadota > Gammaproteobacteria > Pseudomonadales > Pseudomonadaceae > Pseudomonas > Pseudomonas sp. Eth.TT006. The sequence continues at coordinate 164,141 of NZ_JBTJEN010000003.1, read as the reverse complement.
AACCTGCCGCAGTCTTTTACCGAATCGCGGATCCACCCGGACGATCTGGCGTGGGTCCAGGACCGGGTCAGTCATGCTTTGCAAAGTGGCGAGCCGTACAACGCCGAGTACCGGGTGCGGCGCGCCGATGGCAGCTACCTGTGGGTGCTCGCCAGCGGCGCCTGCGAGTTCGACGAACAGGGCGCGCCGTTTCGCTTCCCTGGGGTGTTGATCGACATTCACGAACGCAAGATCGCCGAAGAGTCCCTGCTCAAATTCACCCGCAACCTCGAACAACGGGTCGCCGATGAAGTGAATGCGCGACTGGCCGCCGAGGAGCAATTGCGTCAGTCGCAGAAGATCGAAGCGATTGGCGGATTGACCGGCGGCGTCGCCCATGACTTCAACAACCTGCTGCAGGTGATCGCCGGCAACCTGCACTTGCTGGCGCGGCACGAACCGGACAATGCCAACGTGCAGCGCCGGGTCAGCGCCTCGCTGGCGGCGGTCGAGCGCGGGGCCAAGCTGTCGTCGCAACTGCTCGCGTTTGCCAGACGCCAGCCGTTGTCGCCGGCGGTGTGCGATTTGCGGCAGATCTTCGATGGCGTCGGTGAACTGCTCCAGCGCGCGCTGGGTGAAACCATCCAGATCGACATGCAATTGCCGCAAGACCCGTGGCACATCAACGTCGACCGCAATCAACTGGAAAACGCCATTCTCAACCTGGCGATCAATGCCCGGGATGCGATGAAGGGCGAGGGCACCATTGTCCTCAGCGCCCTCAATACCCGACTGGACAGCACCTTTTGCGCTGGCAAAGGCATTGTTGCCGGCGACTTCGTGCGGCTGGTGGTCAGCGACAGTGGCGCCGGCATTCCCCCGCAAATGCTCGAGCAGGTGTTCGAGCCGTTCTTCACCACCAAGGCTGATGGCGAGGGGACCGGACTCGGCCTGAGCATGGTCTTCGGTTTCGTCAAACAGAGCGGTGGCCACGTCGAGATCGACAGCACCGTGGGCCAGGGCACGCGGGTGCAGCTGTACTTCCCGCGCTGCCTGCGCTCGGTTGCCGCCGAAACCCCGAGCCCCGGCCCGCAGCAGGGCGGCGGTCACGAGACCGTTCTGGTGGTCGAGGACAACGACGCGGTGCGCGCCTCGGCGGTGGAATTGCTGCGCGAGGAGGGCTACCACGTGCTCACCGCCGGCAATGGCGACGTGGCGATGCAGATGCTGCTGGAAGGCGCCGACGTCGATCTGATATTCACTGACGTGGTCATGCCGGGACTGATCAAGAGTTCCGATCTGGCCGCCTGGGCCAAGGTGCAGACGCCGCCGGTACCGGTGCTGTTCACCTCCGGCCACACCCGCGACATCATCTCGCGCAACCACCAACTGAGTCCGGACACGCACTTGCTCGGCAAACCCTATGGACCGGAAGCGTTGTTGCAGATGATTCGGTCGGTGCTCGGTGCCTGAATTTATTTTCCTCTCACCCGCGAACAGGCTTCTTGTGGTGAGGGGATTTATCCCCGATGGAGTGCGAAGCGCTCCCTTGCTTGCGGCGGCTGCACCGCCGATCGGGGATAAATCCCCTCACCACAGAGTTCATTCGCGTCCTTGATTCTCTTTTAAAGGACCGCCCATGACTGCCAAACGCACCTCCAAAGCACCCGCCGGCATGGTTCGCGTACGCGGCGCCCGGGAACACAATCTGCAGAACGTCGACGTCGACATCCCGCGCGATGCGCTGGTGGTGTTCACCGGGGTGTCCGGTTCGGGCAAGTCGTCGCTGGCGTTTTCCACCCTGTACGCCGAAGCCCAGCGGCGCTATTTCGAATCGGTGGCGCCGTATGCGCGGCGGTTGATCGATCAGGTTGGCGTGCCGGATGTAGATTCCATCGAAGGCCTGCCGCCGGCGGTGGCCCTGCAACAGCAGCGTGGCACGCCGAGCGCGCGTTCGTCGGTGGGCAGCGTGACCACCTTGTCGAGCCTGATCCGCATGCTCTATTCCCGGGCCGGCAGCTATCCGCCGGGGCAGCCGATGCTGTACGCCGAGGATTTCTCGCCGAACACCCCACAAGGCGCCTGCCCTGAATGCCACGGCCTCGGACGGGTGTATGAGGTGACCGAGGCGCTGATGGTGCCCGATCCGAACCTGACCATCCGCCAGCGCGCCGTGGCCTCCTGGCCGCTGGCGTGGCAGGGGCAGAACCTGCGCGACATCCTGGTAACCATGGGCATCGATGTCGATATTCCGTGGAAGAAACTGCCGAAAACACAGCGCGACTGGATCCTCTTCACCGACGAAACCCCGACCGTGCCGGTGTACGCCGGGCTGACCCCGGAAGAAACCCGGGTCGCCCTCAAGCGCAAGATGGAACCGAGTTATCAGGGCACTTTCACCGGCGCCCGGCGTTACATTCTGCACACCTTCAGCCATTCGCAAAGCGCGCTGATGAAGAAGCGTGTCGCGCAGTTCATGCTCGGCAGCCCGTGCCCGTTGTGCGACGGCAAACGCCTGAAACGTGAGGCGTTGTCGGTGACTTTCGCCGGATACGACATTGGCGAGCTGTCGCGGATGCCATTGTTGCAATTCGCCGAAGTTCTCAAACCCGTAGCCGCAGCCACCTACCTGGAACACACCGAGGAAAGCGGTGAAACCCTCAGTCATGCGCAAACTCGCGAGGCTCGTCAGCAGCGCGTCGCCGGCGGTGCCAGCGGCCACGCCAGCGCGCCGGATGTGCGGCATACGCCGAACCTGTCGCCGGAAAAACGTCTGGCGGCGCAGCGCATTGCCGAGGATTTGCTGGAGCGGGTCAGCACCCTGACCGAGCTGGGCCTGGGTTATCTGGCGTTGGAACGCAGCACGCCGACGCTGTCGTCCGGCGAGCTGCAGCGTCTGCGCCTGGCCACGCAATTGGGCTCGCAACTGTTCGGCGTGATCTACGTGCTCGACGAACCGTCCGCCGGCCTGCACCCAGCCGATGGCGAGGCGCTGTTCGAAGCCCTGCAGCGGCTCAAGGCCGACGGCAATACGCTGTTTGTGGTCGAGCATGATCTGGAGACCATGCGCCGCGCCGACTGGCTGATCGATGTCGGCCCGGCGGCGGGCGAGAAGGGCGGGCGAGTGCTGTACAGCGGTCCGCCGGCCGGGCTGGCTGAAATCGAGGAGTCGCAGACCCGCGCTTATCTGTTCGCCGAAGCCCGAGGCACCTCACGCACCGCACGTAAGCCCAGCGGCTGGCTGAAACTCGAGGGTATCAGTCGCAACAACCTGAACAACCTCAGCGCCGAGTTTCCCCTGGGCTGCTTCACTTCGGTGACCGGCGTTTCGGGCTCGGGCAAATCCAGTCTGGTCAGTCAGGCCTTGCTGGAACTGGTGGGTGCGCACCTGGGGCGTCCAGTCGCCGAGCAGGAGCCGGAAGAACTCAGCCTCGAAGATGACGCGCCGCAGGCCAGCAGTGGTCAGGTGACGGCGGGGCTGGAGTCGATCAAGCGCCTGGTGCAGGTCGATCAGAAACCGATTGGCCGCACCCCGCGTTCGAATCTGGCGACCTACACCGGGCTGTTCGACAACGTGCGTAAATTGTTCGCCGCGACACCCGAAGCGCGGGCGGCGGGCTACGACGCCGGGCAATTTTCCTTCAACGTCGCCAAGGGCCGGTGCCCGACCTGCGAAGGTGAGGGCTTTGTCAGTGTCGAGTTGCTGTTCATGCCCAGCGTCTACGCACCGTGTCCGACCTGCCATGGCGCGCGGTACAACCCGCAGACGCTGGCGATTCATTGGCAAGGCTTGAGCATCGCGCAGGTGTTGCAGCTGACGGTGGCTGAGGCGGTGGAAGTGTTTGCCGAGCAACCGGGAATTCGCCGTTCGCTGGAGGTGCTGCGGGATATCGGCCTGGGCTATCTGCGACTGGGCCAACCGGCCACCGAGTTGTCCGGTGGCGAGGCACAACGAATCAAACTGGCCACCGAGCTACAGCGCAATCAGCGCGGCGCGACCCTGTACGTGCTGGATGAACCGACCACCGGGTTGCATCCGCGCGATGTCGATCGGCTGCTGGAGCAACTGGATAATCTGGTCACGGCGGGGCACACGGTGATTGTGGTCGAGCATGAAATGCGTGTGGTCGCGCAGAGCGACTGGGTGATCGATATTGGTCCGGGGGCAGGGGATCAGGGCGGCAGGATTGTCGCCGCTGGCACGCCGCAGAAGGTGGCAGCAAGCAAGAAGAGCCGGACGGCGCCGTTTCTGGCACGGGCGTTGAGTCGATAACGGCGGCGCCCCGGCTGGCGCCTTCGCGAGCAAGCCCGCTCCCACAGTTTTTTGGCGCTCATAAATCCGTGTAGGAGCTGTCGAGTGCAACGAGGCTGCGACCTTTTGACTTTGACTTTTCAGGATCAGGATCAAAAGATCGCAGCGATGGCGGTTGTCAGGCGCCGTCCAGGGTGCGGCGGACCTTGTCCAGCAGTTCGCTGATCGGGAACGGCTTGATCAGCATATCCATGCCGCTGCCGAGAAACACCTGGCGATTGATCGCGGTTTCGGCGTAACCGGTCATGAACAGAATCGGCAGCTCCTGGCGCCAGCCCCGCGCCACATCGGCCAGCTCGCGGCCGGTCATGCGCGGCAAGCCGACATCGGTCAGCAGCAGGTCGATGCTCGGATCGTTCTGCAAATGTTCCTGCGCGGTTTCGATGTCCGCTGCCTGGGTGCAGCGGTAGCCCGCGTCCTCCAGCACCTCGGTGACGAACATGCGCACCGCCGGCATGTCCTCGACAATCAGCACATGCTCACCGGCCCCTTGCGGATCAACCACGACCGGGGCCACCTCGACGCAGGTCGGATCGCTGGTGGCCGGCAGCATCAGGGTCACTTCGGTACCGCGCCGCGCGACGCTGCGGATGTGTGCATCGCCACCGGATTGGCGGGCGAAACCGTAGATCGTCGACAACCCGAGCCCGGTGCCCTGGCCCAGTGGCTTGGTGGTGAAGAACGGTTCGAAAACCTTGTCGATCACGTTGTGCTCGATGCCGGTGCCGTCGTCGCGCACCGACAGCGCAACATACGCGCCATCGGCCAGGTTCGGATCGCCGTGGGAGTACGCGGCATAGGTGTTGACCCAGATATTGCCGCCCTTGGGCAGTGCGTCCCGGGCATTGATTACCAGATTGAGCACCGCGCTTTCCAGCTGCACCGGGTCGACCAGGGCGATCGCCGGCTTGTTGGTCAGTTCGAGGTTGAGGGTGATGCGCTCGCCGATGGTGCGCACCAGTAACTCTTGCAGCGAGCGCACGTGTTCGTTGATGTCCACCGGCCGCGTGTCCAGCGGCTGCTGCCGGGCGAAGGCCAGCAGACGATGGGTGAGGGCGGCGGCACTGGTGGCCGAACTCAGCGCGGCTTCGGCGTACAACTGCACCTTGTCCGGCCGTGCGTCGGCTACGCGTTTCTGAATCAGTTCGAGGCTGGTGATGATCCCGGTCAGCAGGTTGTTGAAGTCGTGGGCAATACCGCCGGTGAGCTTGCCCAGCGCATCCATTTTCTGCACTTGCAGCAACTGCGATTCAGCGCGTGCGCGTTCGGCGACTTCCTTGGCCAGTTGCGTGGTGGTGTCGTCCAGCCGCGCCAGGTGCGAGCGCTCGCGGTGGCGGTGCTCGGTGACGTCCTCGACAAACACCAGGCTCAACTGCGGCGTGCGGTACGGAGAAATCTGCCACTCGGTTTCGCGCACTTCGCCCTGCACGCGCATGTTCAGCGTGCCTTTCCAGCGCTCGCCATCGACCAGACGCAGGCGCAGCTCATCGAGGATCGCCTGCTGATCTTCGTCAAAGCACTCGCGCAGGGTGTCTTGGGCGCGGTTGTCCTGGATCAGTTGGGTGAACGCGTGGTTGCACTCGTGCACTTTCAGGTTGGCGTCCAGCACGGCAATCGGCGCCGAGACATTGATGAAAATTTCGCGGAAGCGCGCCTCGCTCTCACGCAGCGCGTTTTCCGTGTCGCGCACGCGCAGCAGGGTGCGCAGGGTGGCCAGCAGCACGTCCGGGTCAACCGGGTGAATCAGGTAGGCGTCGGCACCGGCGTTCAGGCCGGTGATGATGTCGCCGGTCTGGATCGAGGCGGCGGACACGTGAATGATCGGCAGCAACGCGGTGCGCGCATCGGCACGCAGGGTGCGCACGATGTCGAAGCCGCTCATGTCCGGCAGGTTGACGTCGAGGATCAGCGCATCGAGCGGCTCGCTGTCGATCAGGGCCAGACCTTCGCTGCCGGTGCCGGCCTCCAGCACCGTGTAGTCGTGGCGTTCCAGGCGCCGGCGCAGGGCATAGCGGGTGGCGGCATTGTCGTCGACGATCAACAGACGGATGTCACGCTTCATCGTCGTTCTCCAGGGCGAGCGCCAGCGGAATGATCACGAAAAAGGTCGAGCCGATCCCCGGTGCGCTGTCCATCCCGACCTCACCGCCGAGCAGCGCAGCGAAGCGCTTGCACAGCGACAGGCCGAGGCCGGTGCCGCGCAGGCGCTTCTGCAGCGGCGAGTCGACCTGGGAGAAGTCTTCGAACAGGGCGCCATGCAGCTCCGGGGCGATACCGATCCCGGTGTCGCTGACCGCGAAACGCACCCGATCCGAGCCTTCGAGGCGCGCCGAGATCCGCACTTCGCCGCGGGTGGTGAACTTCAGCGAGTTGGAAATGAAATTGCGCAGGATCTGCCCGAGTTTCTTGTCGTCGGTGTACAGCCGGGGCAGGCCGACCGGCTCTTCGAAGATCAGATCCACAGCCGAGGCGTCGACGATTGGCCGGAACATGCCGCGCAAGGCGCTGAACAGGTCGAACATGTCGAACCACGCCGGGGAAATGCTGATCCGTCCGGCTTCGATCTTCGCCAGATCGAGCAAGTCATCGACCATGTCGCTGAGTTCGCGGGCGGCGCTGCTGACGAACGCCACCTGCTTGTGCTGCTCGGCACTCAGCGGACCGTCGAGTTCGTCGGCCAGCAAGCTGTTGATGCTCAGAATCGAACCCAGCGGGGTACGGAATTCGTGGCTCATGTACGACAGGAAGCGGCTTTTCAGGTCTGAGGCCTGGCGCAATTCTTCGGCCTGGGTGTCGAGTTCGGCGTACAGCGCCAGCACGCCCTGATTGGTTTCTTCGAGCTCTTCGCGCAGGGCCGCGTTCTCGCCCTGCAACCGGGCGATCAGCGCAGTCTGCTCGGCGGGGTTCAACGTTGGCGACTCAGACATGCGCGGCCTCCAGTTCAACGACCAGCACCGTGACATCGTCGCGCCCGCGGCAGAAGTCACGGTGCAGCACGCCAGCGATCACCGCCGGATGACGGTGCGCCAGCCCGGGATAGTCTTGAAGATTCCAACGGGACTGCAAACCGTCGCTGTACATGATCAATAGGTGTCCGTTCACGTGAGCATAGTCAAAGGGCTGGGCTTTGCGGTATTGGCCGCCGACGATGCCCGGGTGCGAGGCCAGGCCGCGGGACTTTTCGGCGCTGATCAGATTGGCGCCGATGTTGCCGATCCCGGTGTAGGTCAGACTGTCGCGGGCGGCATTGAACTGGGCAAACGCTGCCGCGCCGCCACGGGTGCCGAGCATGTTGCGGTGCATGTCTTCCATCAACATGACCGGACTGGCGAACGGGGTTTGCGCGAACACCTGTGCGCCAGCCTTGGCCGCTCGTTCAGCATCCTCACCATGGCCGAGGCCGTCGATCACCAACGCACTGATGCTGGCGCCGTGGTAAGCCAGATGCCAGCCGTCGCCGCAGGCCGGATCGTTGTGCAGCGAGTGCTGGCTGACCCCGTAACGCAAGTCGGGCTGGCGCTCGCCGCGTGGATACAGACGCGCCAGCAGCACCGCGCCACGGGTGTCGGCGTACACGTCGAAGACCTCGGTCTGGCGTGCCACCGCGCCCAGGCCGATGCCCTGGGTCCCGCCAGTGGAAAAACCATCGGGCAGGCAGGCGTCCAGGTCAAAACCCTGGGCACGGTCGACCGCGAGCATTTCGATGCCGGCGCCGTTACTACGCGGCAACGGGCGCAGGTGAAACTCGCCGTGGCTGGCGTGCTTGAGCACGTTGCTCGCCAGTTCGGTAGCAACCAGCGCCACGCGTCCGGCGTCGGTTTCATCGAAGCCCAGTTGCTCGGCCAGCCGTTGCGCGGTACGCCGCGCATGGCCGATCTGGCTGCTGTCTTCAATCAGCAGGACCTGGGTCAGCGACCCGCTGATAGTTATGTCCATCGCGTGATCGTTATGCGCGTGCCCTTGCCGGGTTCGGTGTCCAGTTCAAACTCTTCGACCAGACGCTTTGCCCCGGTCAGGCCCAGACCCATGCCGCTGCCGGAGGTCCAGCCGTCGGTCATCGCCAGTTTGAGATCGGCAATGCCGGGGCCTTCGTCGCGGAAGGTCAAGCGCAGACCGACCTTGGGACCGTCATCGAGAATCTGCCAGTCCATATCGCCGCCGCCACCGTACACCACGGTGTTACGTGCCAGCTCGCTGACCGCGGTGACCATCTTGGTCATGTCGATCAGGCGCATGCCGCACTCGGTGGCGAGCTTACGGGCCGTCTGGCGCGCGAGCACGACATCCTGCTCGAGGCGAATCGGCTGAGTACCGTTGCTGCGCACGATCATGGGCGGTTTACTCGTTCCTGCAGCCGTTGCATTCCGCGTTCAACGTTCAACGCGGTGCTGACGCCGGGCAGGGTCAGACCGAGTTCGACCAGAGTAATCGCCACCGCCGGCTGCATGCCGACCAGCATGGTTTCGGCGTCCATGATTTTCGACAGGGCCGAGATCGTGCTGATCATGCGGCCGATGAACGAGTCGACCATGTCCAGCGCCGAGATGTCGATCAACACCCCGCGCGCCGAGGTCTTGCTGATGCGTTCGGACAAATCGTCCTGCAGGTTCAGGGCCAGTTGGTCATGCATGTCGACCTGGATGGTCACCAGCAAAAATTTACCCATTTGGAGAATCGGGATGCGCTCCATGGGCTCAGACCGCTTTGCTGAGGCTGACGCCCAGGCGGGTGAGGGCGAGCTTCAGCGCGTCGGCGAGGTTGGCTTTGGTTACCACGCCTTGCAGGTCCAGACCCAAGTGCACGATGGTCTGCGCAATGGCCGGGCGGACGCCGCTGATGATGCAGTCGGCGCCCATCAGGCGAATCGCCGTCACGGTTTTCAGCAGGTGCTGGGCGACCAGGGTGTCGACAGTCGGCACACCGGTGATGTCGATGATGGCGATTTCCGAACCGGTGTCGACGATGCGTTGCAGCAGCGATTCCATCACCACCTGGGTGCGTTGCGAATCGAGGGTGCCGATCATCGGCAGCGCGAGCACGCCATCCCACAGCTTGACCACCGGGGTGGAGAGTTCCAGCAGTTCTTCCTGCTGACGCTTGATCACCGCTTCACGGGATTTCTGGAAGGTGCGGATGGTGTGCATACCAAACGCGTCGAACAGCTCGGAGATTTCCCACAGTTGCTCGGCGAGCAGCGCCGGTTGTTCACGGTAATGCTTTTGCAAAAGGGCAAACAGCGGGCCCTTGAGGGCGAAAATGAAGCTCGCGGTCTGCTGCGAATCGTGGCCGAGCAAGGCGCGGCTGTGCGAGAGCTTTTCGAGGAACTGGCGGGTGGCTTCCCAGCCCGGCGCGTTGATGTTGTTGCCGTTGTCGGCGTGCAGGCCGGCGATGACCAGTTGCAAGAACTCGCTGGTCTGCTGTTGCAGGTCGTGGTCCTTGAGATTACGGCTGGCGCCGCTGGCTTGCAGGCCGTTGATCCATTCGCCCAGCAGTTGGGACTGTTGGATCTTCATCGCGTCGAGTGTGCTGTTCTGCAGTGCTGCCATGTGCCTGTTGCTCCGAAACGAATTGGGGGCCGAATCTGTGAAAAGTGACCGGCAAGAACTCAGTGACCTTTGCCGTCTGAAATAGTTGTACGTGCCCGAATGGATATTTTGTTCTGGCGCAAGGCGCGCCCGGTTGACTCTGGTTGGTGTGCGCGAAACCAGCGATGTATTGAACGTTGGCGCTACCCAGGCTTCGAATCTGCAAGGCCGACGGGTTTCAGTCGGTGATGAAAAACGAGGTGCCTATGAACGAGCAGACCGAGCAGCAAAATCAATCCGCAGATTCGATCAACCGCAATGACCCGGCGATTGACCCAAACGTGCCGGGGCAGCCCGCGCCGACCCAGAAACAGGGCAGCGGCGATCAGGCACAGAGTGCCGATCCGGCGGTGGATCAAAAGAACCGCCATACCGACAACGACAACGAGTTCAGCCCCGGTTTCGAACCGCAGCCTGAGCGTGCCCGGCCGGGTGAAGAGACGGACGCGGATATTGACACAGACGGGGGCTGATCACAGCACAAACAACAAGGCCGCATTCAATGAATGCGGCCTTTTTCGCTACGCGATTACTTGCTTGGATGCTTGGCCTGCAGCTCTTTGGCGGCGGTCAAGTGTTTTTCCAGCGCCGGCAGCATTTTCTGCGCGAAGGCTTTCAGCTCAGTGGCGCCTTTGGCCTTGTCGTCGGTGACGGTGTTGGCCTCTTTCTTGAACAGTTCGATGGTTTCTTCGTGGGCCTTGACCTGGTTGTTGGCATAGGCCGCATCGAAGGACTCATCGCGCATGTCGAGGATCTTTTCCTTGGCCTGCTTGACCAGGGTGGTGTCGTCCGGCACCTCGATGCCATTGGCCTTGGCAATGCTGGCCAGCTCATCGTTGGCCTTGCTGTGGTCGGTGATCATCATGTTGGCAAACGCCTTGATGTCGGCCGACTGGCTTTTTTCCAGGGCCAGGCGACTGGTCTCGATCTCGGCGATGCCACCGGCGGCAGCGTTGTCGACGAAGCTGTTCGAGGTGGCGGCGAAAGCACTGCCCATGCCGCTGCTCAATGCAACTGCCAGAACCAGATGACGCAGGTTGAATCCGTCCATTGGTGTTTCTCCACTCAGGTTATTGTTGAGGTTATTCAATGGAGGCGGCGGGGCGGGCAAAGGTTTGATCGCATTTCCGACAGGGCGACGAACGGCAACCGCTGGTCTGACAGGAGGTCGACAGAACGCCCCGACCAAGGCCATTCTGAGACGGGCCGACGCTATCGATTGCGGCGGCTGTCGATCAACTGACGGAGGTGTTCCATGCCGGTGACCCATGACCTGTACCAGGACTTGAGCTGCACGAAGGAAGAGATCCAGCAAAAACGCACCGAGGATCCACGACTGGATTCACTGATCAACAAGTATTTCGAGGCCGACGCCGACGTGGTCAAAGCCGAAACCGCCACCTCCGACGCCCCCAGCGACGACGCACTGAAAAAACTCAAGGACAAGCGGCTGAAGATCAAAGACGAGATTGTCGACCATTTGCAGGCGCCGTCCTGAGCGCCGGCTGATCCGCCGACCTGCGGTTGCGGATCAACTGGAACGACCAGCCCCTTCGGCACCTCGAATGTTCAGAGTCTGCATTCCACGACTCGTTGCGAGGTGCCTCATGACCACACCCAGATTCCCCAGTGAAGAGCAGGGCGCATTCGACCCGGTGCCGACGCACCCGGAGCCCAACAGCCCGGCGCGCACTACGAAGTTGCCGGAAGAGCCGGACCAGGAGATTCCTGAAGACGAGGATCCCGAAAAGTTCGATAGATCCGGCAACTGACAGACCGCTATCGCTGGCAAGCCAGCTCCCACATGGTTGCGGATGGACCAAAAGTCATCAGGCTCTCACAAATCCTGTGGGAGCTGGCTTGCCAGCGAGGGCGTCAGTCAGGTCAGCACAAAAACCTGCAGACTCACTTCAAAGCTTCCGCCAACCGCAACCGCCCCATATGCGATGCCTTCAGCGACCCCAGATACAACCAGTCGCCATACTCCCGCGCCGTGGTGATCGGCGAGTAATTGCCGCTGCTGGCGTCCTGCAGATTGGCGATTACCTTGCCCTGCAGATCCAGTCCCAGCACAAACCCGCGTTTCTCCACCGGTTTGGGCAGCACGCTCAGTGCAATCATCTTGCGCAGCAGCGGATGCCCGGCGCTGGCATCAAGCAAGGCGTTGCGCGGCGCATAGAGCGCAACCCAGAAGCGGTCTTTGCCATTGAACGCAAGGTTGTCCGGCAGCCCCGGCAGGTTATCGATGAACACATCCTGGGTGCCTGCCTTGGGACCGCTCAGCCAGTAACGGCTGATGCGATAGGCGCCGGTTTCATTGACCAGCACATAGGCGCCGTCCGGGCCAAGGGTCACGCCATTGGCAAACTGCAGTTTGTCCAGCAGCACGCTGGTCTTGCCGGTCTGAAAGTCATAGCGCAGCAGGCGCCCGTCGCCGCCGTGCTCGATGATTGCCTCGCCGTCATGGCCGTAACCCCAGCGGCTGCTGGCGTCGCTGAAATAGGCGTAATGCCCGGACTGGTCGATGGCCACATCATCGGTGAAACCGAACGGCACACCGTTGGCTTCGGTCGTCAGCGGGATCAGCCGACCCTGGGCGTCGAGCGAGAGTAAACCCTTGACCGCGTCGGCGATCACCAGCAAGCCGTTGGGATGCCGCGCCAGCCCCAGCGGACGGCCGCCGGTGTCGCTCAGCACCTGGCGGGTTTTGCCGTCGAGGCTGGTGCGAATCAGTCGCCCGTCGTGCAGGCCGGTGATCAGGAAGTCGCCTTCCAGCAACAGGGCTTCGGGGCCGTCGATATCGCCCGGACCGACCTGCTCGACCGCTTTTAGGCGCTGGTTTTCGGCGTACACCCCGTCTTTCAGCGGCGGAGCTGCTGGCGGCTTCCAGGCCACCGGTTGCACTTTGGTCGGCATCAACAACAGGAACGCGATCACCAGGATGAGCAGTAGCAACAGCACGCGCTTCATGACGTCTGCCCCGTCAGCGCCAGGCGTTGCATGGCCCTGTCCCGCAGGGCCTGCATCGATGTAGCCGATTCGCGTTCGATGCGTCGTTTCAGCAGCAACTGATTGGCAACGCGCATGCCCAGGCTATCGAATCGATAATCCAGAGTCCGCACAAACCGCGTGCCCTCGGCGGCAGCCGTGCATTCGTAAGTCAGTTGCAGCGATAAACCCTGATCGCCGCGCGCCCGCGCGCACCAGCGCCGGCCGGGCAGGTATTCGCTGACTTCCCAGCGCAAGTGCCCGGCGCGCCCGCCGGCACGGATGTCTTCTTCGAAGCGTGCGCCGGCCTGCAGCGGGCCTTGCGGGCCGTCGATCTTCAGCGACGACGGGTGCCATTCGGGCCAGTGCTGGACGCTGGCGGCGTAACGAAGCACGGCGACCGGTTCGCCGGCGATGTCGATCTGGTGCTGCATGCGGGTCATGGGCGATCTCGAAGAGTGCAACGGGGCGGGTGGTGGCTCCCAGTACAGGGTGCCGAACAGGTAATCCATCAGTGGCAGAACGATATTGAAATTGCGCTCCTGCATGCGCTCGCGACGGTGATGCAGTTCATGCAGATGACGCATCTGGCGGATCCACGGCAGGCGACTCAGCGGATGCTGCGGCGGCAGATGTTCGCACGCATGGAATACCTCGTAAGTCAGATAACCCAAGACCATGCAGGCGCCGAACAGTCCGGCGACATTGGCATTGAGCTGCGCGAGCAGCCACCACAGCGGCAGGGTGAAGAGCAGCGTGTGCACGACGATCAGCCAGGCCGGAAACAGAATCACCCGCCAGTCGCGCGCGCCGTCGTAGGTCATGTGTCCGGGGGTGAAAAAGCTGTGATGGTCACCGGCATGCCGTGCGTAAAACAGCTTGGCGAAAGTCTTTTTATGGTGGCCGAGATGGCGATGGACCATGTACACGGCAAAGTTGAACCACAGCAAAGTCGCGGGCACGCTCAGCCATTCCAGCGGCTGAACCTGCTGCACGTTGCTGCAGAACGCGCCGATTGCCAGCACCCCGAACAACAGCACGAACGCGCCGTGCAGCCACGGGTTGTAGCGCGGATGGATCGCCGCCCGGTAGCGGCTGCGAAATGCCTCGGTGGTCTGCCTCACTCCATTCACCTGCGGGTATTGTTGTTATACCCGGCAGCGTAGCCGATCCGGTCGCGGGTGCAGACCGGACGTTGAGGTCAGTTGTGCCATGCTCCGGTACAGAGCGACCGCTTCAGCTCAACGGGTTCCAGCGCTGCGACCAGTCATCATCGGTCGCGATCACCTGACGCAGCAGATCGAAGGCCTGCTGCAGCGTCGCCGAATCACGTTCGCGGGCGTACACCAGATAGGTCGGGTAGCCGAATTCGGGGGCCTTGGTCACCGCTTCCAGCGCACCGGTTTCCAGATAACTGCGCACCACGCGCGTGCGGAAGTAGCCGCTGCCGCCGTGTTCGAGGATGTATTGCAGGGCCAGCGGGCCGAGGTTGAAGCTCAGAGCAGCCTTGGCTTTGTCGGGCAGGGCGGCGTCGTGCTGGCGGCGGAAGTCCGGACCCCAGTCGATGTAGACGTAAGGATCCGGGCGGTTCGGCGCGCGCACCAGAATCAGTTTTTCCTCTAGCACTTGCTCGACTTGCAGGCCGGGCCAGTATTCCGGTTGATACACCAGCGCGGCATCGAGCACGCCGAGTTCGAGCTGACGCAGCAGGTTTTCACCGTCGCGGATTTCCATACGCAAGGCGTGACCGGGGATCTTCTCGCGCAATTCGGCAGCCCAGCTGAGCATCAACGGGTTGCACAGGCTGACCTCGCCGCCGATGTGCAGCACGTTGTGATAGCCGTCCAGCAGCGGCAGATCGCGCCGCGCCGCTTCCCAGGTCTGCACCAGTTGATTGGCGTAGACCACGAACGCTTCGCCATTGGCCGTCAACTTCGCCCCGGCGCGATTGCGCACGAACAGGGTACTGCCCAGCTGACTTTCGAGTTTCTGCACCCGGGCGGTGATTGCCGTTTGCGTGACGAACAGCTTCTGCGCCGCCGCAGCGAGACTGCCGTGACGGACGATTTCCAGAAAAGTGCGGGCGAGGTCGATGTCCATGGGCGGGCCGGTGTTTGAGGTGCGGGCATTGTAAGGGCCGGCTTGATACCGCGTCATCGTTCATCGCTGGCAAGCCAGACTCCCACAGGGTTCCGTGTTATTCACGAATGTCGTGTATGACACAAAATTTGTGGGAGCTGGCTTGCCAGCGATGAGGCCGTGGTGGGCGGCGAAGATCAGCCCGCCAACTCGACCGAACGCACCCGCGCCCAGTCCGCCACCAGCCGCGCCGGGGTGCCGCAGGCTTTGCGCTTGTAGACGAAATGGCTGCACTTTTCGGCGAACTGGTTGCGGTTGTAGAGCATGTCTTCCTGCATCTCTTGCAGTTCGTTGTCCCGGCATTGCTCGATCAGCTTCTGGTCTACACGCAACTTGCGTTCGCGCACGGCGGCATAGGTCGGATCGGTCAGTGCGGCGTTGGCCCGTTGCAGCAGCCACAGCGAAAACTCGTCCGGGCAGCGCGGGCCGATTTCCTGGACCATGCCCAGTTGCAGCGCCTGTGTGGCGCTGACCGGCAGGCAGGCCTGGGTCAGTTGCTCGGCCATGGCCGGGCCGACCGCGCGGGGCAGGCTGTAGGTCCAGTATTCCGAACCGTAGAGGCCCATGCTCTTGTAATGCGGATTAAGCACGATGTCGGCGCGGGCGAAGACGATATCGGCAGCCAATGCCAGCATCACGCCGCCGGCCCCGGCATTGCCGGTCACGCCACTGACCACCAGTTGCCGTGCGCTGAGCAGTTCGGCGCAGACATCGTCGATTGCCTGAATATTCGCCCAGGCCTCGGCGCCCGGGTCCTGCGCCGCCTGAATCACGTTCAGGTGCACGCCGTTGGAAAAGCTGCCGCGCCCGCCCTTGATCAACAGCACCCGAGTGTCCCGCGACTTGGCCCAGCGCAGCGCTTCGACCATCCGCTGGCACTGTTCGGTGCTCATCGCGCCGTTGTAGAACTCGAAGGTCAGCTCGCCGACATGCCCGGATTCACGATAACGGATCGGCTGATAGGCTTCGTCGTTGAACGGCTGGCTGGCGATCGACCAGTCGAGCGTCGGCACGTCGGACAATTGCCCGGCCAGCACATGCCGCGCCGGTTGCTTGAAGGTTTCTTCGCCCGGTTGCGGTTTGCGCCGCAGCGAACCGATCCACAGGCTGTGATCGCCGGTGGCAACCAGCACTGCGTCGTCGTGCACGGCGAGGATTTCGCCGGGGATGCCGGTGCGCTGATCGAGGTGCGCGTCGTACACGTAATACTGCCCGCCGGCCAGACTCGCCAGCACGCCGGGCTGGCCGTCAGCAGCGTCGATGCAGCGCTTGATGAAGCGCGAGCAGTCCTGCCAGCTGAAGGTGCGGTCGGCCTGCTTCATGTTCGGTTGCAGGCGGCCGCGGACCTTCGGGTCGGTGTAGTCCAGCGCGACTGGAACAAAGCCTTCGATGAATTTCTCGACCACTTCGCGAATGCAGCGGATCGCCGCGTCGCTGACCCGGCCGTTGTACAGCTCGGACTTGCGCAAACCCTGTGGCAGGTTGAATTCGCAGGTGGCCCAGACCGGGCCGGCGTCCATTTCCTCCACGGCTTGCAGTGCGGTCACGCCCCAGCGGGTCAGCTCGTTGCTGATCGCCCAGTCCAACGCGCTGGCGCCGCGGTCGCCGACGATGCCCGGGTGGATGATCACCACCGGACGCCGCGGATTGCTCCACAGGGCGTGGGGAACGCGGTCCTTGAGGAACGGGCAGATCACCAGATCGGCGCCACTGTTTTCAATCTGTTCGCATACCGAGGCTTCATCGGTGAACACCACCACACTGGGTGAGTGCCCGGCCTGGCGCAGTTCCAGCCAGGCGCGTTGGGTCAGGCCGTTGAACGCCGATGACAGCAGAATAATCTTCAGTGATCGCATGGTTTTCTTCCTTGAAGGGGTAGCCGCGGGCTCTCGGTGAGCCGTCCTTGGCTTTCGATGGAGCGTGCAGATTAAAGAGTGCTTCGGGGAAGGCAACTGATCCGGGTCAAGGTTGTGTCAGTCAATATTTCTGCGGCGACGGAAGGTCTTGTTCTTGATGGTTTGATTATCCTGATGTGTGCTCAGAAAGAGGGCCTGTTTGTGAGGGCGCACCACCTGGAGGTGAAGGCTTATTGGCGACGTCGTATTGCCACAGCGTTTTGCCCGACACCCCTGCCGACAGACTTTTAACCGTCGTGCAGATCCGGTACATTCCGCGCCCTGGCCAATACAAGGAAGTAGATGATGGCAAAACCTGCCGCTCGACTCAGTGATCTGAATGCCTGTCCGGTGACCGGTCACGGAACCAATCCGAGCACCAGCGGTTCACCCAACGTGAACATCAACGGCATGCCCGTGCTGCGTGTCGGCGATAGCACTGCTTGCGGCGACTCGGTCACCGAAGGCATCAGCAACATCCTCATCAACGGCAAACCCATTGCCTTTCTCGGCAGCGCCACCGCTCATGGCGGCATGATTATCACCGGTTCCGGTGACGTCTTCGTCGGCACTGCAGTCGGCTCCGCGCCGTTCACTCCGATCATTACCGTGCCCAAGCACAGCGAGCGCTTCCAACTGGTCGATGAAACCACGGGAGAAGCCATTCCCGGCATGCTCTATTGCATTGAAACCGGCGATGGTCAGCGCCTTGTCGGCCACACCGACAATTACGGTAACGCTGCACGGGTGTTCACCGCCGATCCAACGTCCATTGTCGTGCAATGGGGCAAGGATGCCGCCGCCCACCTGGATGCCTTGGGCATCGCTTATTAAGGGAGGTCAAGCGTGGCGCCACCGAAGAAAAAACAGGGCAAGACCAGCGATCAGCACGGCACAACGCAGGTCAAGGGCACACTCAAATACGATTACGTCACCGTGGTGGGGTCTTACCACATTGGCCGCTGGACGGAGTTTCGCGGGAATTACGGCAATAAGATGAGTTTCATCAACCAAGGTGTAGGCCAGTTGAGAGAATACTCCGAGCTTAAAAAGGGGTCAGCGGACAAAGTCTTTTTTCTGCTGTTTGTCGCAGAGTACGACGCCAAAATGCGCGCCACGCTTAAGCAGCTTGTCGTTAACACGTACAAAGCTGAATACCTTGAGATTGATTCCGCCGCTGAACTGGTTACTTTCATAAACAAGCGAGTCGAGGAAAAGCGAGAGATCAAACAGCTCGACATCTTTGCCCACGGCGTGGTGTTCAACATCGAGTTCGGTTACGAAATCGAAGGAAAGGATGTCAGTTATCGCTTTGGGCCTGCCCAGGTCAGTCAGTTGCAGCCTGATGCTTTTGCCTGGGGGGCCAACATCTTTTCGTACGCGTGCCGAACCGGTTTGGGAGTAGATGAGACGGCGCTGGTCAGTGAAGGCCAAGAGCATTACGAACTCAGCCTTGCACAGAAACTTGCCGATACCACCGGAGCAACCGTTCATGCCTACCCGCGGCGAAGTCTCTACGACCAAACGTATGGCAGCGATGCAGAACGCGATGGCCTGGAGGGGGCGAAGGCGCGTATGGCATCCGACGCACGAGCCAAATCTGCATACTTGATCAAGAAGGCTGGTTACGAACGACGTCTCGCTGAATACAGATTGTCAAAGAAAGACGACACCTTGGAGCTGCCGGGAGAAACAGCTCCGGTTCAGCCGCCGGCGCTGGCTACCGAAAACGACAAAAAACTGTTGATGCATGCCCAGAGTCGCGCAAAAAACGAGAAAAACATGAGCTATCCGCTGGACGATTATGGAGCAGTCGGGAAGGTGCGTTCAGGCAATACGCCACTGGGACCTCCGAAGCAGCAGCTGAAATTTAAAAAAGGGCAACCGGTACAGCCATGAGTATTGAATTTCGCAAGCGCCTGGGTGCCATAGCGGCTTTTTTGCTGGTTATTAGTGCGACAGGTTTGTATCTGCACACAAGGGAAAATGCGATGAGCGAGAAAGTGATGATGTATTACGGCGACTGGAGCCCGGAAGAAAACCG
Source organism: Pseudomonas sp. Eth.TT006 (assembly GCF_054456575.1). NCBI lineage: Bacteria > Pseudomonadati > Pseudomonadota > Gammaproteobacteria > Pseudomonadales > Pseudomonadaceae > Pseudomonas > Pseudomonas sp. Eth.TT006. Next base: position 145,199 of record NZ_JBTJEN010000003.1, on the reverse strand, counting down.
CTTTGACGCCTCAAAGTGGTTTCGAAACGACATGTACCGTAGTGATATTGTCGACGGAAAAAAAAGCCCCGTAACCATGCTGCGTAACAGACCATTACCTTTCAAACCTAGCGACAACGACGCGTTGGTAGCCGGCGCTATAGTTGCCCTTGAGGCGGCGGAACCACCGGTCAATGGTGATTTGCTTGGCAAGGAATGGCCGATGCTGGTTCCACGTACTCGTTATCGCTACAGCGCTTTTGAGGCACCGGATCAGCCGCAGGATTATTACAATATCTACTTGAAGTATCAGGGCGAACGCTACGTCATCACTTTCGCCCGCAATGCTCAAACCGGTGAAATCATTCCTGGGGGCAGCGTCCAGATAATGTATTCCGAGAGTGAGACCCAGATCGCTGATCGACAGGTTTTCAAGGAGCTGGACGACGCCGGCATCCATTGACTCTGAAACGACAAATCCCGCCATCAAGGCGGGATTTGTTTGTACTGCACCGCAGTCTTACGACGGGAACAGCTCGGACAGTTTCATCGACAGCATCATGTCGCCCTCAACGCGCAGCTTGCCGCCCATGAACGCCTGCATGCCGTCGGTTTCACCGCTGACGATACCTTTCAGGGTTTCGCTGTCCAGTACCAGCGTGCAGTTGGCATTCGGGTTTTCGCCTTCCTGGATGTCGCAAGTACCGTCTTTGACGATCAGCGCGTACTGCTTGTCTTCGTCGGTGATGTTGAAACCGAACACCAGATCCAGACCGGCAGCGGCGGCTGGGTTGAACTTGGCTTGCATCGCTTTTACGGCATCAGCTACGGAGGTCATGGTTCGATCCTTTCTTGGTTTGCTGGTTGATTGCAGCAGGGTCACAGTAAGCCGGACTCAACGGTACGTGATGAGTTCCGGGGCCTTCAGCAGTTGCAGGTGTGCATGACTGTTGAAGGAAGCCAGAGCCACCTCGCGCCCGCGGAATTTCAGCTGGTTGAGCGAGGTGTTGACGATTTGCCAGTTCAGTTCGAAGGCCTGTCGGGCAGGCATTCGGGTAATCAGGTGGAGCAGGGCGGTGATGGTGCCGCCGGAGGTGAATACGGCGATTTTCTGCTTGTCGTCGGCCCGTTCGAGAATGCGCTGCAGTCCGCCCTGAACCCGCTCGACGAATCCCAGCCAGCTTTCCAGCCCCGGCGTGTCGTAAGTGCCGGCCAGCCAGCGCTCGATAACCAGAGCGAAAATGCGCTGAAACTCCGCGCGGTTCTGTGCGGCGTTGCGCAAGACGTCGATGGCTTCCGGTTCGTCCGCCAGCATCGCCGGGATCAGCGCGCGGATCACCGCGTCGGCGTCGAACTCGTTGAACGCGGCGTCGGTTTCCAGCGTCGGAACCGGCAGGCCCTTGGCGGAGAATTGCTCCAGCGCGCTGGCCGCCGTGTGCTGCTGGCGACGCAGATCGCCCGACAGGCAGCGATCGAAGCGGATGCCCAATTCGGCCAGGTGCTGACCGAGGATTTCCGCCTGGCGCACACCGATCGGCGAGAGGACGTCGTAGTCGTCCGCACCGAAGGAGGCCTGGCCATGTCGTATCAGATAGATGCTGCCCACGTCCGCGTCGTCCCGGTACGTTGAAGGTTGAGGCGAGGTTATGAGGATGACGGAGTGCTGTCAATGAAAAAACATACGCTTGTTTGAAATGCTCGTTACAGGCCTGTTGCCGGAAGTTTCATGGCTGGCCGACGACGCAGTGCATGGGTATGCTGGGCCTATCCCGCGCGAGTTTTGCTTGCGTGCATTGTTTTAAGGAGTCTCTGTGGAGTTTTTCACCGAATACGCCAGTTTCCTGGCCAAGACCGTAACCCTGGTGGTCGCCATTCTGGTGGTGCTCGCCAGTTTTGCTGCATTGCGCAGCAAGGGCCGGCGCAAGTCGTCGGGGCAGTTGCAGGTCAGCAGGCTCAATGATTTCTATAAAGGCTTGCGCGAACGTCTGGAGCAGACCCTGCTCGACAAGGATCAGCTCAAGGCGCTGCGCAAGGGCCAGGCCAGGTCGGAAAAAAGCGAGAAGAAGCAAAAGCACAAACCGGAGGCCAAACCCCGGGTGTTCGTGCTGGATTTCGACGGCGACATCAAGGCCTCGGCCACCGAGAGCCTGCGCCACGAGATCACCGCGCTGCTGACCCTCGCTACTCCCAAGGACGAAGTGGTACTGCGTCTGGAAAGCGGTGGCGGCATGGTCCACAGCTATGGCCTGGCATCGTCGCAACTGGCGCGTATCCGCGAGGCCGGCGTGCCGTTGACCGTGTGCATCGACAAGGTTGCAGCCAGTGGCGGCTACATGATGGCCTGCATCGGCGAGAAGATCATCAGCGCGCCGTTCGCGATTCTCGGGTCGATCGGTGTGGTTGCGCAGTTGCCTAACGTCAACCGTCTGCTGAAGAAACACGACATCGATTTCGAAGTGCTGACCGCCGGTGAGTACAAGCGCACCCTCACCGTGTTTGGCGAAAACACCGAGAAGGGCCGGGAGAAGTTCCAGGAAGATCTCGACATCACTCACCAGCTGTTCAAGAACTTCGTGGCTCGCTATCGGCCGCAACTGGCCATTGATGAAGTGGCCACTGGCGAAGTCTGGCTCGGCGTTGCGGCGCTGGACAAACAACTGGTCGACGAACTCAAGACCAGCGATGAATACCTGGCTGACAAGGCGAAGAAAGCCGAGGTTTACCATCTGCATTATGCCGAACGCAAAAGCCTGCAGGAACGCATAGGCATGGCGGCCAGTGGCTCGGTGGATCGCGTGTTGTTGAACGGGTGGAGTCGTTTGACCCAGCAACGCTTCTGGTAAACCAGACTGCAAAAAGACCCTTCATTGTTTTGCACTGAAGGGTCTTTTTATTGAGGTGGTATATAGATATTTATCAGGTTTGAAATGTTGATTGGGCAGTCGTTGTTTTGATCTGTTATTCGCGCTTTTATAAAAAACCATGCTCGATAAGCTGATGATTCTTTTCAGTATTCGAGATCAGTATGACTTCTTTGTCTGAACCACAATCAATACCCGTTCCAACGTCTGAACAGAAAGGCATCTTTTTTGACTTGATCAAAAAGAACGCACCGCCCTGGCTGTTGGCGGCCCCCGATGCATTACGCTACGAACTCTACAGCAGCCTTATTACCAGTCACCGCACGCGCAGCGAAGCGAGTGTATTTCTCCTCCGAAGCATCGCTTGCTCGATTGGGGCGAATGAAAGACCTGCGCGCGTTGCACCTCGATTTCAATCCGCATCTGGAGCGGGTCCCCGATCTTGGTGATCTGGAGCATCTCGAACAGTTGACCGTACGCGGCAGCAGGATTGCGCACTGGCCACAACGTCTTTCCGCTCTGCGCCGCTTGCAGACGCTGGATTTGCGTGACAACCGGATAGAGCGACTTCCGGCTCAGGCGTTCGACAGCACACACGGGCAGCCGCAGATTCGTTTGCACGGTAATCCGTTGTCCTCCGATACGTTGAAACAGATTGTCACTTACCAGCCGACCGTGGGCGCCCGTTTCGGCGTGACGGCGATGCGTACGCGCGAATCTTCATTGGAGGCCGTGGGGCAGGAAAATCAGAGTTTGCAGTGGTTGGCGGGTGAAAGCGCCAGCGTAGCCGCGTCCCGGCGCGAGATGTGGGAGGCATTACAAGCGCAGCCCAATTCCGCTGATTTTTTCCATGTGCTGTTGCAATTGGTGAATACCGCAGAGTTCACCCGCGTTTATCCGCACCTGCGTCAGCGGGTCTGGGATGTTGTGGAGGCGGCGGCAGGCAATCAGCGTCTGCGTGGTTCACTGTTCAACGCTGCTCGCAGCGCCAGGGTCAGTGTCGACGGCTATAGCGCGCTGTTCAGTGAAATGCAGGTGCTGGTTTTGTGTGCCCGGGCGAGAGCGGCGGCCTCCACCGGTGTGCAGGCACTGGAGACGCAATTGTTGACGCTGCTCAGGGGCCTGTTTCGTTTGCAGGAAGTGGAGAGCCTGGCGCTTGCCGACATCAGTGCGCGTTTTCACACCACGCCCATGGACTACGATCAGGCGCTGGAAATCAGCCTGGCCTACCGGGTCGGTCTGGCGCAACGCCTGAATCTGCCGGCGCAGCCGCAGGCGTTGAGCATCCCGCTGAGTGTCGAGGTGCCCAAGACCACTCTGGATCGGGCCTGGCAACAGGTGGTCAACATCGAACAGAGCGACGCCTTGCGTCACTGGGGCATGGCTCAGAGGTTCTGGATCGAGTATCTGGAATCGGCCCACGTTGCGCGGTTTTCCGCTATCAGCGAACAGGCGGCGCAGGCGATGGCCCGACTGGAAGGGCAGGTGGAGCTGACGCGAGAAGCAGCCTCAGTGCAGATGAATGCCATCCTCGACAATTTCAATAACCAGCGGCGGGAACTGCTCGGCGAACTGACGGCTGAGGCGTTGGCACGCCATGTCGATCCTGAGGTGTCGGGCACGCCAGTGGCGCAAAACATTTGATGTTGCAAATGACCGCCCCGGAATGAACAACGCCTTGAGCCGATTGCCGGCTCAAGGCGTTTTTCGATCAGCGCCGACGGAACAGCGGCAGCGGTTCGTCAGTGGCGGCCTGGTAGGTCACCGAGAAGTCCTTGAGACCTTCCAGGGCTTCGTATGGGTCTTTGTCGGCGCGCACCGCAAAGGCATCGAAACCGCAGCGGCGCATGTAGAACAACTGGTCGCGCAGCACATCGCCAATCGCCCGCAGTTCGCCCTTGAAACCGTAACGGTCACGCAGCAGGCGGGCGTTGGAGTAGTTGCGACCGTCAGTGAACGCCGGGAAGTTCAGGGCAATCACCTGAAACTGGTCCACGTCGTCACCGATTTCCTCGGCTTCTTCGTCGGCGTCCAGCCACACGCCCAGACCACCGTCGCGGGCCTTGAGCATACGGCTGTGTTCGCGCCACAGTTGCAGCGGAACGATCAGATCGTCGCAGTTGCTGATCTCGTCGATGTTGAAATCCTTGGGCAGCAAGTGCCAGGTTTCGTCGACGACTTCGTTGTTCTTAATGATTCGCTGCATAGACGCGTTCCTTGAAGAGGTCGATACCAATACGCTGGTAGGTGTCGATGAAGCGCTCGTCTTCGGTGCGTTGTTCAACGTACACGTCGATCAGCTTCGAGATCACGTCCGGCATGTCGTCCTGGGCGAAGGACGGGCCGAGGATCTTGCCGAGGCTGGCGTCACGGCTGGCGCTGCCGCCGAGGGAGACCTGATAGAACTCTTCACCTTTCTTGTCCACCCCGAGGATGCCGATGTGGCCGACGTGGTGGTGACCACAGGCGTTCATGCAACCGGAGATGTTCAGGTCCAGCTCACCGATGTCGAACAGATAGTCCAGGTCGTCGAAACGACGCTGGATCGATTCGGCGATCGGGATCGACTTGGCGTTGGCCAGCGAGCAGAAATCCCCGCCAGGGCAGCAGATGATGTCGGTCAGCAAACCGATGTTCGGCGTCGCAAAACCTTGCTCGCGCAGCTCGCCCCACAGGGTGAACAACTGGCTCTGCTCGACGTCCGCCAGAATGATGTTCTGCTCGTGGGAGGTACGCAATTGACCGAAGCTGTAGCGCTCGGCCAGATCGGCGACGGCGTCGAGCTGCTTGTCGGTGATGTCGCCCGGCGCCACGCCGGTCGGCTTCAGCGACAGGGTCACGGCAACATAACCCGGTTTTTTGTGCGCCAGGGTGTTGCGGCTGCGCCAGCGGGCAAAACCCGGATGCGCTGTGTCCAGCTCGGCCAGCGCGGCGGTCTGGTTGTCCAGCGCCTTGTAGTCCGGGTCGACGAAGTGCTTGGCGACGCGATGCAGTTCGGCTTCGGTCAGCGTGGTCTGGCCACCGCGCAGGTGCTCCATCTCCGCATCGACTTTCTGCGCGAAGACTTCTGGGGTCAGGGCTTTGACGAGGATCTTGATCCGCGCCTTGTATTTGTTGTCGCGACGGCCATAGCGGTTGTACACACGCAGGATGGCGTCGAGGTAGCTCAACAGGTCCTGCCACGGCAGGAACTCGTTGATGAACGCGCCGACCACCGGGGTACGGCCGAGGCCACCGCCGACCAGCACGCGGAAACCCAGTTCGCCGGCGGCGTTGTGGATCGGCTCCAGGCCGATATCGTGGACTTCGATGGCTGCGCGGTCAGCGGTCGAACCGTTGACGGCGATCTTGAACTTGCGCGGCAGGTAGGCGAATTCCGGGTGGAAGGTGGTCCACTGACGGATGATTTCGCACCATGGGCGCGGGTCGATCAGCTCGTCGGCTGCGACACCGGCGAACTGGTCGGTGGTGACGTTGCGCAGGCAGTTGCCGCTGGTCTGGATCGCGTGCATCTGCACGGTGGCCAGTTCCGCGAGGATGTCCGGGATATCTTCCACCGCCGGCCAGTTGAACTGCACGTTCTGCCGGGTACTGATGTGGGCGTAGCCCTTGTCGTAGTCACGGGCAATCTTGGCCATCATGCGCACCTGACGCGAGGTCAGCTGGCCGTAAGGCACTGCCACACGCAACATCGGCGCAAAACGCTGGATGTACAGGCCATTTTGCAGGCGCAGGGGGCGGAATTCTTCTTCGCTCAGCTCACCTGCCAGATAGCGTCGGGTCTGATCACGGAACTGCTTGACGCGGTCCTCGATGATCCGCTGATCGTACTCGTCGTATACGTACATATAAGTCCTGTTCTCAGGCTTTGGGCTACTCGGAAAACGCTGCGTTTTCGCTTGCTGGAGTCCGATGGTGCCTCGGCAATTACGCGCGCACGGCCGCGCACTCCCTAACGGAGCCGGGGCAATATACCCGTTTGCAGTTATGCGCAAAAGTGATGTTTGAGTATATGTAAAGAACCAAATCGCCTAACGCGAACGGTTGTCGATTAACCCACATTTGTCGCGGGGACAATCATCGTCTTAACTGTGATCGAGTCTTTCTGCAATCACCGATAAAACCGACAAGAGGCGATGCAATGAGCAACCCGACCAAGGCAAAGAAAAGCGATAGCAGTGTCGATGCGTGGGCCATTTTGTTCCTGATCATTCTGGTCGTAGGGACGGCGGTATTCTGGGTCAGTCATCAGTAAACGACCAATCCGGGTCCGCTTCCGACGATTGTCGGACAAAAAACGGGATCAGGCGTCAATAGCCACCGATTCGGGGGCTATAATGCGCGGCCATTTTTCCTTGGGCCCGGCTCATTCATGTTGAAGTTTTTCCATCTCGGCCTCCTGCTGTGCGGTGCGCTTTGCGGGTCTGCGGTACGCGCCGAATCGGTGCTGTTCCTCAATCCGGGTTCGACTCAGGAAGCGTTCTGGGTCAGCTATTCGCAATTCATGCAGGCCGCCGCCCGCGATCTGGGCATCGACTTGCAGATTCTCTATTCCCGACGCCAGCCCGAACTCACCGTCGCTCAGGCGCGGCTCGCCCTGCAGGGGCCAGAACGGCCCGACTACCTGATGTTCGTCAACGAACAGTACATTGCCCCGCAGATTCTGCGTCTGGCCGAGGGCAGCGGGGTCAAGCTGTTCATGGTCAACGCGGTGCTGACCGCCGATCAGCAGGCGCTGGTCGGCGAGCGCCCCGATCGCATCGGCAGCCTGGTGCCCAATGACGAGGAGGGCGGGTATCTGATGATGAAGGAGCTGATTCGCCTGCATCCGCCCGTTGCCCATGGCGAGCAGATCGACGTGCTGGCCTTCTCCGGTCTGAAGATCACGCCGTCGGCGCAATTGCGTGAGCGCGGCATGCAGCGCGCCCTCGCCGAACACCCGCAGGTGCGGCTGCGGCAGCTGGTGTACGGCGGCTGGAACCGGCAGCGCGCCTATGAACAGGCGCGGCAACTGGTCGGGCGTTATCCGAAGGTGTCGCTGGTGTGGTCGGCGAACGATGAAATGGCCTTCGGCGCCATGCGCGCGTTTACCGAAGCGGGCAAGGTGCCGGGCAAGAATGTGCTGTTCAGCGCGGTCAATACCTCGTCCGAGGCCCTGCAGGCGGTGGTCGATGGACGCTTGAGCGCCTTGGTGGGCGGCCATTTCACCCTCGGCGGCTGGGCGCTGGTGGAAGTGCATGACTACGATCAGGGCGTCGACCTGAACCAGCACGGCGGACGTGATCGGCAGTTGTCCCTGCTGCAACTGATCGACAAGGAGCATGCCCGGCAGATGCTGGCGATGGGCGCGACGTCAGGGTATGGCGTGAATTTTCGCCAGCTGTCCGCCAGGGGCCGCCCGGCTTCGTATCGTTACCCGTTCGAGCTGCAGACCCTGATGCACTGACCGCCGTCAGACCCCGGCGAAATGCAGCACCAGTTTGACGATAGCAAACAGGGTCAGGGCGAACACGGCGGTAAAGCCGATCCCCAGGATCACGAAATGGCCGGGCTTGCCATGGGTGAAATCCCTTGCCCGGTTTTTCCCGCTTTGTACCCCGAACGCCGCAGCCATCACGCTGTGCAGCATTTGCCAGAAGCTCGGCGGCTTGTTGTCGACTGGATCGTCCATAAATCCCCCGTCTGAAAGTGTATGTGCAAAGCATAGTCAATTCGCGGCGCAGTGCAGGGCCGGCCTGCCGACGTGACTGGTAACAATCTGCCGTCGATGTCGTAACTATGTACCGCAGGCGAGTTGTACGAAGGTGGTTTTCTGTCTTCCCATTTTTCCGGAGAGACAGGATGTCCACCCAGCCCCCTCGCACGCCGCTACGCTTCGAAGACGCGATCAGCGCCAATGCCAGTCTGCACAGCACGCATCTCGCCCGGACGACACCGGCCTGGCTGGTCGGCGCCGTCCCGGCAAGGCGCGTAGCCATGAAGGCCACCGCTACGCAATTGCCCGAGTGGTACCAGACGTTGCCCGCCAACCAGCAACGGACCCTGCAAGCGCAGATCACTGCCGGTTTCGTCGCGCAGACGGCACTGGATAAAACCATGGCCGGCCTGGAAAGCGTCGAGGCCTTCGCCGAGGCGCTGCTGGTCAAGGCACTCAAAGAGCAGTTCAACGTTGAAGTCGACGTCAACCAGACTCTGTTATGCCTCAGACGTCCGTTGGCGATCGGCGTGCTGGAAATCGAAGTGTCATCCTTTGAAGTGCTGAAGCTGCCGCTGCTGCAGGCTGCGCTGCACAACTTTGAAGCCTCGGAATGCAAGGACGGTGCGTTTCATCGGCAGTCCGGGTTCGTCCAGGAAACCTCGACCCCCGGCACTTTCCAGGCGGTGCAGCCAGGCATCACCGTCAGCCAGTTTCTCTCGCTGTGCCGTACGCTTGACGTCGGTGCCCGGTATCAAGAGCGGCTGGAGGCGTTTTTCCAGGCGCCGGATACCTTGCGCGAGCAATTCATCGCCAGCCAGAAAGCCGCGCTGCGCGCCGCCGCCGAACTGGCCTTGCTGAAAAAGGACATCGAGCCGGACGACTACCGCATGCTCCTGTCGGTAGTCGACGGTGAAGTGCATCCGCGTCTGGACGGCAAACCGGTGTGGTTTCGCGATCTGAGCCTGATGAAAAAGCGGATGACCGGGTGTGTCGTCTTCAGTATCAGTGAGCGCTATCGATATACCAACGAGTTCATCGTCTACATCCCCCATGATCCGCAGCAGCCGCTCAAGCGCTGTTCAGGGGCGCAAATGCAGGCGTTATTCAAGGACAGGTTCACGGCCACCGATGTCTCGCCGGACGCAAGCGGGACGACGACTTACCAGCGCTTCTTCAGCCAGTTCGTAGCGTATGCCGACCGGCCTTATTACTTCAGCCAGTTCAGCGAACCTTCGGCGGATTCGCCGTCCGACCCGTTGCATTCGCTCTGGGTGAAGGCCGCGCAGATCATTCCGCCGATATCCACGGTAGCAGGCATCAAGGAATTACCGCCGCCAGAACAGGGCAAGCGCCAGCCCGTGGCGGATCCGTACATCAATCCGTTTGGTGTCACCCGCAAGGACGTGGCCGGGATCTGGGCAGCCAATACCGATCTGTGGCAATACCTTTACGAACAGCATCACGCAAAACTGCTGGCTGACGCCCGCGCTCACGCGGTACCGACGGCGGATGCCGACGCCAAGGCGCGCGCGCAGAAGCTCGAACATCTGCTGGAATTCGGCATGCTCGCCTTGAATCTGGTGTCGATGTTCGTCCCGGTGCTTGGCGAAGTCATGCTGGTCGTCATGGCCGGTCAATTGCTGTACGAGACGTTCGAGGGTGCAATCGAGTGGTCCGAGCATGATCGTCGGGCGGCCAAGGCGCACCTGGTCGATGTCGCGGAAAACCTGGCGCTGGTCGGGGTGATGGCCGGTGTCGGCATAGGCCTTGGCAAACTGAGCGCGATCAAGGCTGAGCCCGTGATCGAAGAACTGGAACAGGTCAGACGCCCGGATGGCGGCTTGCGGCTATGGAAGCCTGATCTGGCCGCTTATGAAAGCGCAGTCACGCTGCCCGCGACATCGGTCCCCGATATTCAGGGCATTCACCGGTTGAACGGCAATACCTATATTCGACTGCAAAACAAGGTTTACCAGACGTTTTTCGACCACCGCCCGAACAAGTGGCGCATCCTGCATCCGCGCGATGCTGGAGCCTATCGACCAATGCTCGAACACAACCGTCTGGGCGCCTGGCGCCATACTCTGGAGCGCCCGCAGAGCTGGGACCGTTTGACACTGTTGCGACGCATGGGGCACTCGACCGCAGCCTTCGCGGATGAACAGTTGCTGCACATTGCCGATGTCAGCGGTGTCAGTGATGACGCCTTGCGCCAGATGCATCTGGATAACGCACCGGCGCCCTTGCCATTGGCCGACGCACTGCGCCTGTTCGAAACAGAGCAGGGCGTCGCACGCATCATCGATCAGGTCGAGCACGCTGCGCCTCTGGATGAGCAATATCTGCTGACGCTGCCCTTGCTGAACGAGATGCCCGGCTGGCCCGATGGCCGTGTGCTGGAGCTGTTCGAAGATCCGGAGCTTGTCGGTGAAAGCGTGCGTTACGGTACCGACTCCTCATTGCCCGCTGACAGCGCCCAGGCACCGGTCCGCTTGACCCGCGCCGAGGTGCTCGGCGGGCAGATGCCGGCGCGGATCCTGGCGCAGCTCGACGAGGCGCAAGTGATCAGACTGCTAGGCGCCGAGCCAGCCCGCCTGGTCGAGTCCCGACCACAGACCTTCAGCAAGCTGTTGGCCGACTTTCTGAAAACACGTCAACCGGCCCTGTTCGAACAGCTGTATGCCGAACCCGTGACGAAAGATCCACGAATTGCCCTGCTACAGAGAATGACCCCCGGACTTGGCAGCGATGCCGCAAGGCGGGTGCTGCTGGAGGCCAATGCCGAGGAACTTGCCCGTCTTGAATCAGGCCGGCATGTGCCGTTGAGACTGCTCGAGCGATCCCGCGAATATGCGCGCCAGCGGCGGTTCGATCATGCGCTGGCCGGTCTGCACATGGAAAATTGCAGCGCTGGCGACAGCCATTGGCTGGCCCTGCGAGCGCTGGCGCAACTGCCCGGATGGCCGGATGATATCCGTCTGGAGCTACGAGAGGGCAGCGTCCACGGGCCTTTGATCGACAGTGTCGGCGATGAACAGGCCGGGCAGCGCAAGTACCTGGTCAGGCAGGGGCAATCCTTCCAGGCATTCAATGAAGAGGGCGAGGCGCTCAACAGTGAGCCGCGCCATGGCGATAATTTTTTCGCCTCGCTCATGCATGCCTTGCCCGACGAAACCCGCCAGGCACTGGGTGTTCCCCATGTCGGGCAAAGCGCTGGCTTGCGTCAGGCGGTGCTTGATCAGATCACCCGCAACCGCAGCGGACTGAGTCGTCTGGCCGGCAAGCGCTATGGCGCGTTCAAGGGCTTCAAAGCGCCGGCTCGTTTGCCGGGCGGGAGGCTGGGTTACTACGCCAGTGGCCGTGGTCAAGGCGTCAATCCGTTGCTGGTCACGCGGGTGCAGGATGTCTATCCGGCGCTGACCGACCGAGACGCCGGTGGCTTCATTCTCACGCAAATGGCCTCGGGCAAGAGCGATGCGCAGATCTATGAGCTTTTGCAGCGACGTCAGCGTGAATGGCAGGCACTTGAATCGACGCTCGCCGAATGGGAAGGCGATGCAGCGTCCGAGCCGGTGCTGGCCTCTCTGATCGGTGGCAAGTCGGGTGTCGTGCGTAACCTCAAGCAGTGCTGGCGCTCGGCACCCTTGAGCGAATTCCGCGCCGCCGCCGCGCGTCTGGACATCGTCAGCGACGACCCCCTGCCGGCATTGCCGGCGGACTTTTCCCATGTACGGGACCTGAGCGTGAGAGGGCGCTGTATCACCGATGCCAACGCTGATGTGCTGCTCGGTGCGTTTCCCAGCCTGCAGACGTTGCGCATCAATGCCACTGGCGAATCGTTCAGTCATCTCCCGCTGGCTTTGCAGCAGATGCCGCAGCTGACCGATCTTTCGTTGTACAGCGCAAGCCCTTTTGCCAGCGCCATGCCGCAGCGCCTGAGCCAGTTGACCCGGCTCGAGGCCTTGACCGTCTGCTCGGCCAGCTATGAACCGATCGCGTTCGATGTCAGCCGGATGCGGCATTTGCGCAGGCTGGACATCGTCGCCTACTCGCTCCTCGACTGGCCGACCGGGGTGCTTGAGCTGCCTGATCTTGAACGCCTGAACCTCAGAGATACCGGGATCAGTTCGGTCCCCCCGGAACTGCTCGGGGGGCATGAGAAAGTCTGGTCGGGTCTGTCGCTGGACTGGTCGCGTTTTTCTCGCGAGTCGTTCAAGCGCGCGTACGAATACGTCAAGACCCGGCCTGCGCATCTGATCGATCAGGAAGTGATGGTTCGCGATTATTGCCGCGGTGAATTGACGCGCCTGTGCGATGGCGTGAATGAATCGCTGGAGAACGTGCAGAGCCGGTTCTTCCAGCAATGGACCGATGCGGATCAACGTTTCACTGCCATCGAAGCCTTGAGCGAGCAATTCGCAACAGTGGACGGGCGGTTGCTGGAGTGGACACACCGCCTGAGGCCCGTCCAGGAAAACATGCTGGAGCTGATCCATCGGTTGAATGCGGCGCGAGTCCTGAGAACCAACTGGCGCAAGGGGTTGTTCAAGCGTTATGGCTCGACCATCAGTGCCTCGACCCTGGATTTGTCGGGATTGATGTTCAGTGAGTTGCCGGCGCTGCCGCCCGAGGCATTTTCCCATGTGCGCAATTTGCTCTTGCAAGGGCAGCGCGCAGGCGCCACGCAGGTACGGCGTTTTATCGAGGCCTTCAGCGAGTTGCAAAACCTCGACTTGAGCGACAACGCCTTGGGCGAATGTCCGATTGCTCCTGGTCAATTGCCTCGGCTTTCCAGGCTCAATCTCGCGGGCAATCTGCTGGCTGACTCGCAGGCATTGCGCCAGTCTCTGGAGACGTTGCCAGCGCTTGAATATCTGGATCTGCGCAACAATCCGTTGAGTGAGCTTGCGGTGGGCGACATGCCGCGCCTGAGGGCGCTGAACCTGCAAGGCTCGAATCTGCAAGTGTGGCCTTCCGGTGCTGAAACGTTGCAGCAGTTGACCTGGCTGGATCTGCGCGACAGCAGGATTTCTGCTCTGCCGCCGAACGTGCTGCAGAGCAAGGTGCTGATTCACACCAACCTCACAGGGGCGCCGCTCACACCGGACGCAGCTGCAGCGCTGCAAGCGGCGCGGCAACAGATCGAGCTTGAAATCGGCCTGCCGGATGGAGCTTTGCAAGCGTTTGCCGCTGAGCCGGTCCCGGCGGAATTTCCCCCCGCCGAAGATGGTGCCTCGGTTGCCCGGCATTTACTGCCATTGCCGTCGGCGCCGGCCGGTGAAGGACAGGTATTGATGATCAGACAACTGCAGCGTATGCAGCCGGGGTTCAGCGACGAACAAGCACTGGAGGCCATTGAGCAGTTGCGTCGCAGCGGGCTGTCAGAGATTGAAACCGCCGAGCGGATCAATGCCTGCAACCAGACCTTCGATACGCTGGTGCGGCGCTTGAATGGCTGGCTGTATACCCGCGAAAGCAGCGGTAGCGGTTGGGTGATTTCTTCGCAAGAGCGCAGCCTGGCGGCATGGCGCATCCTCAGCTGCTGGCGGGCGAAACTGCCCGGCGCGGTGGAGTCGGCGAACGTTGTGCTGGACCTCAATGGCCTGCAACTCGGGGACCTGCCGCCGTTACCCGCGGATTTCGCACATGTCACCTCGCTGAACCTGACCGGCACCCGAATCACCGCCGAAGGCTCCGACGGGTTTCTCGCTGTTTTCTCTCAGGCGCGAGCGCTGACGCTCAATGGCAACGAGCTGGAGACATTGCCGCCAGCGATCATGCACATGGCTGCCATCGAGCGCCTGGAGCTGTCCAGCAATCGGTTCTACGATCCGCAGACCTTGTACCAGAGCTTGTCCGGTCTCAGGCATTTGAGCTGGCTCGATCTGAGCTACAACAGCCTTGACTCGTTCGATCTCAACTATTTCGAATCACTGCAAACGCTTGATCTGAGCAACAACAGCCTCTTCGAGTGGCCGATCGGTGCGCTCGATGCCGAACAGTTGCGTACGTTGAATCTGAGCCGCAACGACATCACTACAATTCCCGAAGGACTGTTTGACGGCGGCCACCAGCGGCTGCTGGACGGCACCGATCTGACGGACAATTACTATCTCGCCGAGGATGCACTCGAGCGGCTGCGCGACTATCAGGCGACAAGCGGGCGCGAGCGTGTGCTGGGCCTCAGCCGATCCGAGCTTGACGAGATGGTCGACGATCTGGCCTCCGGGCTTACCGAAACCACCGACAGTATCGAGTCCGACGAAATGCTTCCGGACGCACAGGCGCATGCCGGGCAAAAAGCGCCATGGCTGGCCAATCTGCCCCCGGAAGAGGCCACGGGCCGCGACAGGCTCTGGGACCAACTGGCGGCTGAACCGGACAGCGGCGCATTTTTCCACCTGCTTGAACGGTTGCAGGATACTCGCGAGTTCCGGGTAGCCAATGCCGACCTGACCCGCCGGGTGTGGGGCGTCATGGAGGCCGCTGCCGCCGACACTGAGCTGAGGGAAATCATCTTTGCCGGTTCCACGACCCACGGCACCTGTGTCGACGGGCGCATCCTCACCTTCAGTGGTCTGGAGAGCAAAGTGTTTACCCACAATGCCTTGCTCGATCTGCCTGAAGGGCGGGCGGCGGTCAGGGGCAAGGCTTTGCTGGCGTTGTCGCGGCAACTGTTCCGGCTGGACACGGTGGATCAATTGGCGAAAGCCGCCTCTGCACGCAGTGGCTTCGACGAAGCAGAAGTGCGCCTGGGTTATCGCATTGGTTTGACGGGGGGCTGGGAGGACGGACTGGAGCTGCCAGGCCAACCGAAGAACATGTCGTTTGCCTCGGGTGTGACGCCGCACCAATTGCGCGACGCGCGGGCCGAGGTGATCAGGGCCGAGCACTCCGACCGGTTTCTGGAGGACCTGATCCAGCGTGATTACTGGTTGGACTTTCTCAAGGAGCAGCAGCCTGAGGCGATCCGGGCGCTGGACGAAGCACCGTTGGCGGAGGAGGGCGAGGATGAGGCGATGGCTGCCGATGATCCGGAGTATCTGAGCCGGTTGTTCGACCACACGGCGGCGCGTAATGCGAAGCTGATCGAGTTGACCCGCGAGGAAATTCAGCGCATTACCGCGTCGGCCGATAACGCGCCCGTACCCGGTTCGTCAAAACAGCTGACAGGCGCCTGAGCGATAACGACCCGTTCTGCGACGCCGGTGTGTCCGGCGTCGCAGGTGATCGGTCAAGGCTCGAGTCAGTTGTCGTAACCCAGGTTCGGCGCCAGCCAGCGCTCGGTCACGCTCAGATCCTGGCCCTTGCGCGAGGTGTAGCTCTGCACCTGATCCTTGTCGATCTTGCCCACGGCAAAGTATTGCGCCTGCGGATGGGCGAAGTACCAGCCGCTGACGGCGGCTGCCGGGAACATCGCGTAATGCTCGGTGAGGAACACACCGCTGCGTCCGGCGCGCAGTTCTGCTGCTTCAGGATCGAGCAGTTTGAACAGCGTGGCCTTTTCGGTGTGGTCCGGGCAGGCCGGGTAGCCCGGGGCCGGACGGATACCGGAGTACTGCTCTTTGATCAGTGCTTCGTTGTCCAGCACTTCATCCTTGGCATAACCCCAGTGTTCTTTGCGCACCTGCTGGTGCAGCCACTCGGCACAAGCCTCGGCCAGGCGGTCGGCGAGGGCCTTGACCATGATCGAGTTGTAATCGTCGCCGGCGTCCTGGTAGGCCTTGGCCACTTCTTCGGCGCCGATGCCGGCGGTGGTAATGAAACCGCCGACGTAGTCGGTCACTTCGCTGTCTTTCGGCGCGACGAAGTCGGCCAGCGAGAAGTTCGGTTTGCCGTCGGTCTTGATGATCTGCTGGCGCAGGTGATGCAAGCGCGCCATTGGCCTGCCGTCATCGCCGTACAGCTCAATGTCGTCGTCATGCACCTGGTTGGCCGGCCAGAAGCCGAACACCGCGCGGGCGCTGATCAGCTTCTCGTCGATCAGTTTGGTCAACATTTCGCGGGCGTCCTTGTACAGCGCGGTGGCGGCTTCACCGACCACCTCGTCTTCGAGGATGCGCGGGAATTTGCCAGCCAGGTCCCAGGAGATGAAAAACGGCGTCCAGTCGATGTACTCGGCCAGTACGTTGAGGTCGATATCGTCCAGCACTCGAGTGCCGGTGAAGGTCGGTTTGACCGGGGTGTAACCGGCCCAGTCGAACTGTGGCTTCTTGGCGATCGCCGCCGCGTAGCTCAGGCGTTCGGTACGGGCGCTGCGATTGGCGGTGCGCTCGCGGACTTCGACGTACTCTTCGCGGGTCCGCTCGACGAAACCGGCCTTGAGTTCCTTGGACAGCAACTGTGTCGCCACGCCCACGGCGCGCGAGGCGTCGGTGACGTAGACCACCGCGTCGTTGCTGTACTTCGGCTCGATCTTCACCGCAGTGTGCGCCTTGGAGGTGGTCGCGCCACCGATCATCAGCGGCAGGTGAAAATCCTGGCGCTGCATTTCGCGGGCAACATGGACCATCTCGTCCAGCGACGGCGTGATCAGGCCGGACAGACCGATGATGTCGCACTTCTGTTCTTTGGCGACCTGGAGGATTTTTTCCGCCGGGACCATCACGCCGAGGTCGACGATGTCGTAGCCGTTACAGCCCAGCACCACGCCGACGATGTTCTTGCCGATGTCATGCACATCGCCCTTGACCGTGGCCATGAGGATCTTGCCCTTGGCTTCCGGCTTGTCGCCTTTTTCCAGCTCGATGAACGGGATCAGGTGCGCTACGGCCTGCTTCATTACGCGGGCGGATTTCACCACCTGCGGCAGGAACATTTTGCCGGCGCCGAACAGGTCACCGACGATGTTCATGCCGGACATCAACGGGCCTTCGATGACTTCGATCGGGCGCGCGAACGACTGGCGCGACTCTTCGGTGTCTTCAACGATGTGGGTGGTGATGCCCTTGACCAGCGCATGTTCCAGACGCTTGTTGACGTCCCAGTTGCGCCACTCTTCGGTCTCGGCTTCCTTGACGCTGCCGTCGCCCTTGTACTTGTCGGCGATGGCGAGCAGGGCGTCGGTGCCTTCCGGGGTGCGGTTGAGGATCACGTCTTCAACGGCGTCGCGCAGTTCTTGCGGGATCTGGTCGTAGATCTCCAGTTGACCGGCGTTGACGATGCCCATGGTCAGGCCGGCGCGGATCGCGTACAGCAGGAACACCGAGTGGATCGCTTCGCGCACCGGGTTGTTGCCACGGAACGAGAACGACACGTTGGACACGCCACCGGAACTCAGCGCGTACGGCAGCTCGTCGCGGATGTAGGCGCAGGCGTTGATGAAGTCCACCGCGTAGTTGTTGTGTTCTTCGATGCCGGTCGCGACGGCGAAGATGTTCGGGTCGAAAATGATGTCTTCCGGCGGGAAGCCGACTTCGTTGACCAGAATGTCGTAGGAGCGTTTGCAGATTTCTTTCTTGCGCGCTTCGGTGTCGGCCTGGCCGGCTTCGTCGAAGGCCATTACCACCACCGCCGCGCCATAACGCTTGCACAGTCTGGCGTGATGGATGAACTGCTCGACGCCTTCTTTCATGCTGATCGAGTTGACGATGCCCTTGCCCTGAATGCACTTGAGGCCGGCTTCGATCACTTCCCATTTCGAGGAGTCGATCATGATCGGCACGCGGGAGATGTCCGGTTCACCGGCGATCAGATTGAGGAAGGTGACCATGGCCTTCTTCGAATCGAGCATCCCTTCGTCCATGTTGATGTCGATCACCTGCGCGCCGGCCTCGACCTGCTGCAGAGCGACTTCCAGCGCTTCGGTGTAATTGTCTTCACGGATCAGGCGGGCGAATTTGGCCGAGCCGGTGATGTTGGTGCGTTCGCCGACGTTGACGAACAGCGAGTTGCGATCAATGGTGAACGGCTCCAGGCCCGACAGGCGGCAGGCCTTGGGAATCTCCGGAATCTGTCGCGGCGGGTAACCGGCCACGGCTTTGGCGATGGCTTCGATGTGCCCTGGGGTGGTACCGCAGCAACCGCCGACGATATTCAGGAAACCGCTCTGGGCGAACTCTTCGATGACCTTGGCGGTGTCCACTGGCAGCTCGTCGTACTCGCCGAATTCGTTCGGCAGGCCGGCGTTGGGGTGCGCCGATACGTGGGTGCTGGCCTTGTTCGACAGCTCTTCCAGATACGGACGCAACTCGCTGGCGCCGAGCGCGCAGTTGAGGCCGACGGAAATCGGTTTGGCGTGGGCCACGGAGTTCCAGAACGCTTCGGTGGTCTGGCCCGACAGGGTGCGCCCGGAGGCGTCGGTGATGGTCCCGGAAATCATGATCGGCAGCTCGAAGCCCAGCTCTTCGAACACCCCTTGCACGGCGAAGATCGCCGCTTTGGCGTTGAGGGTGTCGAAAATGGTTTCGATCAGGATCAGATCGACGCCGCCCTCGATCAGGCCTTTGGTGGCCTCGGTGTAGTTCTCCACCAGTTCATCGAAGGTGACGTTGCGGTAGCCGGGATTGTTGACGTCAGGCGACAGCGAACAGGTGCGGCTGGTCGGGCCGAGCACGCCGGCGACGAAACGCGGCTTGGCCGGGTTTTCGGCGGTCTTGGCGTCGGCCACCTTGCGCGCCAGGCGTGCGCCTTCTACGTTTAATTCGTACGCCAGTTCTTCCATGCCGTAATCGGCCATGGAAATCCGCGTGGCGTTGAATGTGTTGGTTTCCAGAATATCGGCACCGGCATCCAGATAAGCCTTTTCGATGCCGCCGATCACGTCCGGCCGGGTGAGCACCAACAGGTCGTTGTTGCCTTTGACGTCACTTGGCCAGTCCGCAAAGCGTTTGCCGCGATAATCCTGCTCTTCGAGCTTGTAGCTCTGGATCATCGTGCCCATGCCGCCGTCAAGAATCAGGATGCGCTCTTTGAGGGCTTGCTTGAGAGCTTGGAGGCGGACGCTGCGATCGGACATTTGGACTACTCGAAAAGACCATTACGAAGGGCCGGGATCATAACAAACCTGTGCGCTTTTGGAGCATGCAGGGCTTTTCCATGAATATCATTCATGTTGGTACGGACGTCATACTGTAGACTCGCGGGCGTTTTTTTAATCATCGGGATCACGGGCATGTCGCACCGCGTCATCAGCATTATCTTGCTGTGTTTAAGCTTTGGCGCGGGAGCTCAAGAAGCCTCGAACTCGTCGGCTATTTCTTATAGCCGCGACATCCAGCCGATCTTTACCGAGAAGTGCGTGGCCTGCCACGCCTGCTATGACTCGGCGTGCCAGCTCAATCTGGGCAGCGCCGAAGGTACCGCGCGCGGCGCCAGCAAGATGCCGGTCTACGATGGCGAGCGCACCCAGGCTGCGCCGACTACGCGACTGTTCTACGACGCTTTCGGCAAACGCGCCTGGCAGCAGAAGGGCTTTTATTCGGTGCTCGACGCCCAGGGCAGTCAGGCGGCGCTGATGGCGCGCATGCTGGAGCTGGGGCACAAAACCCCGCTGGCCCCGAATGCCAAACTGCCGGCAGACATCGTTCTCGGTCTGCAGCGGGACAACATGTGTGCAATGCCCGCCGAGTTTGAAGGCTACGCCGGCGCCCACCCGAAAGAAGGCATGCCGCTGGCGGTGACCGGGCTCACCGATCAGCAGTATCAGACCCTGCAACGCTGGCTGGCGTCCGGGGCGCCGATCGATGAGCAAGGGCTGGCGCCGAGCGCGAGAGAATCTGTGCAGATCCTTCAGTGGGAAAACCTGCTCAACGCCCCCGGCGCACGGCAGAGTCTGGTCGGGCGCTGGTTGTTCGAGCACTGGTACCTTGCGCATCTGTATTTCAAGGACGGTGAGCCGGGGCATTTCTTCCAGTGGGTGCGGTCGCGCACGCCGAGCGGCCAGCCGATCGACCTGATCGCTACCCGGCGCCCGAATGACGACCCGGGCACGCAGATGTATTACCGCCTGTGGCCGGTGCAAGGGGTGATCGTGCACAAGACCCACATCACCTACCCGCTGAGCGCGGCGAAGATGTCGCGGGTCAAGAGCCTGTTCTACAGCGGCAACTGGCAGGTCAATGCGCTGCCGGGATACGGGCCGCAGAGCCGGGCCAACCCGTTCGCCACGTTCGAGGCGATTCCGGCGCAGGCGCGGTACCAGTTCATGCTGGATAACGCCGAATACTTCGTGCGCACCTTCATTCGCGGGCCGGTGTGCCGCGGACAGATCGCCACCGACGTGATCCGCGACAACTTCTGGGCGCTGTTCCAGGCCCCGGAACACGATCTGTACATCACCGATCCGAACTACCGCGGCCAAGCCACGCCATTGCTGGCGATGCCGGGGCAGAACGATGACGTTGGCAGCGTGCTGAGCCTGTGGATCAACTACCGCGACAAGCGTAACGAGTACGAGGCGCTGCGCCGCGACAGCTATGCCGATCAGCCGCCACCAAGCTGGTCGACCCTCTGGGCCGGTAACGACAACGCGCTGCTGAGCATTTTCCGCCACTTTGACAGCGCCTCGGTGACCAAGGGCCTGATCGGCGACGTGCCGCAAACCATGTGGCTGTTCGACTACCCGCTGCTGGAGCGCACCTATTATCAGTTGGCGGTGAATTTCGATGTGTTCGGCAACGTCTCCCATCAGGCGCAGACCCGCCTGTATTTCGACCTGATCCGCAACGGCGCCGAGCAGAACTTCCTGCGCCTGATGCCGGCCGACTCTCGCGAGGATTACCTCGACGACTGGTACCAGGACGGCGGCCAGTTCAAGATGTGGCTCGATTACGAGGCCATCGATGACGACAAGCCCACCGGGCTGAAACTCGATCCGAAACACCCGAAATACGACTTCGCCATGCAACTGCTGGCGCGCTATGGCGACCTTAATGCGCGGCCGGACCCGATCAACCGTTGTGACGGTGCCTATTGCTCGCGGCCCAACATCGACCCGGCGCTGCAAAACGCCGAACAGGCGCTGAGCCGCCTGACCTCGCGCCCGGCAGCCGGGCTGAAGGTCATCGACCAATTGCCCGAGGCCAGCATGCTGCGCATCGAGACCCGCAGCGGCAAACGCGAGGTCTACAGCCTGCTGCGCAATCGCGCGCACAGCAACGTGGCGTTCCTGTTGGGCGAATCCCGGCGCTATCAGCCGGGGCTCGACACCCTGACCCTCTACCCGGGCGTGCTCAGCAGTTACCCGAACTTCATCTTCAACATTCCGGCCGGGCAAGTGCCGGAGTTTGTCGATGCCATGGAGAGCGCCAAGGACGCCGAACGTTTCGAGAGAATCGTCGAACGCTGGGGGATCCGCCGCAGTCATCCGCAATTCTGGTTCTATTTCCACGACTTGAGCCAGTACATCCACGAAACCGATCCGGTGGAAGAGGCCGTGCTGGACATGAACCGCTACGAGAATCTTTGATCGTTTGCTATGGGGGTGCTGTCCCAACTCCAGGCAACACCGCAAACCCCTGTAGGAGCTGTCGAGTGCAACGAGGCTGCGATCTTTTGATCTTCCAACGACAGGATCAAAAGATCGCAGCGTGCCGCAGCTCCTACAGGTATCGGCTCGTAATGGGTGGAAAGCGCAGTCGTTGTTGCTGGCTCAGGGCGCGAATCGACGACGTGCCTGAGGAAAATCTTTCCCGACAAAAATACTAGGACTTTGTCCGGCGCAACGATTGGCGTAAACTGCGCCCAAGCCTGCGAGGAGTTTCCATGACCGCTATTACCATTACCGACGCCGCCCACGATTACCTGGCCGATCTGCTCTCCAAGCAGAACACCCCGGGCATCGGCATCCGTGTCTTCATCACCCAGCCTGGCACCCAGTACGCCGAAACCTGCATTGCCTACTGCAAGCCAGGCGAAGAAAAGCCAGAAGATACCGCGCTGGGGCTGAAAAGCTTCACTGCCTACATCGACTCGTTCAGCGAAGCGTTCCTTGACGATGCCGTCGTCGATTACGCCACCGACCGCATGGGCGGCCAGCTGACCATCAAGGCGCCTAACGCCAAAGTGCCGATGGTCAACGCCGACAGCCCGGTCAACGAGCGCATCAATTACTACCTGCAAACCGAGATCAACCCGGGGCTGGCCAGCCACGGCGGTCAGGTCAGCCTGATCGATGTGGTCGAGGACGGCATCGCCGTGCTGCAGTTCGGCGGTGGTTGCCAAGGCTGCGGCCAGGCCGACGTAACCTTGAAGGAAGGCATCGAACGCACCTTGCTCGAGCGCATTCCCGAGCTCAAGGGCGTCCGCGACGTGACCGACCACACGCAGAAAGAAAACGCCTACTACTGAGTAAGGTGTTCGCTGCGAATATGAAAAACGGCGTCCGTGAGCGCCGTTTTTTTATGCCCTGAATTAATCAGAGCGACAACTGTGTGGCGAGGGGATTTATCCCCGATGGGTTGCGAAGCAGCCCCAAAAAAGCAACTGCTGCGCAGTTCATCGGGGATAAATCCCCTCGCCACAGGTTTTGCACTTTGCCACAAAAATCCTCCGACTCAGGGCCGGTAAAGATGCGCATGCCCCGCGCGATACAGCGACGACTCGCTGAACACCTCACTGCCCAGCACCCGACCCACGAGAATCAACGCCGTACGCCGAAACCCTTTGGCCTCAACCTTCGCGGCAATGTCCTCCAGTGTCCCCAGCACCCAATCCTGATCCGGCCACGTCGCCCGGTGAATCACCGCGATCGGGCAATCTGCGCCGTAATGCGGCAGCAGTTCGGCGATGATTTTCTGCAGATGGTTGACCCCCAGATGAATCGCCATGGTCGCGCCATGCTGCGCCAGGCTGCCGAGCTCTTCGCCGACGGGCATCGCGGTCTTGTCGGCGTAACGGGTCAGAATCACGCTTTGCGATACATCCGGCAGGGTCAGTTCGGCGCCGAGCAAGGCTGCGCAGGCAGCGGTGGCGGTGACGCCGGGGATGATTTCGAAAGGGATATCCAGTTCGCGCAGATAACGAATCTGCTCGCCAATCGCGCCATACAGGCTCGGGTCACCCGAATGCACCCGTGCCACATCCTGGCCTTTGCCGTGGGCAGTTTTGATCAAATCGATGATCTGCTCCAGGTGCAATTCGGCGCTGTTGACCACGGTTTCGGCCTGATGCCCCTCAAGCACGGCGGCCGGCACCAGCGAGCCGGCGTAGATGATCACCGGGCAGCGGCGAATCAGCCGCTGGCCTTTGACGGTAATCAATTCCGGATCGCCGGGGCCGGCACCGATGAAATAGACAGTCATGAATAAATCCTGTGGAAAACGGGGCAGGGCAGTGCTTCAGATGAAGATTGCTCATGATCAAACAGGGTGATTATCGGGGTTTTACGCGGCACCGGCCAACGCCAGCGTGGCCTGAGCGTATTTTTGCCGGGGAATCAGCAGTTTTGCCGGGGCTTGAATCAGTTGTTCGGCGAGCGCCAGTGCCGCGCTTTCCGCCACGCCATAGCAACCGGTGCGCTCGAAGGCAATCTGTGACTGATGACTCAGGCGTGGCTGATAGCTGGCCAGTTGTTCACTGCTGAAATACTGCAGCGGCAACGCCAGTTGCGCGGCGAGCTCCTGCAAGCCCGGCTCGTCGCGCTTCAAATCGATGCTGGCCAAGGCTCTGATCGCTCGCAGCTCGATGCGATGCGCCTGCAACGCCTGATCGAGCAGCGCGCGCAGGGTACTGACCGGGCAGCCGCGCTGGCAGCCGAGGCCGACCACGAAGGTCGGCGCTGCGCGGTCAGCGGTCATGCGTGGTATTGACCATCGTTCTTGCGGCGGAACAACCAGGCACTGATCAGGCCCAAAGCCAGCCAGAACGCCACGTTGGTCAGCTGCGAAGCGATTTTGAACTGCGCTTCCAGGGCTTGCGGTGCGAGCATCGAATGCACTTCCGGTTGCGGAGCGCCAATCACGTGCGGCACGGCCAGAATCGCCACGCCCAGCAGCTTCATCAGCCATTGACGGCTGAACACGATCAATGCCAGGCCGACGGCGGTAGAGGCGGCGGTGCCGATCCACCACGTCTGCCGCGACGCCAGATCCGCCGCTGCAGTGCCCGGCAGCTCAGGCGGCAGGCCGAGGGTCGGGGCGAGGACGAAAGTCGCGTATCCGGCCAGACCCCAGAGCAGGCCCTGCGAGGTTTTCGTTGGGGCGCGCAGGGTGTAAAGACCGGCGAGCATCAACGCGAAACCGACCGCCACCACCAGATTGCCGCCAGTGGTCGAAACCACCCGCTGCCAGCCGTTTTCCGGCTCCCAGGCCTCGGCGTCGTGGCTGTGCGCAGCCACGCCAGCGGCGTGTTCATGAACCGCCACCGGTTCGGATTTCTCGTAGGTTTCGGCCTGCAGAATCAGTGGAGAGACCCAAAAGCTCTGCAGCAAGGTCAGCAGCAGGGCGGCCAGCAGGCCGGTGAAACCTGCAGTTTGCGCGATACGCTTGATCATGTCGGCAGGTCTCAGTGGCACGGGAACGCGGCGCTGTGGCGGGTATCGTGGGCGGCGTTGTGCACCGCTTCGATGTGCGAGAAACCGGCGAAGTAGACGAGGCCTGCACCAAGGATCGAGGCGAAGATCGCCGCTGTCAGGCGCTGGGTCAAGGTGCTGGTGCTGGAAATTTTGGCGGTGGTGCTGCCGGTGCTGCTGATGATCGACATAGCGCTTCCCTCTGGAATGTCAGCGGGTAAACGGAGCGCATGAAGACCCCTGCGAGTCAGGCACGCAGGGGGTCGAACAGCGCCCGCCCACCGCGGGTTGTCGTGGTCAGCGGCGCAAGGTGCGCGCTGTGTGTTGCGGGCCGGTCTCCGGGCTCGCGAGGGGTTGGCGTGGGGCCGACCTGCAAGCATCACCTTCCCATGCCATACCGGCACAGTGGATCTGACGCTTCGCTCGCTTACCGTTGCGGGGGCAGCACCGGACTGACATGGCTTTGAGTAAAGCACATGATTCACCGGTTTCCCGTTTCACCCTGTGAAGGGCACCCGTAACAAGTTGTGTAGGAGAGCATGGGCTGGGGATTTGAGTCAATTGGATGGGTTGTATTGTCTTGTATTGGGGGCATATCCGTTGCTGCGGTAACGGCCACTTAGGGTTTCGCCCTTACGGCGACTCACTTTTTTTACAAACGCCTAAAAAAAGTAAGCAAAAAAACGCTTGCTCCTACGTCCGGCCCGCTCGCTGGGGCTCGGGGTCCCTTCGCTCCGGGATTGATCTGGGCGCAGCGCCTACGGTTTGCTTCGCTGCACCTCCTCTCGCTGTGTTTGGCTGCGCCAAACGGTCGCTGCGCTCCCACCCCCGGATCAATCCCTCCACTCAGCCTCCCGACGTCGCCCGTGGATCAAGATCAAAAGCCGCAGCCGAGCTAACGCTCATCCTGTTGAGTGGGGCGGCTTCGCCGCATGGGTTGCACGCGATCTGAACTGTAGGAGTGAGCCTGCTCGCGATGGCGGCCTGCCAGCCGACCGAATTCTTTGAACGCATCCCATGTAGGAGCTGCCGAAGGCTGCGATCTTTTGATCTGCTTTGGCTTTGGCTTTGGCTTTGGCTCTTGATCTGGCTTTTGACTTCCCGCCCCATCGGCAGGCCGAGCGTAGGTGTCCATCAGGGGGTAGGCGCGCAGCGCCGTGCGGCGCAGCCGCATACATCGAGAGGAGGTGCAGCGAAGCAAACCGTAGGCGATGCCCCCTGATGGACACCGTAGCGAGGGAACACTGAGCCTCAGCGAAGTGCCGTACGCCGGGGCAAGCCTTTTGGGTTACCTTTTCGGCGTCTGGAAAAGGTGACTCGCTGTAAGAGCGAAACCGCCAGCGGCAGCACCCGAAGAAATGGATATGCCCCCAATCCAGACAAACCCAAAACCACTGATCCTTTTTGGCGTTTCAAAAAAGGGACTCAGCGCCAGCCGCGACACCCGCAGCAACGGATCTGCCCCCAACTCAAACAACCCCAAAAGCCCATTGACCCACCCCAACACGATGCGTAGCCTTGCACTTTCGAGGTTCTTCGGCGATGCCGAAGCTAAGAAGGGAACGCGGTCAAAGCCGCGGCTGCCCCCGCAACTGTGAACGGTGATGTTCGCTGCCACGCCACTGCCAGCTCAATCCAGAGCCAGCGGGAAGGCGCAGCGAATGCCGGGCCCAAGGTCCGAACACCGTCAGCCAGGAGACCTGCCTCGTGACCGATTTCTCACTACAACCGGGCGGGGTGATCCGGTGGCGAATTCTTCCGCGCGCACGCTCGCAGCGGATCTCGTCCCGTATGCCCGCCGCTTTGCCAAAGGCATACCGATGAAAACACTGGCCAAACTCCCCGTCACCATCGTCACCGGTTTCCTCGGCTCGGGCAAAACCACCTTGCTGCGGCACATGCTCGACAACGCTCAGGGCCGCCGTATCGCGGTGATCGTCAACGAGTTCGGCGAGCTGGGTATCGACGGTGAAATTCTCAAGCAATGCACCATCGGCTGCACCGAAGAAGAAGCCACCGGCCGCGTCTACGAACTGGCCAACGGCTGCCTGTGCTGCACGGTTCAGGAAGAGTTCTTCCCGGTGATGCGCGAACTGGTCGCCCGTCGCGGCGATCTCGATCACATCCTCATCGAAACCTCGGGCCTGGCCCTGCCAAAACCGCTGGTGCAAGCGTTCCAGTGGCCGGAAATCCGCAGTGCCTGCACCGTTGATGCGGTGATCACCGTGGTCGACAGCCCGGCGGTGGCCGCTGGCACCTTCGCCGCCTTCCCGGATCAGGTCGATGCCCAGCGCAAACTCGACCCGAACCTCGATCACGAATCGCCGCTGCACGAACTGTTCGCTGACCAACTGGCCAGCGCCGACCTGGTGATCCTCAACAAGGCTGACCAGACCAGCCCGGAAGATCTGGCGCGCGTACGTGCTGAAGTCGCCGAAGAACTGCCGCCGGCGGTAAAAATCATCGAAGCCAGCAACGGCCGTCTGCCGCTCGACGTGCTGATCGGCCTCGGTGCCGGTTCCGAAGAACACATCGACAGCCGCCACAGCCATCACGATCACCACCACGACGGTGATGACGATCACGATGACCACGATCACGACGCCTTCGATTCGATCTCCATTGAACTGCCGCAAGCCGATGAGAGCCTGTTGCTCGACGCGCTGACGCAGCTGGTGGTACAGCACGGCATCCTGCGTGTGAAGGGTTTCGCGGCGATCCCGAACAAACCGATGCGCCTGCTGATTCAAGGCGTGGGCACGCGTTTCGACAAGCACTTCGACCGTCAGTGGGGCGCCGAGGAGGCGCGCGTCACCCGTCTGGTGCTGATCGGTCAGGAACTCGACGCCGCGCAACTCGAAGCGCAACTGCGCGCCGCGCTCAGCGTTTAAACCATGCACCTGCTCAGGACCCAGCCCGGCGGTTTTGTGTCGGATGACAACATCGCCGACCTTGGCCAAACCCCCGCCGAGCTGGTGATCCTGTGCAGCGGCGACTCCAGTCTGGCGCTGCTCGCCGAAGCGGCGCAGCAGTTGCCCGAGGATTACCCGAGCCTGCGCCTGGCCAACCCGATGCAGGTGCAGAATCACGCTTCGGTCGATCTGTATGTCGACGAGGTGCTGCGCCACGCCAAGGTGATTCTGATCTCGCTGCACGGCGGCATCGCTTATTGGCGTTATGGCGTCGAGCGGTTGATGGAGCTGGCCGCGCGCGGTGTGCAGGTGATTCTGGTGCCGGGCGATGATCGTCCCGATCCGGAACTCAGCGACCGCAGCACGGTGCCCGCCGCAGATCGTGATCGTCTCTGGCAGTTTCTGCGTCAGGGCGGCATGGGCAACGCGCTGGACTTTTTCCATTGCCTGGCCAATCGCTGGCTGGCGCGCGACTACGCTTGGGGCGAGCCGCAAGCGCTGCCGCGCACGGCGATTTACCACCCACAGAAAAACACCGCCGCACTGAGCGACTGGCAGGCCGATTGGCTGCCTGGTCAGCCGGTTGCGGCGGTGTTGTTTTATCGCTCGCATTTGCAGGCGGCGAACACCGCGTTCATCGATGTGTTCTGCCAGCGCTTGCAGGCCGCGCGGCTCAATCCCTTACCGATCGCGGTCGCCAGCCTCAAAGAGCCCGGTTGCCTGAGCGTGGTCGAGGATTGGCTGGACGCGGTCGAGGCGGCGCTGATTCTCAACACCACCGGGTTCGCCCAGTCCAGCCCGGAGGCGCCGCATCTGCGGCCGTTCCGCCGTGATATTCCGGTGATTCAGGCGATCTGCGCCCAGGACAACGAACCGGGCTGGCGCGCCAGCGAACAGGGCCTCGGGCCTCGGGATCTGGCGATGCACATTGCCTTGCCGGAGCTCGACGGACGCATCATCAGCCGGCCGATCAGCTTCAAGGATCTGGCCTGGCGCAGCGAGCGCAGTCAGTCCGATGTGGTCTGCTACCGGGCGCAGCCCGAACGCATGGATTTCGTCGCCGAACTGGCGCGGCGCTGGAGCGATCTGGCGCGCCTGCCCAACGCGGAAAAACGCATCGCGCTGATTCTCGCCAACTACCCGACGCGCGACGGCCGTATCGGCAATGGCGTTGGCCTCGACACCCCGGCAGCGGCGCTGAACATCTTGCGTGCGCTGCAGGCCGAAGGCTTTCCGGTGACGGCTGAGTTGCCGGACAGCGGCACTGCGCTGATCCAGCAACTGCTCGGCGGCGTCAGCAACGATCTCGACAGCATCGATTTGCGTCCGTGTCAGCAAAGCCTGGCGATGGACGCCTATCTGGCGATGTTCAATGCGCTGCCGCAGGCCAATCGCGAAGCGGTGCTGGAACGTTGGGGCGCGCCGCACAACGACCCGATGTGCCGCGACGGGCGGATGATGATTGCCGGTCTGCGCTTCGGCCTGACCTTCGTCGGCATTCAGCCGGCGCGCGGTTATCAGGTCGATCCGAGCGCGGTGTATCACGATCCGGATCTGGTGCCACCGCACGGCTATCTGGCGTTCTATTTCTGGCTGCGCGAAACCTATGGCGCACACGCGGTGATTCACGTCGGCAAACACGGCAACCTCGAATGGCTGCCGGGCAAGGGCGTCGGCCTCTCGGAAAACTGCTGGCCGGATGCGCTGCTCGGGCCGCTGCCGAACATTTATCCGTTTATCGTCAACGACCCGGGCGAGGGCGCCCAGGCCAAACGACGTACGCAAGCGGTGATCATCGATCACCTGATGCCGCCGCTGACCCGCGCCGAAACCTACGGCCCGCTGCGCAATCTGGAGCTGCTGGCCGACGAGTATTACGAAGCGCAACTGCTCGACCCGCGCCGCGCCCGTGAGCTGCAGCGCGACATCCTGCAACTGGTGCGTGAAACGCAAATCGACCGCGAACTGCAACTCGATGCCGATCTGGACAGCGACGCCGACGCGGCGATCTGGCTGCCGCGCCTGGACACTTATCTGTGTGATCTGAAGGAGTCGCAGATACGCGATGGCCTGCATATATTCGGCGAATCGCCGAGCGGGCGTTTGCGCATCGACACCTTGCTGGCGTTGCTGCGCATTCCGCGTGGCGATGGCAAGGGCGCGCAGTCGAGTCTGCTACGTGCGTTGGCCAAAGCGTTCGAACTCGGTTTCGATCCGCTGGATTGTGCCTTGGCTGATCCGTGGAACGGCCCGCGTCCCGATGAGCTGGTTTCAGTCAGCGACGAAGTCTGGCGCACCGCCGGCGATACCCGCGAACGCCTCGAATTGTTTGCCACGCAACTGATCGCCCAAGCCCTGCATACCCCCTGTGGGAGCGGGCTTGCTCGCGAAGGCGGCGAGTCAGCCAACACTTCATTCACTGACACACAGCTTTCGCGAGCAAGCTCGCTCCCACAGGGATCGGGGTGGTCTGATGTAAATACGATCATCCAGTCCCTGCGCGAGGTCGTCGCCCCACGCCTCGATGCCTGCGGCCCCGCCGAAATGCGCGGCTTGCTCGATGCGCTGAACGGCCGCTTCGTCCCCGCCGGCCCAAGCGGCGCCCCCAGCCGTGGCCGTCTCGACGTGCTGCCCACCGGGCGCAACTTCTATTCGGTGGACGTGCGCAACCTGCCGACCACCACCGCGTGGCGTATCGGTTTCCAGTCCGCCACGCTGATTCTCGAGCGGCATTTGCAGGATCACGGCGATCACCTGCGCCAGCTCGGCCTGTCGGTGTGGGGCACGGCAACCATGCGCACCGGCGGTGACGACATCGCCCAGGCCATGGCGCTGATGGGCGTGCGTCCGGTGTGGGCCACCGGCAGTCAGCGGGTGGATGATTTCGAGATTCTGCCGCTGAGCCTGCTGGATCGGCCTCGGGTCGATGTCACGCTGCGGGTGTCCGGATTCTTCCGCGATGCCTTTGCCAACCTGATCCGCCTGTTCGATGCTGCGGTGCAAGCGGTGGCGGCGCTGGACGAGCCGGACGAGCTCAATCCGCTGGCGGCGAAAGTGCGGGCCGAGCGCGAGGCGCTGTTGCAATCGGGGCTGGATGAAGACGCCGCACGACGTCAGGCCGGCTGGCGAATTTTCGGCGCCAAACCCGGGGCGTACGGGGCGGGTGTGCAGGGCGCCATCGACGGGCGTCTGTGGCAGACCCGCGAGGATCTGGCCGAGGTCTACCTGAATTGGGGCGCCTACGCTTACGGCGGCGCGGACGAGGGCACCGCCGCGCGCGAACAGTTCGTCCAGCGCCTGAGTCAGGTGCAGGCGGTGCTGCAGAATCAGGACAATCGCGAGCATGACCTGCTCGATTCCAACGACTATTACCAGTTCCAGGGTGGCATGCTCGCGGCGGTGGAAACCCTGCGCGGCGAGGCAGCGGCCAGTTATCACGGCGATCACAGTCAGCCGGACCTGCCGAAAATCCGCACCCTGAAAGAAGAACTGAACCGGGTGATCCGCTCGCGGGCGGCCAATCCGAAATGGATCGACGGGGTCAAACGCCACGGCTATAAAGGCGCGTTCGAACTGGCGGCGACGGTCGATAACCTGTTTGCTTTCGATGCCACCACGCAGTTGATCGATGATCATCAATATGCGTTGCTCGCCGATGCCTATTTGCTCGACCCGGCCACCCGTGACTTTGTTCGCGAGCATAACCCGCCCGCGCTGCGCGACATGACCGAACGCATGCTGGAAGCACAACAGCGCGGGATGTGGCAGGAGCCGGGCGTGTATAAAGAGGCGCTGGAGAATCTGCTGCTGGATATAGAAGAAGACACTTGACGCGGTTCTCCTGTGGGAGCGGGCTTGCTCGCGAAAGCGGTGTATCAGTAAAAGGTATATCGACTGACACGACGCCTTCGCGAGCAAGCCCACTCCCACAGGGCATCAGATTAGCTCCCGACGTTTTTCGATAGATCACCGACCATGACCGAGTATTGAAGATGACCGACACCCCGCATTTCCCGCTCTCCGCCGTGGTCGGCGCCGATGACCTGAAACTCGCCCTGTACCTGACCGCCATCGACCCGAAAATCGGTGGTGTACTGATCGAAGGCCCGCGTGGCATGGCCAAATCGACGCTGGCCCGTGGCCTCGCCGATCTGCTGGCGAGCGGTCAGTTCGTCACACTGCCGCTGGGTGCCACCGAGGAACGTCTGGTTGGCACCCTCGATCTCGACGCCGCGCTGAGCGAAGGCCGGGCGCAATTTTCTCCCGGCGTGCTGGCCAAGGCTGACGGCGGCGTGCTGTATGTCGATGAAGTGAACCTGCTGCCCGATCATCTGGTCGATCTGCTGCTCGATGTCGCGGCCAGCGGCACCAACCTGATCGAGCGCGACGGTATCTCCCATCGGCATTCGGCGCGCTTCGTCTTGATCGGCACGATGAACCCGGAAGAGGGCGAACTGCGCCCGCAACTGCTTGACCGTTTCGGCCTGAACGTTGCGCTCAGCGGCCACACCGCGCCGGCCGAGCGCGGGCAGATCATCCGCCGCCGGCTGGATTTCGACAGCGAGCCGCAGGCGTTCTGCGCGCAATGGGAAACCCGGCAACAAGCCCTGCGCGAACGTTGCGAGCGAGCGCGCACGGCCTTGCCGAATATTCCATTGGACGATGACGCCCTGGCGTTGATTACCGAGCGTTGCTTTGCCGCTGGCGTCGATGGCTTGCGCGCCGATCTGGTCTGGCTGCGCGCGGCGCGGGCCCATGCGGCGTGGCGTGGAGCTGAAGCGATTGCCGAGCAGGACATCGACGCGGTGGCGGAATTTGCCCTGCGTCATCGTCGTCGCGATCCGTCGTCGTCAAGCCCTCAGCCACCCGCACAGAACTCGGCCAGCGCCCAGGCTGAACCGAGCGAGGGGCAGGGCCAGTGGGGCGATATGCCGGCTCCGGCACTGGCCACCGGCGCCCGCCGCGAAGTGCCGAGCTGGCCAAAAAAGTAACCGGCATTCGTCCCCGATCCGACGTGGGGGCGAATGCCAGACCCCGCGCCGGACGCCTCGATCATGGACGCCAGGGCCGGCGCCACGCCGCGCACAACGGCGCGGTGAACTGGCCGGGCACGCTGCTTAACGGTCGGCCGCAGACCCTGGACGATCTGCAATTCCAGTTGCGCACCCGTTCTCCCCATGAATTGTGGCTGGTGATCGTCGACGCCTCGGCCTCGACCCGCCGGCATCAGGCGCTGAGCGATGCCAAGGGTTTGCTTGCGCAACTGTTCGATGACGCCTATCGACAGCGGGCGCGATTGGCGCTGCTGACCGCCAGCGGCAGTGCGCCGCAGTGGCAAGTGCAGGGTTTGAAAGCGTCGAGCGGTTTGCGCACCTGGCTGGAGGCGCTGGGCGCGGGCGGCGGCACGCCGTTGCTGGCGGCGTTGGCGCAGGCGCAGCATTGGCTGGTGCAGCGACAAAAGCGTTTTCCGGCCGAGCAGCAGCGCTTGTTGCTGGTCACCGATGGGCGTTTGAAGGCGTTGCCGGCGATGCCGCCGCTGGCGTGTCCGGGGCTGTTGATTGACATTGAGCGGGGGCCGATCCGTCTGGCCCGGGCGCGAGAATTGGCGGCAGCGCTGAATGCCGAATATCGGCATATTGATGATCTGACTTCGCTCTGACATCCGTGCCTCTGAGCATCCGCTTTCGCGAGCAAGCCCGCTCCCACAGGATTTGTGATCACCGCGCAATCTGTGGGAGCGAGCTTGCTCGCGAAGATATCGCCTCGGTGCAAGCGGCGAGCGCCAAAGATTGCAGCGCTGCTCTATGCTCCACCCCAGCCCAATCACAAGGAGTGAATCATGCGGGTACTGGTCGCCAATCCCCAGGACGATTTTCGCCTCAAAGCCTACGCCGGTACCAACGGCGTGCTGCTGGCCATGGATCTGGCCGAACCCCGGCGCAAAGGCTTGCTCGGCTTTGCCATCGAAAAGCAGCAGGGCGGCCAACCCTGGCGCTTTCTGTTCAACAGCCTGACGTTTCCCGGCAAGGCTCACACCTTTGCCCAATACCACGCCACGCCCAGCGATAAAGCGCCGTTGCAGAAATTTCGCTGGGCCGATTACGCGGTCAATCCGGGGACGACCATGCACTATCGCGTGCATCTGGCCTACGGTACGGCGGACGCGCCGCAGCTGGGCGAGTCCCTGGAGCTGAGCATCATCTCCGATGACGGCCATCCGGCCAATCAGAGCGTGATTTTCAATCGCGCGGTGGCCGCCAGTCAGGCTTTCCAGCGCAAGTTTCCCGATCTCGATGCACAGATCAGCGCCAACAAGAAGCTGCCGATCGAAGCCTGGCCCGACGCGGCGCGTCTGTGGCTGGAGAACGGTCTGCTGGCGCGTTTGCTCGGCTACATCGAGCGCGCGGTGGATGGGCAGTGGGCACTTGATATCGCGATCTACGAATATCAGTTGCAGACGATTGTCGATGCGGTGAATGCCGCGTTCGCCCGTGGCGTTCAAGTGCGCGTGCTGTATCACGCCCGAGCGGATGACCCCGACACGATCCTGAATGAAAGCAATCTCGCGCAGTTGCCGGCGGCGAACAAGCGTGGTCGGGTCACCCCGGCGATCTTCCACGACAAGTTCATTGTTCTCAGCCGCGTCGATGGCGCTGGCCAGCGGCAACCGCAGGCGGTGCTGTGCGGCAGTACCAATTTCACCGCCAATGGCGTGTATCGCCAGGCCAATGTGGTGCATACCCTGGAGGACGTGACGATTGCTGCGCGCTATCTGCAAACCTTCGAAGAAGTCTGGGCCAACCCCGCCGATGTCGGCGCGACGCGCAGCTGGATCAACGAACATAACCCGCTGGATCCGAGGCAAGCGCTGTTCGCCGGGTTCTCGCCACGCAGCGGCGGTGCTGATTTGCGCGAGTTCGTCGAGATCATCGAGGCGGCGAAAAGGGATGTGCTGTTCGTCACGGCGTTCAGCCTACCGGACGCGATTCTCGACGCGCTGCTGGGCAAGCCGCATGACGACATCCTGCGTTACGGCCTGCAAAACACCGCAAGCCGCATCACCGGGTTCCATGCCGATCGCACCGCCGAATTCGCTGCCACCGCTTTGCTCAACACCGGACTGGAAGGCTGGCTGAAGGAAAACATGAAGGGGCAGAAGGGCAATCTGCTGGTGCACACCAAAGCGGTGGTCACTGACTTCACCAGCGCTGCGCCGACCATCATCAGCGGCAGCCACAACCTCAGCCAATCGGCGAGCAACGGCAACGACGAGAACTTCCTGATCATTCGCGGTGACACCGATCTGGCTGATCGCTATGGCCTGGAATTGCTGCGTTTCTATGAGCATTACCGCTTTCGTTATTTCGCCCGGCAGCTTGCACTGAAGCAAGTGAGTCCGTTGGCGCTGGATGACAGCTGGACCAACGATTACTACCTGGAGGGGGATTTGCGCCAGTTGTCGCGGTTGCGTTTTGCCGGACGCTGATGCTTTGTGTCTGAAGGCCTCTTCGCGAGCAAGCCCGCTCCCACAGATATTATTCGTCCGACACCGGTTCTGGGTGCGCTGAAGATCCAGTGTGGGAGCGGGCTTGCTCGCGAAAGGACCATCAGAAAACCCACATTTTTTGCGTTCTTACAGATTTTGAAATGATTTGCCGCTGTAGAACATGTGCCTTGAGCCTGTACGCTCCAAGGCCATTTTTCATTCAGGATTTGCATGAACACCCTCTTGGAGCCTCCCAGTCGTTCCTTCTCTTCGCGCCATGGCGCGGTCTTGACGCACTCGCAATATCCGGTTTTCCGACTTCCGACTTTCGTTGTCAGCGCGGCTTCAGAGCCTTCGCGTTGCGCTTTGCCGTGTCCGGCAGCCTGAATTCACTGAAGAGAGATCGAGATAGTTTATGGAATGGTTAGCGGATCCCACGGCCTGGTTAGGCTTGTTGACATTGATCGTGCTGGAACTGGTGCTGGGTATCGACAACCTGGTGTTCATTGCGATCCTCGCGGACAAGCTGCCGCCGCATCAGCGCGACCGCGCACGGATCATCGGCCTGTCGCTGGCGTTGATCATGCGCCTGGGCCTGCTGGCGAGTATTTCCTGGCTGGTGACCCTGACGCAGCCGTTGTTCGAGGTGTTCGACAAGAGCTTCTCCGGCCGCGACCTGATCATGCTGTTCGGTGGTGTGTTCCTGTTGTTCAAGGCCACCATGGAATTGCACGAACGGCTTGAGGGCCACGTAGGCCAGCGCTCGACCAATGCCGGTTACGCATTGTTCTGGCCGATCGTGGCGCAGATTGTGGTACTCGACGCGGTGTTCTCGCTGGACGCGGTAATCACGGCGGTCGGCATGGTCGATGAGCTGGCGGTGATGATGATCGCGGTGATCATCTCCATCGGCCTGATGATCGTGGCCAGCAAACCGCTGACCCGCTTCGTCAATGCGCACCCGACGGTGAT
Organism: Pseudomonas sp. Eth.TT006; assembly: GCF_054456575.1. Taxonomy (NCBI): domain Bacteria; kingdom Pseudomonadati; phylum Pseudomonadota; class Gammaproteobacteria; order Pseudomonadales; family Pseudomonadaceae; genus Pseudomonas; species Pseudomonas sp. Eth.TT006. Next base: position 108,841 of record NZ_JBTJEN010000003.1, on the reverse strand, counting down.
CATGCTGTGTCTGGGCTTCCTGATGATGATCGGTTTCGCCCTCACCGCCGAAGGTCTGGGCTTCCACATTCCGAAAGGTTATCTGTATGCGGCCATTGGTTTCTCGATCCTGATCGAGGTGTTCAACCAGATCGCCCGCGCCCGGCGCAAACGTTCGATGCAAGGCCTGCGCCCGATCCGTGAGCGCACGGCACATGCGGTGATGCGCTTGCTCGGCGGGCGCAAGCTGGCGGCGGAAGAGGTCGGTGAGGAAATCTCCGATCTGCTGGACGACGGCGAGACGCCGAGCGCGGAACTGTTCGACCGGCGTGAGCGAGTGATGATCAGCGGCGTGCTGCAATTGGCTGAGCGGCCGATTCGGAATCTGATGACTGTACGTGCGGACGTCGACGCCATTGATCTGGCCGACGACGCCGAAACGATTCGCACAAAATTGATGCACTCGTCCTACTCACGCTTGCCGCTGATTCGCGATGGCGCGGTGGATGAACCGCTGGGCTTCGTGCACAAGAAAGAGCTGCTCAAGGAGTATCTGGCCGGCAACGAGCCGAACCTTGAGCATCTGGCGCGCAAGACCATCAACCTGCTCGACAGTTATTCGATCCTCAACGTCCTGGAACAGATGCGCGCGGCCTCGACCCACATTGCTTTCGTGGTCAACGAGTTCGGTGACTTCGTCGGCGTGTTGACCATGACCGATATCCTTGAGTCGATCGCCGGCGAGCTGCCCGATGCCAGCGAAGTCGAAGGTCCGGACGTGGTCGAGGAACAAGGCGGGTTCGTGGTCAGCGGCGCGCTGAACCTGATGCGCGTGCGTGAACGCACAGGCTTTGGTGCGCAGCCGACCGAGGACTATCAGACCCTGGCCGGACTGGTCATGAGTCTGCTGGATCGACTGCCGATGAAAGGCGATCGCCTGCAGTACGAAGGCTGGCAGATGACGGTGACAGCGGTGGAAGAGCGACGGGTAACGCGAGTGTTGCTGGTGCGCGATACCGCATAAGCACTGTAGGAGCTGCGGCACGCTGCGATCTTTTGACTTTGATTTTTGAAAGCAAGATCAAAAGATCGCAGCGTGCCGCAGCTCCTGCATGAACATCGCGTGGGGTCGACGTGACTGCGCACGGGGAACGGTGCAAAGGTTACGCAATGTGCGACGAAGCCAGGCCAGGTCGTGTCGTGGCTTGCGGACTTTGGTCGGTGCCTTGGTCTTGCCAACGTGTCTGGCGAAATCCTCTCTTAACGTTTCTGGCGTGCCGATGCCTTTGAGCTTCTTCAGAAACTTGCCGTTCTGGCAGAACAGCACGGTAGGCGTGCCAGTGACCAACCATAGGCGCGGTACCTGATCGGTGTAAAACATGTAGATGTCCGCCCGCAGCCGATAGGCCTCGGCCACCTCGCGAAACACCGGCCCGGCCCATTCGCAGGCGGGGCAGTGTTCGCTGCCGAAGTACATGATCACCGGGCGCCAGGTTTTAAGGGCTTTGCGGTAGACCGGGGCCAGATTGGAAATGGGATTGGCAGCACTCATCGAAAACTCCTTTTCAACGACCTCGAAGGTTAGGTGACGCTAAGGGAGTGCGGAGACTTGGTCTACTGTCAGAAATTACAGGTGGTCTGTGAGCTTGCGAGACTTTTCCCACTTTTTTCCAGGACCGGCCCGACACCAAACCCGGAATAATGGAATGTCGCAACGTGGTACCTTTTTTCACTCATTAAAGAGTCAGTGAGATCAGCGAGACACGTCGAAGATGTCTTGGAGTGCTATTTTAAGCACCATCAATAGCACTCCAGGGAGCACCACCATGACTCACGTAATTCTTTCCAATGTCGTTGCGAGTATTTCTGAATTGAAAAGAAATCCCATGGGTACCGTGGCCGCCGGTGGTGGCCAATCTGTTGCAATCCTCAATCGAAATGAGCCAGCGTTTTACTGTGTTCCCGCACAGGAATATGAAGCGATGATGAATCGCCTTGAGGATCTGGAGCTGATCGCACTATGCAAGGAGCGAGAAAACGATCCCACCATCAAGGTTTCTATAGATGACCTATGAGCTGGAGTTTTCCGAAAAAGCCTGGAAGGAATGGAAAAAGCTTGATTCAGCACTAAAGGATCAGTTCAAGAAGAAACTCGCGACACGTCTGGTCAATCCTCATGTTCCTGCCGATCGACTTCGAGGGCTGGGAAACGCCTACAAAATCAAGCTTCGCAGTGCTGGGTACAGACTGGTCTACCGGGTAAAGGACGAAATCCTGGTTGTTACGGTGATTGCGGTAGGGAGAAGAGAGCGGGGAGAAGTCTATGACAGCGCCGCTAGCCGATAGGTATGGAGAAAGGGCACCGTCAAGCGCCAACCTCATTGCACCGAATTCGTCCGTCGATGCATCAATTGAGAACCTGATACTCGCACCCTGTAGCCTACGGTAGCGTCACCCATGTTGTGACCCGCAAACATCATTCCTTCGCAATTCCCGCATCCCGTTGATTCCAAAACCATTTCCGATTCGTGCAGATTCCCCGTGATTCCTGTGGCACACTTTCTGCTGTCTATTCCGCAGTAACAAACCGTATTCCGGTATAGCGGAATAAACATCATCCTGGAGTGCTTGCCATGCATCGCCGTCCTTCGTTGTTCAAAGCGTGTGTTTTTGTTCTTGCGGCTTCGTCCGCTGTGATGGGCGCGGCCCAGGCAGCTGACAGCAAGCTCGACAGTGTTCTGGCCCGTGGCAAGCTGATTGTCGGCACCGGCAGCACCAACGCGCCGTGGCACTTTCAAGGTGCCGATGGCAAGTTGCAGGGCTTCGATATCGACATCGCCAGGATGGTGGCCAAGGGGCTGTTCAATGACCCGAACAAAGTCGAGTTCGTGGTGCAGTCATCCGATGCGCGGATTCCCAATCTGCTGACCGACAAGGTCGACATGAGCTGCCAGTTCATCACCGTCACCGCCAGCCGCGCGCAGCAAGTGGCGTTCACCCTGCCGTACTACCGCGAAGGCGTCGGCCTGCTGCTGCCGGCCAACAGCAAGTACAAGGAAATCGAGGATCTGCAGGCCGCCGGTGACAGCGTTACCGTGGCCGTCCTGCAGAACGTTTATGCCGAAGAACTGGTGCATCAAGCGTTGCCCAAGGCCAAGGTCGATCAGTACGACAGCGTCGATCTGATGTATCAGGCGGTGAACTCCGGCCGCGCCGATGCCGCCGCCACCGATCAGTCGTCGGTCAAATACCTGATGGTGCAGAACCCTGGGCGCTACCGCAGCCCGAGCTACGCCTGGAGCCCGCAGACCTACGCCTGCGCAGTCAAACGCGGCGATCAGGACTGGCTGAACTTCGTCAACACCACCTTGCATGAAGCCATGACCGGCGTTGAGTTCCCGACCTACGCGGCGTCGTTCAAGCAGTGGTTCGGCGTCGACCTGCCGTCGCCGGCGATCGGTTTTCCTGTCGAATTCAAATGATCCCGAGAGAGTGGGGCGATCCACATCGCCCCGCTCAAGGTACTGCTGACCATGAACTATCAGTTGAACTTTGCCGCCGTGTGGCGCGATTTCGACACCTTGCTGGCGGGGCTCGGTCTGGGTCTTGAACTGGCGCTGGTGTCGATTGCCATCGGCTGCGTGATCGGCCTGCTGATGGCGTTTGCCTTGCTGTCGAAGCATCGCGCCTTGCGGGTGCTGGCCTCGGTGTACGTCACGGTGGTGCGTAACACGCCGATTCTGGTTTTGATCCTGTTGATCTACTTTGCCTTGCCGAGCCTCGGGATTCGTCTGGACAAGATCCCGTCGTTCATCATCACTCTGTCGTTGTACGCCGGGGCCTATCTGACCGAAGTGTTCCGTGGCGGTTTGCTGAGCATCCCCAAGGGCCAGCGCGAAGCGGGGCTGGCGATCGGTCTCGGTGAGTGGCAGGTCAAGGCTTACGTGACCGTGCCAGTGATGTTGCGCAATGTGTTGCCGGCGCTGTCGAACAACTTCATTTCGCTGTTCAAGGACACCTCGCTGGCCGCCGCAATTGCGGTGCCGGAGCTGACTTATTACGCGCGCAAGATCAACGTCGAGAGCTACAGGGTGATCGAAACCTGGCTGGTGACCACGGCGTTGTACGTCGCGGCCTGTTACTTCATTGCCATGCTGCTGCGCTACCTCGAGCAGCGTCTGGCGATCCGCCGATAGGAGGCTGCGATGTACCAATCCCCCAGTTGGCTGCATGAGTTGTGGGTCGCTCGCGAGACATTGCTGCAAGGCTTTCTCACCAGTGTGCAGGTGTCGGCGCTGGCGATTCTGTTTGGCACGCTGCTTGGCGTCGTCACCGGTCTGGTGCTGACTTACGGCCGGTTCTGGATGCGCGCGCCGTTCCGCTTTTATGTCGACCTGATTCGTGGCACACCCGTGTTTGTGCTGGTGCTGGCCTGCTTCTATATGGCGCCGGCACTGGGCTGGCAAATCAGCGCATTTCAGGCCGGTGCCTTGGGCCTGACCCTGTTCTGCGGCTCGCACGTTGCCGAGATTGTCCGCGGCGCGCTGCAGGCATTGCCACGCGGACAGATGGAAGCCAGCAAGGCCATCGGCCTGACGTTCTACCAATCCCTCGGCTACGTATTGTTGCCCCAGGCGTTGCGGCAAATCCTGCCGACCTGGGTCAACTCGTCCACCGAAATCGTCAAGGCCTCGACCTTGCTCTCGGTGATCGGCGTCGCCGAACTGCTACTCAGCACCCAACAGATCATCGCCCGGACCTTCATGACCCTGGAGTTCTACCTGTTCGCCGGTTTTCTGTTCTTCGTCATCAACTACGGCATCGAATTACTCGGCCGGCACATTGAAAAGCGGGTGGCCTTGCCATGACTCAAGCTCAAGTTTCCAACGTTGCCAACGGCCAGCCGCTGCTGGATATCCGTGGCCTGCACAAACAGTACGGCGCGGTCGAAGTGCTCAAGGGCGTCGATCTGAGCATGCAGCGTGGCAACGTCGTGACGCTGATCGGCTCCAGCGGCTCGGGCAAGACCACGCTGCTGCGCTGCGTGAATATGCTCGAAGAGTTCCAGGGCGGGCAGATCCTGCTCGACGGCGAGTCGATCGGTTATGACCAGGTCGGCGGCAAACGCGTGCGCCACGCCGAGAAAGTCATCGCTCGTCACCGGGCAATGACCGGCATGGCCTTCCAGCAATTCAACCTGTTCCCGCACCTGACCGCGTTGCAGAACGTCACCCTCGGTTTGCTCAAGGTGAAGAAGATGCACAAGGACCAGGCTGTCGCGCTGGCCGAGAAATGGCTGGAGCGGGTCGGGCTGCTGGAGCGGCGCAATCACTTTCCCGGGCAGTTGTCCGGCGGCCAGCAACAGCGCGTGGCGATTGCCCGGGCGATTGCGATGAACCCGAGTCTGATGCTGTTCGACGAGGTCACTTCGGCCCTCGATCCGGAGCTGGTCGGCGAGGTGCTTAACGTGATCAAGGGCCTGGCCGAGGACGGCATGACCATGTTGCTGGTGACCCACGAGATGCGCTTTGCCTTCGAGGTCTCGGACAAGATCGTTTTCATGAATCAGGGGCGGATCGAAGAGCAGGGGCCTCCCAAGGAACTGTTCGAACGCCCGCAATCGCCGCGTCTGGCCGAGTTTCTCAAGAGCACGCGGTTTTAATTTTCGATTTGTTATCAGGAGAAGTACCCATGAGCATTACGCGTTACGGCACCGGCAGCACCGCAGCGGGTGGCCAGCCCCGTCCATTCGCCCGCGCCGTTGAAGCGGATGGCTGGCTGCACGTGTCCGGCCAGGTGCCGGCGGTGGACGGCGAGATCATCGTTGGCGGTATCGTCGAGCAGACCCATCAGACCATGAAGAATCTGATCGCGATTCTCGAAGAGGCCGGTTATGGCCTCGAAGACGTGGTGCGAGCCGGCGTGTGGCTGGACGATCCGCGGGATTTCAGCAGCTTCAACAAGGTTTTCGGCGAGTACTTCAAACCCGAACACGCCCCGGCACGGGCCTGTGTGCAGGCGAGCATGATGGTTGATTGCAAGGTCGAGATCGACTGCATTGCCTACAAGAAGAAGGCTTGAAAATTGCTGCGTTGCTTAGGCCTCAGCCCCTCACCCTAACCCTCTCCCAAGGGAGAGGGCGGGGGGTGAGGGTGGCAATCTCACTGACACAACAGGATGGCCCGGTTACCATTCCGGCAACTTTTATGGGAACCACTGACATGACCGAAGACACCATCAAACGCCGGGCCCGTGGTCTGGACCGGGCGTTCGATATCCTCGATTTTCTCAAGGAAATCGGCCAGCCGCTGCGTCCGAACGACATCGCCAACGGCATCGGCAGCCCGAAATCCACGGTCTACGAGCTGGTCGCTTCGCTGCTCGAACGGCGGATTCTGGAGCCGGTGGGCAAGGACGGTCACGTCTATCTCGGTCGCCAGTTGTACTTCCTCGGCCAGGCCCACCTGCGCCATTTCGATCTTAGCCGCGAGGCCGATCACGCCTTGCAGGAGATCGTCAGCCAGACCCGCGAAACCGCGCAGATGTGCCTGCTCAACGGGCGCAAATACACGGTGGCGCTGATGAAGGAGGGCGAGCGGCATTTCCGCATTTCTTCCGACATCGGCGAAAACGCGCCAATCCCGTGGACCGCGTCCGGGCGCCTGCTGCTGGCGCATTTGAGCGACCAACAGATCATCGACCTGATCGACGAAGACGACTACATCCTGCCCGACGGCGAACGCCTGCCGCTGCAGCGCTTTCTGGCGGAGATCCGTCAGGCCGGCAGCGACGGTTTCTTCTCGTTCGACAGCGTCGCCGACACCTTCACCCATTGCTTCGCGGCCCCGGTCAAAGATCCGAGCGGCGTGGCCATCTGCACCCTGTGCATCGTCGCCCCACGGGCCGATGCGAAAAACAATTACGACGCCTATCGCCGGGTGCTGATCGACAGCGCCAACAGCCTCGCCCGGCGCATCAACGAATAACCGCGGCTGCCTGCCGGCCGCGACAGTGAGGAGTTCGACCATGACCACTGCCATCGATTCTGCTGTAGAAAAGGGCGATGCCGCCGTCGGCGCGCTGCTGGTGCGTGACGTCAGCCTGCCGGCGCTGGTGCTGCACCGCGAGGCGCTGGAGCACAACATTCGCTGGATGCAGACGTTCGTCAGTGCCAGCGGCGCGGAGCTGGCGCCACACGGCAAGACCAGCATGACCCCGGCGCTGTTCAAACGTCAGCTCGACGCCGGCGCCTGGGGCATCACGCTGGCCAGCGCCACGCAGACCCGCGCCGCCTATGCCCACGGCGTGCGCCGGGTGCTGATGGCCAACCAACTGGTCGGCACGCCGAACATGGCGCTGATTGCCGATCTGCTGGCGGACCCCGCGTTCGATTTCTATTGCATGGTCGATCACCCGGACAACGTCGCCGATCTCGGCGCCTACTTCGCCTCGCGCGGGGTCAAGCTGAACGTGATGATCGAGTACGGCGTTGTCGGCGGCCGTTGCGGTTGCCGCAGCGAACAGGAAGTCATCGAACTGGCCCGGGCGATCAATGCGCAGCCGGCGCTGGCCCTGACCGGCATCGAGGGTTACGAAGGGGTGATCCACGGCGATCATGCGGTCAGCGGCATTCGCGAATTCGCCGCGTCGCTGGTGCGCCTGGCAGTGCAGTTGCAGGACAGCGGCGCGTTCGCCATTCCCAAGCCGATCATCACCGCCTCGGGCTCGGCGTGGTACGACCTGATCGCCGAGTCGTTCGAAGCGCAGAACGCCAGCGGGCGCTTCCTCAGCGTACTGCGCCCGGGTAGCTATGTGGCCCACGACCATGGCATCTACAAGGAAGCGCAGTGCTGCGTGCTCGACCGTCGCAACGACTTGCACGAAGGCCTGCGTCCGGCGCTGGAAGTCTGGGCGCATGTGCAATCGTTGCCGGAGCCGGGCTTTGCGGTGATCGCCCTGGGCAAACGCGATGTGGCCTACGATGCCGGTTTGCCGGTGCCGTTGCTGCGTTACAAAGCCGGAGTGCTGCCAGCGGTGGGCGATGATGTGGGCGCGTGCAAGGTGACGGCGGTGATGGACCAGCATGCGTTCATGACGGTGGCGCCGGGGGTTGCGTTGCGGGTGGGCGACATCATTGCTTTCGGCACTTCGCATCCGTGCCTGACCTTCGACAAGTGGCGGGTGGGGTTGCTGGTGGATGAGCAACTGGCGGTGGTTGAGAGCATGGAGACCTGTTTCTAAGGCCTGACACCGAGTTACGGCCAATCGCTGGCAAGCCAGCTCCCACAGGGATCTCATGAGCGGTGAGGACTGTGTGGGAGCTGGCTTGCCAGCGATGAGGCCAGCTCAAACACCATCGATCTACCAGAGACACCACCCATGACCACCCTCAGCCCCCTCGGCCCGAACACCCCGCGCATCGCCCTGATCGGCGAGTGCATGATCGAACTCCAGCAGCGTGCCGACGGCAGCCTGCAGCAGAGTTTTGGCGGCGATACCTTGAACACTGCGGTGTATCTGTCCCGCGCCCTCGGCGATCAAGCGCAAGTGGACTACGTCACCGCGCTCGGCGATGACAGTTTCAGCGATGCGATGTGCCAGAGCTGGGCCGATGAAGGCATTGGCCTGGAACTCGTGCAACGTCTGCCCGGTCGCCTGCCGGGTTTGTATTGCATCCAGACCGATGCCAACGGTGAGCGGCGTTTCCTCTACTGGCGCAACGAAGCGGCGGTGCGCGACTGCTTCACCACCCCGGCGGCCGCACCGATTCTCGCGGCGCTGGCCGATTACGATGTGCTGTATTTCAGCGGTATCACCTTGGCCGTGCTCGGTGCGCAGGGCCGGGCAAAACTGATCCAGACCCTGATCGAGGCGCGGCAGCGTGATGCGCGCATCGTCTTCGACAACAACTACCGACCACGCCTGTGGGCCTCGGTCGAAGACGCGCGTACGGCCTATCGCAGCGTGTTGCCTTATGTCGATCTGGCGTTGCTGACGGTGGACGACGAGCAGGCGCTGTTTGGCTTTGCCGATTGCGCGGAGTTGTTTGCCGCTTACTCGGTATTCGGCACGCCGGAGGTGGTGCTCAAGCGCGGGGCTGAGGCCTGTCTGATTCGCTGTGATGGCGAGGCATTCGAAGTGCCGGCGCAAAAGGTCGAGAAGGTCGTGGACACCACGGCGGCGGGAGATTCGTTCAGTGCGGCGTATCTGGCGCGGCGGTTACTCGGGGGCAATCCGGTTGAAGCGGCGCAGGCCGGGCATTTGCTAGCGAGCCGGGTCATCCAGTTTCCGGGCGCCCTGATCCCCAGAACGTGACATACCCCTGTAGGAGCTGCCGCAGGCTGCGATCTTTTGATCTTGATCTTAAAAAACAAAATCAAAAGATCGCAGCCTTCGGCAGCTCCTACAGGGGAGGTGCGCCAATCACATCAATCGCGGTAAAACACCTGCACCAGGTGATAACCAAACTTGCTCTTGATCGGCCCATGCACCGTGCGCAACGGTTTCTTGAAGATCACCGCATCAATGGCGCCGACCATCTGCCCCGGCCGCACTTCACCCAGATCGCCGCCGCGCTTGCCGGACGGGCAGGTGGAGAATTTCTTCGCCAGCACATCGAACGCTTCGCCTTTGGCAATGCGTTGTTTGAGCTGTTCGGCCTCTTCGGCGGTTTTCACCAGAATGTGGCGGGCTTGGGCTTTCATTGTGCGATACCTGTAACGGGGTGACGGCGGGGCGCGGGATTATGCCTCAAGTGGCGGCGTCTGGTTGATCATCGTGCGGATCTTGTTCGCCAGCAGCTCAATAGTGAACGGCTTGGCGACCATGTCCATGCCCTCCTCGAGAAAGCCTTGGCGCTCGGCGGCTTTCTGCGCGTAACCGGTCATGAACAGCACTTTCAGGCCCGGACGATGCTGGCGGGCGATCTCCGCCAGTTGCCGGCCGTTCATGCCCGGCAGGCCGACGTCGGTCACCAGCAGGTCCACGCGCATTGCCGATTCCAGCAGGGGCAGGGCGGCGCTGGCGTCGGCGGCTTCGTGGGCGAGGTAACCCAGCTCCTTGAGCAGGTCGAGAACCAGCATGCGCACCGCCGGGTCATCTTCGACCACCACCACGGTTTCCCCGGAGGTCGCTGTTGGCGTAGCGCTGACGGTTTCCACCGCTGGGCGTTCCGGTTCCAGCAGGTTCAGGCGCGGCAGGTACAAACGCACGCAGGTGCCCTGATCCGGCAGGCTGTCGAGGCTGACATGGCCGCCGGACTGCTGGGCAAAGCCATAGATCATCGACAGCCCCAGCCCGGTGCCCTGGCCGATCGGTTTGGTGGTGAAGAACGGATCGAAGGCCTTGGCCCGCACCGAAGGGGTCATGCCGGTGCCGTTGTCGCTGACCGCCAGCATCAGGTAGTCGCCGGCCTTGACCGGTTCGAGGGTGGTGATGTCGCTGCCATCGAGGTAGACGTTGGCGGTTTCGATCAGCAGCTCGCCGCCGTTGGGCATCGCATCGCGGGCGTTGATCACCAGATTGAGCAGGGCATTTTCCAGTTGGCTGACGTCGGTGCTGATCGGCCATACGGCGTCGGCCAGGCGCAGGGTCAGGCCGATCGGATCGCCTTTGGTGCGGCGGATCAAATCCTCCAGCGAATGAATCAGCTCGTTGACGTCGAGGGTCTTGCGGTCCAGCGACTGGCGCCGGGAGAACGCCAGCAGGCGATGGGTCAGGGCGGCGGCGCGATTGGCCGATGATACCGCCGCGTCGGCAAAGCGCCCGATCTCATTGGCTCGACCGTCGGCGATGTAGCGCTGCATCAGGTCGAGGCTGCCGATGATCCCGGTGAGCATGTTGTTGAAGTCGTGGGCGATCCCGCCGGTAAGCTGGCCGACCGCTTCCATTTTCTGCGCGTGGCGCAGCGCATCCTCGGCGCGCTCACGTTCGAACATCTCGTTCTGCAGGCGCTGATTGGCCTGGGCCAGTTGTTCGGTGCGGGCGCTGACCCGTTCTTCCAGGGTTTCATTGAGATCGCGCAGGGCTTCTTCGGTCTTTTTCCGTTCGCTCTCGTCGATCACGAAAATATAGAAGCCATTGACCGCGCCATCGGGGCCGAGGCGCGGCAGGTAATTCATCAGCGCGTGACGATTGCTGCCGTCGCGATGCGGGGTGTACAGGCTGAACGAGCAGGGCCGTCCGGCCAGTGCTTCGGCAATGTAGGGGGCGCGCAGGAAGTAGGCTTCTTCGCCGATCACCTCGCGAATGGTGCGGCCATAGAGTTCCTGCGGGGTCAGTCCGTACCAGTCCAGGTAAGCGGCGTTGTTCAGGCGAAAGCGTTGCTCATGGTCGACGTAACTGATGAGGATCGGCATTGCGTTGATGATCAGCTGCAACTCGGTCTGGCTCTGGCGCAGCGCCTGCTCGGTGTGTTTGCGCTCGGTCAGGTCCAGCGCCGCGCCAAGAAAACGCATCGGCCGGCCGTGGTGATCCTTGTAGCAGCGGCCCCGCGCGAACACCCAACGCAGCTCGCCGTCGGCGCGCAGCAGGCGATATTCCTCGGCGTACTCGGTGCCGTGGGTGATGCAATGTTTGATGCTGCGGGCGATCAGCGCGCGATCTTCGGGGTGCACGCCTTGCAGGTATTCAGTGATCGGCAACTGACTGGCCTGCGCCGGATCGACGCCGTGCAGTTGGGCGAAATGCGCATCGGCGATGAAGCGGTCTTCGCCAATGTCCCAATCCCAGGTGCCCACCGCGTCGGTGGCGGCCAGCGCCAGTTGCAGGCGCTCTTCGGTGTCGCGCTGGGCCTTGAGGCTTTCTTCCGAGCGCCGCTGCAGTTCGAGGGCGATGCGCCGGCGTTCGTTGGTTTCGATGGCGGTGACCAGAATACCGGCCACCTGCGCGTTCTCGTCGCGGATCGGGCTGTAGGTCAGGTCCAGCCAGAAGTCGGATTCCTTGCCTTCGCGTTGCAGGGTAAAGCGCCGTTCGCTGTAGGTGCGCACCTGGCCTTGTAGGACGGCTCGATAAATCGGGTCGGTAAAGTCCTGAAGTTCCGGCCATATAAGGTGCGCCGGCTGTCCGAAAGCGTGTGGATGCTTGCTCCCGGCGAGCATCGCAAAGCCGTTGTTGTAGATCTGCGTGAGCTGCGGCCCCCACAACAGCAGCATCGGCATCGGCGAATGAATCACGATATCCACCGCGGTGCGCAGGCTTTGCGGCCAGGTGCCGGCGGCGCCCAACGGCGTGCGACTCCAGTCGGTGCGGGCGATCAGGGCTTGCGCGTCATCGGGGGTGGGAGTTGCGTTCATCACGTCTATCCTGAGCATCGGTCAGTGCGGCGGCGTCTACTATTCTTGCACTTGCGGTAGACGCTGTATGGCCTGTTACGTCACGACACGGGTTCATTTCTGTTCATTGAATGCTGCGCGGGTGCTTTTTGCCATGGAAATCGATGCACTGTTGATCCGCCTGTCGAGCCAGCACGGCTCCGACCTGTTCCTGTCCACCGGGGCGCCACCGAGTGCGCGCATCGACGGGGTGCTGACGCCGTTCGGCGACCGTCCGTTCAAGCCCGGCGAAGTCCAGGCCATCGCCCACTCCCTGATGGACGCCGAGCAACGGCGCGAGTTCGATCGGGATCTGGAGATGAACCTGGCAATTTCGCGCACCGGGGTCGGGCGCTTTCGGGTGAATATCTTCAAACAACGCAACGACGTGTCGATCGTGATCCGCAACGTCAAACTCGATATCCCGCGCTTCGAAGACCTGAAGCTGCCGCCGGTGCTGCTGGAAACGGTGATGCTCAAGCAAGGGCTGATCCTGTTTGTCGGCGCTACCGATTCGGGCAAATCCACTTCGCTGGCGGCGCTGATCGATCACCGCAACCGGCACAGCAGCGGGCACATCATCACCATCGAAGACCCGGTGGAGTATATCCATCGCCACCAGCGCTCGATCATCAATCAGCGCGAAGTCGGGGTCGACACCCGCAGTTTTCAGGCCGCGCTGAAAAACACCCTGCGCCAGGCCCCGGACGTGGTGCTGATCGGCGAAATCCGCGACCGCGAAACCATGGAGCATGCGCTGGCGTTCGCCGACACCGGGCATCTGGTGCTGTCGACGCTGCACGCGCACAACGCCAATCAGGCGCTGGAGCGCATCGTCAATCTGTTCACCGAAGAGCGCCGCCCGCAACTGCTGCATGCGCTGGGCAACAATCTCAAGGCGTTTGTCTCGCAACGGCTGGTGCGTACGCTGGACGGGCAGCGGCGCGCGGCGGTGGAAGTGATGCTGGGCACGCCGACCGTCGGCGACCTGATCCGCCGCAATGAACTGGGCGAACTCAAGGGCATCATGGAAAAATCCGCCGAGCTCGGCATGCAGACGTTCGATGCAGCGCTGTACGCGCTGGTGGTGGACGGGGTGATCAGCGAAGACGAGGCGCTCAAGCATGCCGATTCACAAAACAACCTGCGCCTGCGCCTGAAGCTGCATGCCGAAGCAGGGCCGGCGCCGGCACCATCGGCATCGGGCGAATGGGGCCTGATGGACTGACACCTCACCCTTGTGGGAGCGGGCTTGCTCGCGAAAGCGGAGTGTCAGCCGACATCATCGCTTACTGATACACCGCTTTCGCGAGCAAGCCCGCTCCCACACAAGGGATGGCGGGTTAATCCGCCAGCTCCGGGAGATCCCGAAACTGCTCCAGCGCCTCGGGATTGGCCAGCGCATCGGTGTTCTTCACCGGCTCGCCATGCACCACATTGCGCACGGCGAGTTCGACCACTTTGCCGCTGATGGTGCGCGGAATGTCGCTGACCGCGACGATCTTCGCCGGCACATGGCGCGGCGTGGTGTTGGCGCGGATCACCTGGCGGATCTGCTGTTGCAGTGGCTCATCCAGCGTCACGCCCTCCTGCAGACGCACGAACAGCACCACGCGCACATCGTCCTGCCATTGCTGCCCGATGGCCACGCTGTCCAGCACCTGCGGGACTTTTTCCACCTGACGGTAGATTTCCGCCGTGCCGATGCGCACACCGCCAGGATTCAGCACCGCGTCGGAGCGGCCGTGGATCAGCATCCCGCCGTGGGGCAATTGCTCGGCGTAGTCGCCCTGCGCCCAGACACCGGGGAACAGACTGAAATAGGATTTGCGCAGCTTTTCGCCATCCTCGTCGTGCCAAAGCCCGATGGGCATCGCCGGAAAATGCCGGGTACAGACAAGTTCGCCTTTCTCGCCGACCACCGCCACACCTGCGTCATTCCAGACTTCAACCGCCATGCCCAGGCTCTTGCCCATGATTTCGCCGCGCCGCACTGCCGACAGCGGGTTGCCGTTGACGAAACATGAGACCACATCGGTGCCGCCCGACATCGACGCCAGGCACAGATCGCGCTTGAAGTCGCGATAAACGAAATCGTAACTCTGCGGCGACAGCGCCGAACCGGTGCAAAGCAAGGTCTTCAGGCTGCTCAGATCATGGCTTTGCGCGGGTTTGGCGCCGCTGCTTTCCAGTGTCGCAAGGAACTTCGGACTGGTGCCGAACACGCTGATGCGTTCATCGTCGATCAGGTCGAGCAGGCGTTGGTGATCCGGATGAAACGGCGAGCCGTCGTACAGCACGATTGCACTGCCGACCGCGAGGGCCGAGACCAGCCAGTTCCACATCATCCAGCCGCACGTGGTGTAGTAGAACAAGCGCTCGCCGGGGCCGAGATCGACATGCAGGCCGTGCTCCTTTACATGCTGCAGCAGCACACCGCCGGTGCTGTGCACGATGCATTTCGGCACGCCGGTGGTGCCGCTGGAATACAGCACGTACAGCGGATGATGGAACGGCACCGGGACAAATTGCGGTTTGCCACCGGGTTCGTAAAAGTCGTCCCACAAGGTCACGTTGGCACGACTGCGGTAATCCTCGGTGCGCGTCTGTTCGCGGGCGTAGGGCACGATGATCAACTGTTGCAGCGATGGCAGTTGCGCAAGGATTTCGTTGAGCTTGCCGGTCTGGTCGATGTCTTTGCCGGCGTAGCGGTAGCCGGCGCAGGTGATCAGCACTTTGGGTTCGATCTGGCCGAAGCGGTCGATCACCCCGTGGGTGCCGAAGTCCGGCGACGAGCACGACCAGATCGCGCCGAGGCTGGTGGTTGCGAGCATTGCCACCAGGGTCTGCCAGGTATTGGGCATGCACGCCGCCACGCGGTCACCGAGGCCGACACCCGCGGCTTGCAGGCTGGCTTGAAAACCGCTGACTTGCGCGGCCAGTTCGGCCCAGGTCAGTTGCTCGCGCTGACCGTTTTCCGCCACGGCAATCACCGCGACGGCATCGTCACGGCGGCGCAGCAGGTGTTCGGCAAAGTTCAGGGTCGCGCCGGGAAACCACTCGGCGCTGGGCATGTGCGCGCCTTCACGCAGCACGGCGTCGGGCTGGCTGTGAAAGCGAATGTCGAAAAAATCGACGATCGCCTGCCAGAACGCCTCGCGTTGTTCGACGCTCCAGCGGTGCAGGTCGGCGTAGCTGCTCAAGGCCAGACCATGCCGCTGATTGATGTCGCGTCGGAACTGATCCATGCGCGATCGGGCGATACGCTCGGCATCGGGTTGCCAGAGAATGTCGGACATTGGTGTGCCTCTTGTTTTATCTTCAGACCCCTTCGCGGGCAAGCCACGCTCCCACAGGTCTGGTGGTTGCCACAACATCTGCGATCAACACAAAACCTGTGGGAGCGAGGCTTGCCCGCGATGAACGATAACGCGGTCTCGTTGGTTATTGCGCCAACCACCCCCCATCAATATTCCACGCCGCCCCCCGTACCTGACTACCTGCCTCGCTGCATAAAAACAGCACCAGCTCCCCCAGATGCTGCGGCGTGACGAATTCCAGCGACGGCTGTTTCTCCGCCAACAAATCATGCTGTGCCTGCTGCGGGTCGACACCTTTGGCCGCACGGTCGTCGATCTGCTTCTGCACCAGCGGCGTCAGCACCCAGCCCGGGCAGATCGCGTTGCAGGTGACGTTGCTGGTGGCCGTTTCCAGGCCGACCACTTTGGTCAAACCGATCACCCCGTGCTTGGCCGCGACATACGCCGCCTTGCCGGTCGAACCGACCTGACCGTGCACTGAGGCAATGTTGACGATCCGTCCCCAGCCCTTGGCGCGCATCCCCGGCAGGCTCAGGCGGGTGCTGTGGAACACCGACGACAGGTTGATCGCGATGATCGAGTCCCAGCGCTCCACCGGGAACTCCTCCACCGCAGCCACATGCTGAATGCCCGCGTTGTTCACCAGAATGTCGACGCCGCCGAATTCGCGTTCGGCGTAAGCGATCATCTCGGCAATCTGTGCCGGGTCGCTGACGTCCGCCGGGTGATGGCCGACCTTGCCGCCGAACTGGCCGACTTCGGCGATCACGCTCGACGCATCGCCGAAACCGTTGAGGATCAGGTTGGCGCCGGCCTTGGCCAGGCTCAGGGCGATGCCCAGGCCGATGCCGCTGGTGGAGCCGGTAACCAGTGCGGTCTTGCCGGAAAGAGTGGTCATCAATACCTCACACAATGCCAGTGGCGTAGAAAGTGCCGATCACGACGAAGACCGCCAGGGTCTTGATCAGCGTAATACAGAAAATGTCTTTGTAGGCTTCACGGTGGGTCAGGCCGGTGACCGCCAGCAGGGTGATCACCGCGCCGTTGTGCGGCAGGGTGTCCATGCCGCCGCTGGCCATGGCTGCCACGCGGTGCAGCACTTCCAGCGGAATATTCGCCGCATGCGCCGCCGCGATGAACTGCTCGGACATCGCCGCCAGCGCAATGCTCATGCCGCCCGAGGCGGAACCGGTGATACCGGCGAGTAAAGTCACGGTGATCGCTTCGTTGACCAGCGGATTGGGGATTTGCTTGAGCCAGTCGGCCAGCACCAGAAAGCCCGGTAATGAGGCGATCACCGCGCCGAAACCGTATTCCGAAGCGGTGTTCATCGCCGCCAGCAATGCGCCGCTGACCGCGCTTTTGCTGCCTTCGGCGAGTTTGCTGCGAATCGCCGTGAAGCCGAACGCCAGCACCATCACGATTCCCACCAGCAGCGCCGCCTGTACCGCCCAGATCGCCGTGAGTTTGGCGATGTCCGTGGTCACTGGCGTGGCCATGCCCGCCAGCGCGAGGCTGTGGGTTTTGCCATACCACTGCGGAATCCACTGGGTGAACAGCAGGTTCATGATACCCACCGCCAGCAGCGGCGACAGGGCGATCCACGGGTTGGGCAGCTTGAGGTCTTCGGCGGTTTCCGGCTCGTTACGCAACTCGGTGCCATAACCCTCGCCAGCGCGCTGCGCTTTGTTGCGCTGACGCTGGAGGAACAGCATGCCGGCGCAGAACACGAAAATCGTGCCGATCACCCCCAGCCACGGCGCGGCCCACGCGGTGGTGTTGAAGAACGTGCTGGGGATGATGTTCTGGATCTGCGGCGTGCCGGGCAGGGCGTCCATGGTGAACGAAAACGCGCCGAGGGCGATGGTCGCCGGGATGAGGCGTTTGGGAATATTGCTCTGGCGGAACATCTCGGCGGCAAACGGATACACCGCAAACACCACCACGAACAGCGACACGCCGCCGTAAGTGAGCAGGGCGCAAACCAGTACGATTACCAGCATCGCTTGACGGGTGCCGAGCAGCCGAATCGCTGCGGCCACGATCGAGCGGGAAAACCCCGATAACTCGATCAACTTGCCGAACACCGCACCGAGCAGGAATACCGGGAAATACAGTTTGATGAAACCGACCATTTTTTCCATGAACACCCCGGTAAAGGCGGGCGCAACAGCGGAAGGATCGGTAAGCAGAACAGCGCCGAGGGCGGCGATCGGGGCGAAGAGGATGACGCTGTAGCCGCGGTAGGCAGCAAGCATCAGCAGCGCGAGGGCTGCCAAGGCAATGATCACACTCATGGTGTGTCTCCAGGGATTGTTATTTTTGTGGGTGAAGCGGGTGCTGGAGGGTGTTTAGCGAGATTTGTGCCAGATGGTTAAGTGATTGAAATATATGGGGATTTGCGACTTATATAGACGCCATCAGATTATTTTGTCTCGTTATGGAGACAGATTAAGATCAAAAGATCGCAGCCTTCGGCAGCTCCTACAGGATGGATGCAGATTTCCCCTGTAGGAGCTGCCGAAGGCTGCGATCTTTTGATCTTCAACGGGCTATCTAAAAATAGAGACCAATGTCTCAATAAAGAGATTAAGCAATCCCCAAAGCGACCATCTTCTTGTAAAGCGTCGACCGCCCCAGCCCCAATCGCCTGGCCGCCGCCGGCACGTTCCCCGCACATTGCGCCAGCGCGGTCTGAATCAACTGCCGATCAAACCGCTCCCGCGCCTGCGCGAACGTCTCATCGGCCAACGGTTCCAGCGTCGGTACCGACGGGCGCTCAACCGGAGTGAACGTGCCAATCGCGGCGCGGATATCCTCGTCAGTCAGCACCAGGTCATCACTGAGCAACGCCGCACGCTCCAGTACGTTACGCAGCTCGCGGATATTCCCCGGCCACGCATGCTGGCCGAGCAACTCCAGTGCCGCGCGGCTCAGTTCGTGCTGACTGCGCAACTCTTCGAGGATCGCTTCGCTGAGCGCCGGCAGATCGTCGAGGCGTTCACGCAATGGCGGAACCTGGATCGGCAGGACGTTGAGGCGGTAATACAGGTCGGCGCGAAACTCGCCGCGTTTGATCGCCGCCTGCAGGTCGGTCGAGGTCGCCGCGATCACCCGTACATCGCTCTGGATCACCTCGTTGGAGCCGACCGGTTCGAATTCCTTCTCCTGTAACACCCGCAGCAGCTTGCTTTGCAGCGGTAGCGGCATGTCGCCGATCTCATCGAGAAACAGCGTACCGCCCTGGGCGATCTGCAGTTTGCCGGTGCGGCCCTTGCGATCAGCGCCGGTGAAGGCGCCGGGGGCGGTGCCGAAAAACTCGGCTTCCAGCAACGCCTCGGGAATCGCCGCACTGTTGATGCTGACGAAGGCTTTGTGCGCACGCGGCGAGGCGCTGTGGATCGCCTGGGCCAGCAGCTCCTTGCCGGTGCCGGTTTCACCGAGCAGCAACACCGGCGACTCGGTGCTCGCACTGCGCCGGGCACGGCGTTTGACTTCGAGGCTGGCGGCACTGGTGCCAATGAAATGGGCGAAGTTGTATTTGGTCTGCCGGGCCCGCAGCAGGGATCGGGTCGAAGCCAGTTCCTCCTGCATGCTCAGGTAGCGCTTGAGCATCGGCGACAGCGTGCGCAATTCATCGAACAGGGCAAAACCGATGGCGCCGATCACCGCACCGGCGTCGTCGTGGATCGGCAGGCGCATCACCACCAGCGGCTCTTTTGGCGTGTCCTGCATGTCCAGCAGGATCGGCCGGCCCGTGCGCACCACTTCGCGCAACAAACTGCCGGGGATCACGCTTTCGCAGGGTTGGCCAATGGCTTTTTTCGCCGACTCAAGACCAAAGCGCCGGGCATAACGCTCGTTCATCCAGACGATGTTGGCGTCCCGATCGACAATCACCGTGCCTTCGCTGGACTGCTCGATGATCTCGAACAGCGAGCGGATCGCCAGCGTACGAACCCGTTGGTAGTCCTTGAGGCTTTCGGTGGTGTTCATGGCTGGGGGGATCCGCAATTTGGGTTGTTTGTGAGGGCCTCTTCGCGAGCAAGCCCGCTCCCACATTTTGAAATGCATTCCACCCTGTGGGAGCGGGCTTGCTCGCGAAGGCCGCGACTCGGTTTCACGGCAAGCGCTGATAATGCCTACCCCGGATGCGCCGCCGCCAACAGCTCTTTGGTGTAAGGATGCTGCGGCGCATCGAACACCGCATGACTGGCGCCGCGCTCGACCACCTTGCCGTCCTTGATCACGATCATGTCGTGGGCCAGTGCCCGCACCACCGACAGGTCGTGGCTGATGAACAGGTAGGTCAAGCCGTGTTTTTCCTGCAGATCACGGAGCAGGGCGACCACCTGCTTCTGTACGGTACGGTCGAGCGCCGAGGTCGGCTCGTCGAGCAGGATCAGTGCCGGTTTCAGCACCAGAGCCCGGGCAATCGCGATGCGCTGGCGCTGGCCGCCGGAAAACTCATGCGGGTAACGGTGACGACTTTGCGGATCGAGACCGACTTCCTTGAGTACGCGGATCACTTGCTCATCACACTCCTCAGCCGTCGATTCGCAATGCACTTCCAGCCCTTCGCTGATGATCTGCGCCACCGACATCCGCGGGCTGAGGCTGCCAAATGGGTCCTGAAACACCACCTGCATCTGTCGCCGCCATGGCCGCAACTGCTTTTGGTCCAGGCCGTCGAGGGCAGTGCCCTGAAAGCGGATACTGCCCTCGGAATCGAGCAAGCGCAGAATCGCCTGGCCCAAGGTCGATTTGCCCGAACCGGATTCGCCGACAATGCCCAGGGTCTTGCCGCGCTGGATATTCAGGCTGATGCCGTCCACCGCGCGCAGGTATTGCTTGCGCTGGAACAGCCCGCCACCGACGACGAATTCGACCCGCAGATCCTCCACTTCCAGCACGTTCTCGCGCTCGTCCCGGGGCAGGGCTTCGCCCTCCGGTTCGGCGTTGAGCAGTACGCAGCTGTAAGGGTGCTTCGGCTCGGTGAACAGGGTTTCGCACGGTGCCTGTTCGACGATCTCGCCGGCCTTCATCACGCACACCCGTTGCGCGATGCTGCGCACCAGATTGAGGTCATGGCTGATCAACAGCAGCGACATGCCCAGGCGCTGCTGGAGGGATTTGAGCAGCAGCAGGATCTTGCGCTGCACCGTCACATCGAGCGCAGTGGTCGGTTCGTCGGCAATCAGCAGCTCCGGCTCGCAGGCCAGGGCCATGGCGATCATCACCCGTTGCCGCTGGCCGCCGGACAGCTGATGCGGATAGGCCTTGAGGCGTTCCCTGGGTTTCTGAATGCCCACCAGTTCCAGCAGTTCGAGAATCCGCTGCTGCGCCGCTTTACCGCCGAGGCCGCGATGCACCAGCAGGGTTTCGCCGATCTGCTTTTCAATGGTGTGCAACGGATTGAGCGAGGTCATTGGCTCCTGAAAGATCATCGCGATGCGATTGCCGCGCAATTCACGCAGGACTTTCGGATCGGCACCGATCAGCTCCTGGCCGCGATAACGGATGCTGCCGCTGGTTTGCGCATCGCCTTCAGGGAGCAATTGCAGGATCGAATGTGCGGTCACCGATTTACCCGACCCCGACTCGCCCACCAGGGCCAGGCATTCGCCGGGGCGGATATCCAGGCACAGGTTGCGCACCGCCGGCTGGCCATGGAAAGCGACGTTGAGGTCACGGATTTCGATCAGGTTATCAGTCATGGTCGCACTTCAGGATCGTGGATCGAACGCGTCGCGTAACGCTTCGCCAATAAACACCAGCAAGGACAGAATCAGCGCCAGGGTAAAAAACGCCGTCAGCCCCAGCCATGGCGCTTGCAGGTTCTGTTTGCCCTGACCGATCAGCTCACCCAGCGAAGCACTGCCGGCAGGCATGCCGAAACCGAGGAAGTCGAGGGCGGTGAGGGTGGAAATCGCTCCGGTCAGAATAAACGGCAAGTAACTCAGGGTCGCGTTCATCGCGTTGGGCAGAATGTGCCGGACAATCACCTTGCGATCGCTCAGGCCCAGAGCGCGAGCGGCTTTGACGTATTCCAGATTGCGCCCGCGCAGGAACTCGGCGCGCACCACATCCACCAGCGCCAGCCAGGAAAACAGCGCCATGATCCCCAGCAACCACCAGAAATTCGGCTCGACAAAACCGGAGAGGATGATCAGCAGGTACAGCACCGGCAAGCCGCTCCAGACTTCCAGCAAACGTTGCCCGAGCAAGTCGACCCAGCCGCCGTAATAGCCCTGCAGCGCGCCGGCGGCAATGCCGATCAGTGCACTGACGGCAGTCAGCATCAGCGCAAACAGGATCGACACCCGGGCGCCGAAAATCACTCGAGCCAGCACATCCCGAGCCTGATCGTCGGTTCCCAGCCAGTTGACCTTCGAGGGTGGACTCGGCGCAGGCTGATTGAGGTCGTAGTTGGGTGTGTCGTCACTGAACGGAATTGGCGGGAACAGCAGCCAGCCGCCGTCCTTGCGGATCAGATTCTGCACATAGTCGCTGCGGTAATCGGCCTGGAACGGCAGTTGCCCGCCGAACTCCTGCTCGGTATGGCGTTTGAACACCGGGAAGTACAGCTGGCCCTGATAGCTGACCACCAGCGGTTTGTCATTGGCGATCAATTCACCGCCCAGCGTGAGCGCGAACAGGCCGATGAACAGCCACAGCGACCACCAGCCACGGCGGTTTTTCTTGAAACGGGCAAAACGGCGACGGCCCAGCGGCGAGAGCTTGAACATCAGGCGTTCCTCGCGGCGAAGTCGATACGCGGATCGACCAGGGTGTAACAGAGGTCACCGATCAGTTTTATCAGGAGGCCGAACAGGGTGAAGATGAACAGCGAACCGAACACCACCGGATAGTCCCGGGACACCGCCGCTTCGTAACTCATGCGCCCGAGACCGTCGAGGGAGAAGATCACTTCGATCAACAACGAGCCGGCAAAAAACACACTGATGAACGCCTGCGGAATGCCCGAGACCACCAGCAGCATCGCGTTGCGGAACACGTGGCCGTAGAGCACGCGGCGTTCGCTGAGGCCTTTGGCGCGGGCGGTGACCACGTATTGGCGGGTGATTTCATTGAGGAACGAGTTCTTGGTGAGGATCGTCAACGTGGCGAAGCCGCCGATCACCAGCGCCGTCACCGGCAACACCAGATGCCAGAAGTAGTCGGCGATCTTGCCCAGGGTCGACAGCGACTCGAAATTGTCCGATACCAGCCCGCGCACCGGGAACCAGTTCAGCGAGGTGCCGCCGGCAAACACCACGATCAGAAACATGGCGAACAGGAATGCCGGCATCGCATAGCCAATGATGATCGCGGTGCTGCTCCAGATGTCGAAATGGCTGCCGTGATGCACCGCCTTGCGAATGCCCAGAGGAATCGACACCAGATAGGTGATCAGCGTCGCCCACAGGCCGAGGGAGATGGTCACCGGCATTTTTTCCAGAATCAGGTCGGTGACCGTGGCGCCGCGGAAAAAGCTTTTGCCGAAGTCCAGCTGCGCGTAATTCTTGAGCATCAGCCACAGACGCTCGTGCGCCGGTTTGTCGAAGCCGTACTGTTTTTCGATGTCTTTGATCAGTTGCGGATCGAGGCCACGACTGGCGCGCGAGGTGCCGCTCATGGTTTCGCTGGATCCGCCGCCGACACTCGCACCGCCGATCCCCTGCAGATGGGCGATGGCCTGCTCGACCGGTCCGCCGGGTGCGGCCTGAATGATCACGAAGTTGACCAGCAGGATGATCACCAGCGTCGGAATGATCAGCAGCAGGCGCCGCAGAATGTATGCCCACATCAGTGCGGTCCTCCAGGTCTGCCACGGCTGATTTTTTCGGCGGTCATCTGCTGGTTGGTCAGCGGGGTGCGGCTGATCTCCCACCAGCTCTCGATGGCTTCGTCATTGCTGGCCTGGATTGCCGGCATGCCGAAACGGTTCCACCAGACAGTGGAAGTCCCCGGCGGGTAATAGTTGGGGATCCAGTAATAATTCCATTGCAGCACCCGATCCAGCGCGTGGGCGTAGTGCAGCATGTCGCTCTGGGTCGAGGCGCGAATCAGGCCGTTGATCAAGGTGTCGACCGCCGGATTCTTCAGCACCATGTAATTGTTGGCGCCGGGATCGTTGGCCGAAATCGAACCGAAGTAATTGAGCAGTTCGCCTCCGGGGGAGGTGGTGACCGGGTAGCCGGTGACGATCATGTCGTAGTCGCGGCTCATCAGGCGGTTGACGTACTGTGAGGAGTCGATGCGGCGAATATTCAGCTCGATGCCGATCTGCTTCAGCGTGCGTTTATATGGAAGCAACAGGCGATCCAGACCGTTCTGGCTCACCAGAAAGGTGAAGCTCAACGGCTCGCCCTCGGCGTTGACCAGTTGGTCGCCATCGGGTTTCCAGCCGGCCTGTTCGAGCAGTTGCAGAGCTTGCAGCTGTTTGTCGCGGATCAGGCCGCTGCCATCGGTTTTCGGTGCCTCGAAGACCTTTGTGAAGACCTCGTCCGGAATCTGCCCACGCAATGGTTCAAGGATCTTCAGTTCGGCGGCATCCGGCAATTCCCGGGCGGCCAGCGCGGAGTTGGAGAAGTAGCTCTGCTGGCGGATGTACATGTTGCGCATCATCTGCCGGTTGCTCCACTCGAAATCCCAGAGCATCGCCAGCGCCTGGCGCACCCGGCGATCCTGAAACAGCGGATTTTGCAGATTGAACACGAAGCCCTGGGCCGATTGCGGAGCTTCGGTGGCGAGATGAGCCTTTTGCAGACGACCGTCGCTCAGTGCGGGGCTGTCATAGCCGATCGAGTAGCCGGTCGCGGAGAACTCGCGGTTGTAGTCATAGGCGCCACCGCGCAGCACCTGACGCGCGACATCGGTGTCGCCGAAATACTCGATGCTGAAATGATCGAAGTTGTACAGGCCACGGCTGACCGGCAAGTCCTTGCCCCACCAGTCGGGGTTGCGCTCAAAAGTGATGCTGCGCCCGGAATCGACCTTGCCCACCCGGTACGGACCGCTGCCCAGTGGCGGTTCGTAGCCACCGCCACCGGCAAAGTCGCGGGTCTTCCACCAGTGCTCAGGAAATACCGGCAGGGTGGCGATGTCCAGCGGCAAGGTGCGGTTTTCATTGCTTTTGAAATCGAAGCGCACGGTCAGTGGCGCTTCCACTTCAACGCCTTTGACGTCGGCAAATTGCGTGCGATAGCGCAGACTGCCCTGGGTCATCAACAGGTTGTAGGTATAACGCACGTCTTCGGCGGTGATCGGAGTGCCATCGGCAAAACGTGCTTTGGGATTGATGAAGAAGCGCAGGGACAGACCGTCCTCGGAGCGTTCCATCTGTTGCGCCACCAGGCCGTAGACGGTGTAAGGCTCGTCCATCGAACGCTGGGCCAGTGGCGAATAGAGCATGCCGTCAATCTGGGTGACGCCGATGCCTTTGTCTATATAAGGCAGGATGTGATCGAAATGACCGATCTCGATCGCCGAGCGGCGCATGCTGCCGCCCTTGGGTGCCTGTGGGTTGGTGTAATCGAAGTGGCTGAAGCCGGCCGGATATCTGGCCGGTTCGCCGTAGACGGTCAACGCGTGTTGCGGGGTTGCGTCCACACCAGCGGCGCCCAACAGCAGGGCCACGGCAGTGAACAGCAGAAAAGGGAAAGCCAGTCGCATTGTCAGCCTTAAAGCCGGGTGATCGATAAGCGCAATTTGTACGCGAGCGGCGCGTCAGCCGCCAGCCGTAACCTGTAACCAAAACACAACGGCCCGCCAAAAGGCGGGCCGTTGGCGCAGCCAGCAGGCGACGGATCAGTCCTGACGGCTGGTGACTTCGAGCAGGTGATAACCGAACTGGGTTTTTACCGGGCCTTGCACGACGTTGATCGGCGCGCTGAATACCACGGTGTCGAATTCCTTGACCATCTGGCCAGGGCCGAACGAACCCAGGTCACCACCCTGACGGCTGGACGGGCAGCTGGAGTTGGCTTTGGCGACTTCGGCGAAGTCAGCACCGCCTTCGATCTGGGCCTTGAGTTCGTTGCACTTGTCTTCGCTGGAAACCAGGATGTGGCGGGCAGTGGCTTTAGCCATGGGAAACTCTCCAATCTATTTCAGTAAAGTGTGGAGCCTACCGGATTCAGTAAGCGATTTCTCGGCAAAGTTCCACCCGCTCAAAAGGCATGCGCTCACAACTGCGCGGCCTTAAGCCGCAGCGCGTGTTCGACATAGAGTTCGACGGGGTCAGCGGCGGTTTTTCGCAGCTCCTCGGAGCCGCGCAGGGTGGCGAGGTGATCGAGGGGATAGTCGGAGCGGATCACCGTTCCGAGGTGTGAGCTGTAGCGACCGACGAACCCATCATTTTGTACCGCCTCCACGACAAAATGTCCCGACAATCCCCGGCAAACGGCATGCAGCGGATCCACTGGCGGCGACAAGTCGCCTTGCACGGTGCCGCTCCACGAATAATAGTGAACGCCATTCACCTGTTCCGCGCCCTGACCGCCCCAGGTCGAGGGCAACCCTTGGGGGTATTTGCTGTTGAAGCGAGCGACACCCTCGGTGGTAAGGGCCTTAAGCGCTGCCACGGCGTGCTGCGGCAGCTTCGGTTGTCCGCTGAGCAGTGACAGGAGGTCGGCGAACCGGGTGGCGAGCAGTTCTGCCAACTGCTCAGGCAGGCGTCCCGGGATCAGGGCCTGGCGTAAGGCATCGGCGAGTTCCGAGCCGTGATTGGGGCCGCTGACCGACGTGACCGAAGCCACTTTCCCCGGGATCAACGCCGCAGCGTAACGGCACGCCAATGCGCCTTGGCTGTGCCCGATCAGGTTGACCTTACTGGCGCCGGTGCCTTGCAGCACGCGCTCGATTTGCAGCATCAATTGCTGGCCGCGCACTTCGTTATCGTGGGTAGCCGACAGCTGCGGCACAAACACCTGGCTGCCTGCCTCCCGCAGGGCTTGCTTGACTTCATGAAAAAGCTCGAAACGCCCGATACGGTCAAACCCGAACAGGCCATGAACCAAAAGGATGGGGTAGCGCGTTGTCGCATTCCGTTGCATGTTCCTGCCTCATTTGCAGATGCTGGTCGTTGGTTGATGCGTGCCACTGTAAAACACGTCCGTCGGCCGGCGATGTCTGAAAAATCCTCGGAGTTGCGCAGAATCTGGACTAAAAACTGTGCGAGCTTTCGGTTCTGTTTGCGGGGGTAGTCGGAATGTTTGGCAATCTTTTGCCTTGGTTTTATGGATTTGCTGTCGGATGCCTACGTCCTGCGACGTGTTTGCCCTCGTTTCGCAAGGCTCTGAGCTGACTTCGCCGCCGCACTTGATGGTGTTCAATGGAATCCGTTCGACGCAGCCTTGAGGCGGCGTTTCTTCCAAGGAATGGAGCCAGGAAATGTCTATAAACGAAGTCACTGCCAGCACCACTGCAATACCGAAGGAAAAGGCTTTCCCGTTATCGGCTGACGCTGCGCGCGGCCACCTGCATTTGAAAATGGCGAGTGAAGGCCTTGAAGTCAGCTATCGGTCAGGTTTTTCACCCGATCCATTTCCAGAGTTGAACCTGCCGGTGCCCACTCTGGAAGTATTGGAAGGCGGGATGCTCGACCCGTCTTTGCGCTATGCGTATGTCAGGGTAGCGCCTTACCCTGGCATGAGATGCGGCGATAAAGTGGTGCTGAACTGGCAGGGGCTTGATGCCGAAGGGCTGTCCTATCGTCATGAAACCACGCGTTCTGTCAGCGAAAGACAGGTCGGTCAGGAAATCGTCTTTGTCATAAAAGGCATACACGTCGCCGCTCTGGAGCGCGGATCGCTGGCGCTGTACTGGACGCTGTACAGCGTTGATCTGTCCGAGCCAGTGTCATCCCGTCGCTTGCACCTGAACGTGGGGGATCCCGATCCTGAGCTGTTGGCTCCGTCCATTGAAGAAACGGTGGGAGGCACACTTGATCCTGATCGGGTTCCGCACGGTACAGGTGTCGTCGTGCGGCCGTATGCGCGGATGGCTGCGGGGGACAGGATCGTCCTGTCCTGGCAAGGCCCTGCTGGCGAGCCGGCGTTCAATGACAAATTGACCGTAGAGCCTTTTGCCGTCGGCGAAGCGCTGTCTTTCTGGATAAACGCCGACCGCATCGCTCCTTTCTCCCAACAGGAATTGATGGTCAGCTATCAGGTCGAGGCAGTGGATACGCCGGTGAGGCATTCGGCAAGCTCACGTATCCTCATCGCTCCGCTGGTTCGTGGCGATCTGGCGGCACCGGAGGTGCTGGAAGCGCCGGACGGCGAACTGGACGCAGCAGACGCATTGGATGGCGTAACCGTGGTGATCGGCAACGCCCAGGCTGAGGAGGGTGAGTTGGTTTATCTCAAATGCAATGGGGAGTATTTCAATCACCGCGATGATCGTGATATCAGCGGGGAAACTGCTGGTCAGCCACTGGTCTTCATCGTGCCTTACCGATTCTGGCGAGAACATCGTGAAACGGTGGTCGAGGTGTCGTATCAGGTGGAGCGACTGGATGATGTCAGCCAGGTTTCCGGTATTACCCGCATACAGGTGCGGGCATGACCTGAAACCTGTGCGGTGACTCAGCCTTTGCGGGGATTTGCCGCCCGCCCGCAAAGGCTGTTGACGATCAGCCTCGAAGACGTGCTGCTGCACTTGACAGCAACGTTTGCGTCGCGCTGAATCCCAGGCAACCATCGGTGACCGAGACGCCATAGCGCAGAGCGGGGCTCAATGGCTGGCAGCCCTCGAACAGGTGGGATTCGATCATCATGCCGATCAGCGATCGATCACCCTGCAGGCGCTGTTCGAGCACCTCGTTGAATACTTCGGGCTGGCGCAGGGGATCCTTGCCACTGTTGGCATGGCTGCAGTCGACCATGATCCGGCCTGGAATCTTCAGGCGCATCAAGTCTGCTTGTACCCGGGCGACGCTTTCGCGATCGTAGTTCGGGCCCTTGTGACCACCACGCAGTACCAGATGCGTGTCGGGGTTGCCTGGGGTCTGGATGATTGCCGGGTGCCCCTGACTGTCCACGCCGAAGTGGCGATGCGGGTGTGCTGCCGAACGCATGGCATCTACGGCAACGGCTACGCCGCCATCGGTGCCGTTCTTGAAACCGACGGGTATGCTCAGGCCGCTGGCCATTTCCCGATGGATTTGCGATTCGGTGGTGCGAGCGCCGATGGCCACCCAACTGAGCAGGTCGTCGAAGTAACCGGCGGCCATGGGTTGCAGCAGTTCGGTGGCAATGGGCAGGCCCAGGCGGATCATCTCGAGCATCAGCTCACGGGAGAGGGTCAGGCCCGCGGCCATGTCATCGCTGCCGTCCAAATGCGGGTCGTAAGCCAGGCCTTTCCAGCCGACAGTGGTGCGAGGTTTTTCAACGTAGGCGCGCATCACCAGCAGCATTTCGCCGCTAACGTCCTGAGCCAGTCGGGAAAGCTTTTCCGCGTATTCGAGTGCGGAGCGTGGGTCGTGAATCGAACAAGGGCCGACAACAACCAGCAGGCGAGGGTCTTCGCCATTGAGAATCGCGCGAACCGCCTGGCGGTGGGCGGTAACTTGCTGAGCGAGGGTGTTGCTCAGTGGCAATTGCTGCTTGAGCTGCAACGAGCTGGGCAGACGCAGGGTCAGCGCTTCGTTGGCAGAATCGAGGGTGGACAGTGGCAGAGCAGAAACAGACGAGTTCATATTCGGGATTCCTGGGCTGGCGGCGGGTGCTTCCCGCTCACTCGGCCCTACTGGGGTGTTCGACAATTGGCCGTATTGGCTGCGTGTGTATGCTTGCCACCTGTGGGTGACCGATCGGAGGCGGCAGGCTGTCCCGAACGGAGGCTGCTAAATCGCCAGGCGGTAAAACTGTCGTGACGGTAATAAGTGGCGTAGTTCATGACGTGGTTCCTCAAAGTGTCTGGTGTGTTGCGGAAAAAGTTGGGGCCTGAAAAAACAAAACCCCCGGTCGGGAGGCCGACCGGGGGTTGAGAATTCTCTGGTAGGCGACCCGTTTTCATGGGCGCCGGTGGGTGTCAGGCGCGCCAGTGGCTAAACCAATACCCAAAATAAAAGCTGGCTGGAGCGCAAACGTCATTCACCCGCGCAGCCGCAACCGAGCGCGGGGCGCTGGCAGAGCAAAGCTGTGAGAGGGCGTTGAACATGGTCTGTCTCCGATGAATGCGCCGAGCTTACTAGAGCGTCGTAGGCCGGAGCAATCAGAAATTGCTATGGCACTTTCAGCGGGCTACCTATCGTTTAAGTGCTGTAGAGGGTATGACACACTGGAACGCTCGTAAGCCCAAGGAGTCACCATGTCGACATACACTGTCGCTGCTGCTTTGCTGACCCGGCGTAATGCTGGCGAATGGCAAGGGTGTGCGCTTGCGATGACGGTAGAGCGATGACCTACCGTTTACAACGCGCCAAATTGAAAGATCTGCAGTTCGCGCGGGAACTGGCGTGTCAAAACATGCTGCGCTATTACATTGAGCACGATCTGCTGTGGCAGGACGAGGCGTTCGATGTTGGCTGGGCCGGGCGTGACAACTGGTTGATTTTGCGTGCCGAGAGCCTCGTGGGATTTTTCAGTCTCAGCCGGGATCGCCGAGCACTGTACATCCGCGAACTGCAAATCGTTGAAGCATTTCGCGGGCGGGGCGCAGGATCTTGGGCGATTGATCAGGTTATTGCCGTGGCGCGCGTAGAAGGACACCCTGCATTACGACTGACCGTATTCAAAAATAATCCGGCGCAAAATCTGTATAAGAGAAAAGGCTTGCAGGTGCGTGGCGAGGACGAGTGTTTTCTGAGGATGCAGCTCGATTTCGGTACACCTGTGCTCTGAAACCCACGGCCGGCAAGCCCTCGATGATTAATTGAAACTTTTTAAATGCTGCTTGCCGCTAGGTCTGTCTGGCACTTTTTGCTAAGGTGTCGGGCATCCCAATAAGACCATATCGCGAGGTGTCTGCTTGATTAGGGTGCTAGTGGTCGATGACCATGATCTGGTTCGTACAGGCATTACACGGATGCTGGCCGATATCGATGGCTTGCAGGTGGTTGGCCAGGCCGAATCCGGGGAAGAATCCCTGATCAAGGCCCGTGAGTTGAAACCCGATGTGGTTCTGATGGACGTCAAGATGCCCGGTATCGGTGGACTGGAGGCCACGCGCAAGCTGTTGCGCAGTCATCCGGACATCAAAGTCGTTGCTGTTACCGTATGCGAAGAAGATCCGTTTCCCACGCGTCTGCTTCAGGCCGGTGCCGCGGGTTACCTGACCAAGGGCGCGGGTTTGCCGGAAATGGTCCAGGCCATCCGACTGGTCTTTGCCGGTCAGCGCTACATCAGTCCGCAGATTGCTCAGCAGCTGGCGATCAAGTCCTTCCAGCCGACCAACGACTCGCCGTTTGATGCATTGTCCGAGCGCGAAATCCAGATCGCGCTGATGATTGTCGGCTGTCAGAAGGTGCAGATCATTTCCGACAAGCTCTGTTTGTCGCCGAAGACGGTGAACACCTATCGCTACCGGATCTTCGAAAAGCTGTCGATCAGCAGTGATGTCGAGTTGACGTTGCTGGCTGTGCGCCACGGCATGGTTGATGCCAGCGCCTGACCATGACTGAAGTATTCGATTCCGGCGCCTTCCTGGCGACTGTCAGTGGACGTCCCGGCGTCTATCGCATGTTCGACAGCGATGCGCGCCTGCTGTACGTCGGCAAGGCCAAGAACCTCAAGAAGCGCCTTGCCAGCTATTTTCGCAAGACCGGGCTGGCCCCGAAGACGGCGGCGCTCGTCGGGCGTATCGCGCAGGTCGAAACGACCATCACCGCCAATGAAACCGAGGCGTTGCTGCTCGAGCAGACGCTGATCAAGGAGTGGCGCCCGCCGTACAACATCCTGTTGCGCGACGATAAGTCCTACCCCTACGTGTTCCTGTCCGACGGTCAATTTCCGCGCCTGAGCATTCACCGTGGCGCGAAGAAGGCCAAGGGCAAGTATTTCGGTCCTTACCCGAGCGCCGGAGCCATTCGCGAAAGCCTCAGTCTACTGCAGAAGACCTTTTTCGTTCGTCAGTGTGAAGACAGCTACTACAAGAACCGCACGCGTCCCTGTCTGCAATATCAGATCAAGCGCTGCAAGGCGCCTTGTGTCGGTCTGGTCGAGCCTGAGGTCTACGCCGAGGATGTGCGCCACTCGGTGATGTTTCTCGAGGGTCGCAGTCACGCACTGACCAATGAACTCTCCACCGCGATGGAAGAGGCTGCGATCAACCTCGAGTTCGAACGCGCCGCCGAATTGCGCGACCAGATCGCCTTGCTGCGCCGGGTCCAGGATCAGCAAAGCATGGAGGGCGGCACTGGCGATATCGATGTCGTTGCTGCTTTTGTCAATCCGGGTGGCGCCTGCGTTCACCTGATCAGCGTGCGTGGCGGCCGAGTGTTGGGCAGCAAGAACTTCTTCCCGCAGGTGGGAATCGAGGAGGAAGTTGCGGAAGTCATGGCGGCATTTCTCGGTCAGTACTTCATCAGCAGTCCGGAGCGCGACCTGCCGAGCGAATTGATCGTCAATGTGGTCCCTGAAGACGCCACGGCATTGATTGACGCCATCCACGAGTTGCGTGGTCGCGAACTGACCATCAGCCACCGGGTACGTGGCACGCGGGCACGCTGGCAACAGTTGGCGGTCACCAACGCCGAACAGGCGCTGGGTGCTCGTCTGGCTAACCGCCAACACACCGCAGCGCGTTTCGATGCACTGGCCGAGGTGCTGAATCTGGATGAACCGCCGCAACGCCTGGAATGCTATGACATCAGTCATTCCAGCGGCGAGGCCACTGTGGCCTCCTGTGTCGTATTTGGTCCGGAAGGTGCGATCAAGTCCGACTATCGACGCTACAACATCGAGGGAGTCACGGCGGGCGACGACTATGCTGCGATGCATCAGGCGCTGACCCGACGCTTCAGCAAATTGAAGGACGGGGAGGGCAAGCTGCCGGACATTCTATTGGTGGATGGCGGTAAAGGTCAGTTGTCGATGGCTCGCGATGTGTTGAATGAACTGGCGGTGCCGGATCTCATACTTCTGGGTGTGGCAAAGGGCGCAACGCGCAAGGCAGGTTTCGAAACTTTGTATCTTAATGATGCCGCGCACGAGTTCACCTTGCGTGGCGATTCCCCCGCATTGCACCTGATTCAGCAGATTCGTGACGAGGCC
The DNA here is from genome assembly GCF_054456575.1 of Pseudomonas sp. Eth.TT006. Taxonomy (NCBI): domain Bacteria; kingdom Pseudomonadati; phylum Pseudomonadota; class Gammaproteobacteria; order Pseudomonadales; family Pseudomonadaceae; genus Pseudomonas; species Pseudomonas sp. Eth.TT006. Next base: position 76,009 of record NZ_JBTJEN010000003.1, on the reverse strand, counting down.
CACCGTTTTGCGATTACCGGACACCGCGCCCGGCGCGGTAAAACCCGCCGTACTTCAACGCTGGAAGGGGTTGCGGGGGTTGGACCTACCCGTCGTCGGGACCTGTTGAAACATTTTGGTGGATTGCAGGAGCTGTCTCGTGCAAGCATCGAAGAGATCGCCAAAGCACCGGGGATCAGTAAAAAGCTCGCAGAGTCGATTTATGCAAACCTGCATAGCGAGTAGAATGCCAACTCACCTCGTAGCCAGTTGTGCCGATGAATATCCCTAATCTGATTACCGTTCTACGCGTCCTGCTCATCCCGATCTTCATTTTGTTGTTCTATCTGCCTTACCAGTGGAGTTACATGGCCTCCGCATCGGTATTCGCCTTCGCGGCGGCCACCGACTGGCTGGATGGCTATCTGGCTCGGCGCCTGGAACAAAGCACACCGTTTGGCGCCTTCCTCGATCCGGTTGCCGACAAGCTGATGGTCGCCGTGGCATTGGTGCTGTTGGTACAGGAACACGGTAACTTGTGGCTGACGCTGCCGGCTGCCGTCATCATCGGCCGGGAGATTGTCGTATCGGCCCTGCGTGAGTGGATGGCCGAACTCGGTGCCCGTGCTCACGTAGCGGTATCCAATCTCGGCAAATGGAAGACCGCAGCGCAGATGCTGGCGCTGGTTATCCTGCTGGCCAATCCTCGCGACTTCAGCTTCTGGGTCTTGCTGGGTTATTCGTTGCTGATGATCTCGGCCGGCCTGACATTGTGGTCGATGGTTCAATACCTGCGGGCTGCCTGGCCACATCTGAAAACCGACGTTGAAAAGAAATAAAACTTTTTTGAATCAAAGGGTTGACGGGGCATCTGAAATCTATAGAATGCGCCACACCAAGCGGGAATAGCTCAGTTGGTAGAGCACGACCTTGCCAAGGTCGGGGTCGCGAGTTCGAGTCTCGTTTCCCGCTCCAAGTTTGTACGCGGTTGTTGTTGTGCTACTAGACAGCGATCGTTTGAGGCCGAGTAGCAAAATGGTTATGCAGTGGATTGCAAATCCACCTACGCCGGTTCGATTCCGACCTCGGCCTCCACTATAAACAAGCTCCGTAGATCCATGATTTACGGAGCTTTTTTATTTGCAGTGCGCTGCAAGATTTAGTCTTGAAATCGGGCTCTGCGAACTTGCTTCACCGGGACGTGATGTATATATTTCCCGTTCTGCTTCACAAGGCTTAACACTGTCAGGTTCGTTGATCGACTGGCATGAACGCCGCACCGCGCTACCGCCCGAATGGCGAAACTGGTAGACGCATGGGACTTAAAATCCCCCGCTCGTAAGGGCGTGCCGGTTCGATTCCGGCTTCGGGCACCATCTAAAATCAAGGGTTTGCGGGCGAAAGCTGATGCAAGCCCTTGTTTGTTTCCGGACACCGTTCCGTATTACATCCCCTCAAATTTTTCCCTCGCGTTTCAGCGATTGCAGGAAAAGACCGTTGGTCATTTCTGAAGGCAATCTTTGCAGCAAGCGTCTAGGTTTATGACCGGGTCGAAACGATCGGACGTCATTCGTGATCATTCGAGTCGCCCCAATCGCGTTGATATCAGGATGGATCTTGATCAAAGCGTAGTGAACAGATCTCCGCCTGCAACGCGCAATTCGCCACCTGCAACGTGTTAAGGAGAACACAGATGGCAATCAATCAAACACTCGAAATTTCAAATAAAGCCGCTCTGGTCAAAGCCGAGGTGTACCGCTGGTACAACCTGTTTTTTCCGTGGTCTCGCGGTATGTCTTCGCAGTCGGAAGGCGCCATCAAGCCCCTGTACGATGCATTGTCGAGCGAGTTTCGCGTGGTGCTCACCGACGGACAAATCGTGAATCGGGCGGACTATTGGGAGCGACTCTGGGGGCTGTATGGCAAGCGAGCAGGAAGCCCTGAATCGCACATCACCAATCTCTCGATCACAGCGCTTCCGGGGGACTTTTTCCTGGCAGTCTTTGATCTGGTCAAAGAAGGCATTACCAGGAAAAAAGTTGATTCGGCGCTCATGCGTGTTGACCCTGCTTCTCCATCGGGCATTTCCTGGGTATACGTCCATGAAAGCGAGCACGAAAGGGTGGCCGCGTAAAGCGCCCGCTTGCTGATGATTAACGTCGGCTAAGAAATAGGCCCAGCCTGCGCGCTGGGCCTTTTCGTTTTCTGCGTTACAGACAGAGAGAACAGAAAGCCCGGGCGTATCCGGGCCTGTCACAAGGAAACATTCAGCGCGAATCGACCTCTTCAGCACGTCGGGCGTCTGCTCGTTCCTTGCGCCTGCGTAGCCAACTGAAGAGCGCGTGTACCGGGTGTAAAAACGCCGCAAGCGCGCACAACAGCATGATGATGAAAATGGCAGTCAGCGGGAGGCTTTCGTGCGAGAACATGGTGGGGTACTCCTGTAGTCACTATGTCGGAACCCGCAGGCTAGACGCATTGGAGCGTCCTTTCGATGAACGTATGTTCATCTTTGGGGGCTATAACTGTGCTACGGCAGTGTCACCAAATTGATCGATGCTGGACGTGCGCGCTCCTTTCAACCACGCTTGGGCAGCTTCCAGTTCGGACGGATAAAGTGGCAGGTGTAGCCATTCGGAATCCGCTCCAGGTAGTCCTGATGCTCGGGTTCGGCTTCCCAGAACGGCCCCGCGGGTTCGATTTCGGTGACGACTCTTCCAGGCCACAACTTTGAGGCGTCGACATCGGCAGCGGTGTCTTCAGCGATGTCACGTTGCTGTTCGTTCAGGTAATAAATCGCCGAACGATAGCTGGGACCCAGGTCATTGCCTTGGCGATTGGGCGTGCTCGGGTCGTGGATCTGAAAGAAAAACTCGAGAATCTGTCGATAGCTGATCACCGCCGGATCGAAAACGATTTCGATGGCTTCGGCGTGGGTGCCGTGGTTGCGATAGGTGGCATTCGGCACGTCACCGCCGGTGTAGCCGACGCGCGTCTGCAGCACGCCGGGATAGCGTCGCAGCAGGTCTTGCATGCCCCAGAAGCAGCCGCCAGCGAGAATGGCGGTTTCGGTTTGAGTGGTCATGGTCTGGGCTTCCTCTTGGGTGGCAGCGGGTAGAGCCATTGTTATAAGGGCGGGTTAGCCAATTCCAAGGCCAACCAGCCTGTGTCCCTGCCCAGGATCAACTTGCTTTGGGCTTTCCGGCGGTCACGATGCAAGCGGAGAAAAAGTTCTTTTGAAAGTCAGTGGTCACTTGTTGCTGCTGTGCTTCGGAAGGGTAAACCGGGATCTGATAGGCCTGTTCAATCAGGATTTTGTACAACTCGCTGACGTACTGATCTCCCGCGCCCTCAGCCAGTTCCTCGAGTGAAGCCCTCGGAACCCCGGCCTGTCGGGCTTTCATGATTTTCTCGGCCGAGTTTTGCGTGCGTTTGCACTCTTCGAAAACTTCATTGGGCAGGGGAGCCGCGTGAGTTGGAAGGCTCAGAATGACCATTGCGGCTGTTAATGCGAGTTTTGGTATGAGCAAGAGGCGTCTTCCTTGAATGAGTGCACGAACTTTAACATTCGAGAAGGCGCTGTGCAGGATATGAATTCTCTACAGTAGGGGCTTTTGCTCGATTAGGGGCGCGGGTCAGCACGTCAACCTGCGGCGGGAAGCATTCAAGCGACTGTCTCGGAACAGCTCCTCGGAGATTTCTAAAAAACCGGCAATGAAAATCCCCGGGACGGGCGCTGTGACCCGACCATAAGAGTCAGGCGCTCGGTACATTCCGAGCGCCAACGGAGCACCACACATTGGGCGATGCAGTCATCTGAAACGCGGCAATGGCCGTTCTACCGGCCGCAGCGAAGACAGTGTGCTGCGGATCAGCGGCGTGTCTTTTTCGATGTCGTTGAGGCGATCGCGTATACGCAGGGCGGTGGGGTGTCCGCCCTGGTTATCGACCCAGTCGGCGATCTCCTTGCAGGCCGCCGCCAGTCGCGCCTGACGCGAATCGAGCAAGGTGAGGAGGGTGGTGATGGACTCTTTTTCGGACATGGAACACCTCCGTTCAGACAAACCGTTGAGAGGCAGCAAAAAGCCCGCGGGTTGCGAGCTGTCTGCCGATGGGGCGCTGGTCCGTCAGCTGAATTGAGTATAGACCCGCCCGGTCATGTGCATCAGCCGCTCGACTCGCGAGCCACAACCAGTGCGCTGGCGGCATTCAATCGGCGACATTCGCGTTGGGCTTCTTCCTCACGGTCGTAACCATCGCCGATGAAGCCGCCGGTACGGGTGTCATTGATGCGATACCAACTGCTGGCTTCGGCGGGTGCGTGCTGGCTTTCTCCGGCGCGGCGACCGTGAATGATGATCTTGCTGCAGCGTTTGACGACAAAAATGTCTTCCATGGCGTCACCCCGGCGAATAGGTGTGAGATCAACTATAGAAGCCTTGGCCAATCGTGCAAAAAATAGACAGTCAGCTCGTCGGTTGCAGACGCCATTCTTCACCCTGCCAATCCAGACGCTGGGTCGGTTTCAATGCGAGGAGAAAGTCCGGATCGTGGGAAACCGCGACAATCGCCCCGGGAAACGTCTGCAATGCCTGTTCGAAAGCCTCTACCGATGCCAGGTCCAGATGGTTGGTCGGTTCATCAAGCAGCAACAATTGCGCCGGTGTCTGGCGCCACAACGCGACGGCCAGCGCCGCTTTCAGGCGCTCGCCGCCGCTCAGCGACGCACTTGGTCGGGTGACCCGCTGCGCGTCCAGTTGCAGGTGCGCCAGGTGGCTGCGCAGTTCGCTTTCACTCAACGGACTTTGCAGTGCGATCAACTGCTCGATGACGCTTGGCTGGTCTTCGAGCAGCTTCAGTTGCTGATCCAGATAGGCCACGGGCACATGAGTGATGCATTCGCCGCTCGCAGGAAGCAGATCGCCGGCGAGCAGTGCGAGCAAGGTCGATTTGCCGCAGCCATTGGGGCCATTGACGGCGACGCGCGCAGGGCCGCTCAGCGTCAGATCGAGCACTTGCGCCGGGAGCCATGGCACACGCACGTCGCTCAAGGTGCAGACCCTGCGCGAGGCGGGCACGGCGCTGCCGGGAAGGTTCATCAGTACCGCATCGTCCGGCAGCACTTTGGCGTAGGCGTCACGTACCCGAGCGTCGAGCGCTGACTTGCGTTGCTGATGACCATGGCGCACCTGTCCCATGATCTGCCGCGCGGCACCCTTGAGGCTCGCGCGCTCGAAGCCCGAGACGTTGGCGGTCCTGGCGTTGCGCAGCGAGCGTGCGGCATGGCGCTGGATGGTGTCGTGCTCGTTTTGCAGACGTTGTTGTTCGCGGCGGCGTTCGGTTCGGCTTTGATCGAGCGTCGCTTGGGCGGCCGCGTGATGCAGCTGACGCTGCTGCTGATACGCCGCAAAGTTGCCGCCGTACACCGTGGCGCCCAACGGCGTCAGCTCGACGATGCGCTGCATGCGTTCGAGCAATTGCCGGTCATGGCTGACGACGATCAGTCCGCCGCGCCAGCGTTGCAACTGGGTCATCAACCAGCGCCGTCCGGCGGCGTCCAGATGGTTGGTCGGCTCATCCAGCACCAGCAGACGCGCCGGACTCAGGAATGCGCCGATCAACGCCAGCCGCGCTTGTTGGCCGCCGCTCAGGGATTCAGTCAGATCCGCCGTGCCAATGTCCGGCAGGCCCGCGTCATCCAGCCATTGGCGCAGACGTTCCGGCAGATCCCAGCGATCGCCGAGGATGTTGAAATCTTCCGCCACCGCTTCGCCCCGCTGCAGGCGTTGCAGCGCTTCAAGAGCAGCAGCGGTGCCGGTGGCATCGGCCACGGTTTGCCCCGGTTCGGCGACGAATGTTTGCGCTACATAAGCCAGCGCCACCGTGCGGGTGACGCTGCCGGCAGTCGGTTGCAAGCGTCCGGCAATCAGCCGGGCCAGCACACTTTTACCGACGCCATTGCGTCCGACGATCGCGGTGGGGGTGTGATCGAATTGCAGGTTCAGATCGTTGAAAATCGTCTCGCCATTGGCGAACTGAAAGGTCGTTCGATTCAGGCAGACGAGGGCAGGCGTACGCGAGACGTGAGTCATCGGCACCTCCGAAAAATGTCGTGAACAGTGACAGGCGCGCTTCAGCGCGTGTCGCGATTACATTTTCAGAAGGCTTGATTGTTCACTGTCTGCGGGTGTCCTGAAGAAAGGAAAGGTCGCTAGCCTAGATCAGCGCTGCGCCGCGATCAAGGCGCTTCCATCATCTGCTCGAGAAACATCGCCAGCGCCACTTCCTCTGCGCGCAAGCCCTTGCGTACGCGCGGGCGTGGCAGTTCGGCGAGGGCGCCGAGCATGAAGTGTTCGACCACCGCCGGATGGATGTAGCACTTGCGGCACACCGCCGGGGTGTTACCCAGCTGTTTCGACACGTGCTTGACCATGTCCACTACATGCCGTTTGGCCTCGGCTTCCGACTGCCATTGCAATTCGCGCAATACCGACAGCGCCAATGCGCTGCCGGCCCAGGTGCGGTAGTCCTTGGCGGTGAAGTCGGCGCCGGTGAGGGTTCGCAGGTAGGCATTGACGTCGTGGGAGCTGACGCTGTGGCGCTCGCCGTTTTCGTCCAGGTACTGAAACAGGTTCTGTCCGGGAATCTCCAGGCAGCGCTTGATGATGCGCGCCAGACGTCGGTCCTTGACGGTGATCTGATGTTCGACGCCGCTCTTGCCGCGGAACTGAAACAGGATCGCACTGCCGTTGACCTCGACATGCCGGCTGCGCAGGGTCGTCAGGCCATAGGAGCGATTGTCCCGCGCGTACTGTGTGTTGCCGACGCGGATCAGCGTGGCGTCGAGCAGGGTAATGACGGTGGCCATGACCTTGTCGCGGCTGAACCCCGGCGCGTCGAGCAAGGTTTCCAGTTGTTTGCGCAACTTGGGCAGCGCCAGGCCGAACTCCCGCAAGCGCGAATATTTGTCTTCGTCGCGCACTTCGCGCCAGCGCGGGTGATAGCGATATTGCTTGCGGCCCCGGGCATCGCGACCGGTGGCCTGCAAATGGCCGCGCGGGTCGGCGCAGATCCACACATCGGTGTAGGCCGGTGGCACCGCCAGTGAGTTGATGCGTTTGATCTCGTCAGGGTCAGTAATGCGCTGCCCGGCCGGATCGAAATAGGCGAATTTGCCGCGCAGTTTTTTGCGGGTGAGGCCGGGTTGGGTGTCGTCGACGTAGTGCAGGTCGGGTGGAAGCACGTCGGCAATTACAGTGTCGGGCATGGCAGTGTCCTGGGGATTCGCTCTGTTACAGCGATTGACCGCGCGTCGTGGCCGTCGTGCCAACCAATTCAGGCCAGTACGGCAACGGCCTTGATTTGCGCCCACAAGTGCTGGCCCGGGTGGACGCCTAGCTGATCCCTTGAGAAACGAGTGATCCGCGCCAGCAGCGGGGTGCCGCCGGCATCCAGACGAATCAGCACATGCGCCGAGTTGTCCGCCGCCTGCTCGCTGACCACGGTGACCGGCAAGCGATTGAGGATGCTGCTGGCCTCGCTGTTGTGCAGGCTCAGGCTGATGTCGCGAGCGTGGACCTTGGCGCGCAGGGTCTGACCGACTGCCATCGGCGCGTGCGTCACACGGATGTTCATCGCGGTAGCGGGCAGTTGCAGGCTGAGCAACTGGTAATCGGCGTCGTAGGCGCTGACCTGGCCTTCAATGATCACCCCGGCGTCATCGCCCAGCGCCATCGGCAGGTCGAGGCGGGCGAGGGTTTCGCCAATCGGGCCGCTGGCCAGGGCCTTGCCGTCGCTGAGTAACACCAGATGATCGGCCAGTCGCGCGACCTCATCCTGCGCGTGGCTGACGTACAGCACTGGAATATCCAGCTCATCGTGCAAGCGTTGCAGGTACGGCAGAATCTCGTTTTTGCGCTGACTGTCGAGGGCGGCCAGCGGTTCGTCCATCAGCAACAGCTTGGGACTGGTCAGCAGCGCTCGGGCGATGCCGACCCGCTGGCGTTCGCCGCCGGACAAGTGCTGTGGATGGCGTTCGAGCAAATGGCCGATCCCCAGCAGTTCGGTGGCCTGCGCCAGGTCGACCCGGCGCTCGGATCTGGCGATGCGCTTGAGGCCGAATTGCAGATTAGCCAGCACCGACAAGTGCGGAAACAGGCTGGCTTCCTGGAATACATACCCCAGCGCGCGTTTGTGCGGCGGGACAAAAATGCGCCGTTCGCTGTCCTGCCAGACTTCGTCGTTGACCTGAATGAACCCTTGTTCGGCGCGTTCGAGCCCGGCGATGCAGCGCAGGCAGGTGGTTTTGCCCGAACCGGAATGCCCGTACAGCGCGGTCACCCCGCGCCCCGGCAGGTGCAGATCGACATCCAGATTGAAACCCGGATAAGTGATTTTCAGGCGTGCATCAATCATCGATCAGCTCCAGCCCGCGCGGGTCTTGCGGCTGGAATACAACACCAGCAACACCACAAACGAAAACACCAGCATCGCCCCGGCCAGCCAATGAGCCTGGGCGTATTCCATGGCTTCGACGTGGTCGTAGATCTGCACCGAAACCACTCGGGTCTTGTCGGGAATGTTGCCGCCGATCATCAGTACCACGCCGAATTCGCCGACGGTATGCGCGAAACCGAGGATCGCTGCGGTGACAAATCCTGGGCGTGCCAGAGGCAGAATCACGCTGAAAAAAGTGTCCCAGGGATTGGCGCGCAGGGTCGCTGCGACTTCCAGTGGGCGAGTGCCGATGGCGGAGAAGGCGTTTTGCAACGGTTGCACCACAAACGGCATGGAATAGATTACCGAACCGATCACCAGCCCGGTGAAACTGAACGTCAATGTGCCAAGTCCGAGCCACTGGGTGAATTGCCCGAGAAAGCCATGCGGCCCCATCATCAGCAGCAGATAGAATCCGATCACGGTCGGTGGCAGCACCAGCGGCAGGGCGACGATCGCTCCGATCGGTCCGCGCAGCCAGGAACGGCTGCGCGACAGCCACAGGGCAATCGGAGTGCCGATGATCAGCAGGATGACGGTGGTCAGCGACGCCAGTTTCAGGGTCAGCCAGATCGCCGCGAAGTCGGCACTCGAGAGCGACATTTAGAGTTGGTAGCCGTAGGACTTGATCACCGCAGCGGCTTTCGGGCCTTTGAGGTAGTCGACCAGTGCCTTGGCGGCGGCGCTGTCCTTGCCTTTGTTGAGAATCACCGCGTCCTGTTTGATCGGGTCGTGCAGGCTGGCTGGGACGATCCATGCCGAACCGCTGCTGACCTTGCCGTCCTTGTAGATCTGCGACAGCGCGACGAAGCCCAGTTCGGCGTTGCCGGTGGACACGAACTGGTAAGCCTGAGTGATGTTCTGGCCTTCGACAAGCTTGGCTTTGGTGGCTTCAGTCAGCTTGAGCTTTTCCAGTACCTGAGTCGCGGCCAGACCGTATGGCGCGGCTTTCGGGTTGGCGATCGACAGATGCTTGTACTCATTTTTCTTCAGCACCTCACCTTTGCCGTCGACATAACCGTCTTTCGCCGACCACAGCGCCAGGGTGCCAATGGCGTAGGTGAAGCGCGAGCCTTTGACCGTGTCGCCTTCTTTTTCCAGTTTTTCCGGAGTGCTGTCGTCGGCCGCGAGGAACACTTCGAACGGCGCGCCGTTCTTGATCTGGGTGTAGAACTGGCCGGTGGCGCCATAGGCCGCGACCAGTTTGTGGCCGGTGTCTTTCTCGAAATCGGCGGCTATCGCCTGGATCGGTGCGGTGAAGTTGGCGGCAACCGCCACCTGCACTTCATCGGCCTGAGCGGCGCCGACAGCGAACACCGCCAGCAGGGAAGCCAGGCAGGTGGGGGCAAAACGTGAGGCACGAATGGTCATGTAACAGCTCCGTTGTATTCGCGTGTGCTGCCGATCCGAGAGGAAGAGGCGCTATGTAGCGAAATATATAGCGAAACGGCGACGAGCGGGAAGTGCTGATGAAGCAGGGTGAGGCCGTGCCATACCTCACCCGGCACCGGATCAGCGGCGAAGCAGTTTTGCCAGGGCACCTTCAGCCAGTTGCCGGGTCAGTTCGGCGCTGCTTAGTTCCTTGCCCAACGGGAAGGCCTGACCGGCCCAAAGATTACTGAACTGCGCCTCGTTTTTCGCGCGCAATGGCATCAAGGCGCCACCGGCCAACGGGAACGCCGGAGCCTTGGCCGACATCGGACCGATCTCGCGCATCACCCGGTTGAGAATGCCCCGCGCCGGGCGACCGGTGAACAGATTGGTGACGGCGGTTTCGCTTTCTTTAGCGCTGCGCAGCGCTTGATGATGGGAGGCGCTGACTTTCGCTTCCGGCGTGAACAGATACGCAGTACCGACCTGCGCCGCCGATGCACCAAGCATCAATGCCGCCGCCACACCCCGCGCATCGGCAATCGCCCCGGCAGCGATCACCGGTACCTTGACCGCGTCAGCGACCTGCGGCACCAGCGCAAACGTGCCGACCTGGCTGCTCAAGTCATCGCTGAGAAACATCCCGCGATGCCCGCCAGCCTCGTAGCCCATGGCGATAATCGCGTCACAACCGTGCTGCTCGAGCCACAGCGCCTCATCGACGGTGGTAGCAGACGAAAGGATTTTCGCGCCAGTGGCCTTGACCCGCTCCAGCAGGGATTTCTCCGGCAGACCAAAGTGAAAACTCACCACCGGCGGGCGGAATTCTTCCAGTACCGCACAGGCCGCCGCATCGAAGGGCGCCCGGTTGGACACCGGTGTTGGCGCATCAAAGTCGACGCCGAGTTCGCGGTAATACGGTTCGAGCAGTTGCTTCCAGTCCTGCGCGCGCTGTTCATCGGCGGCCGGTGGCTGATGGCAGAAGAAATTGACGTTGAACGGTTTGTCCGTGTGCTGGCGAATCGTCTTCAACTCTTCGCGCAGTTGCTCGATGCTCAGCATCGCCGCCGGCATCGAGCCCAGGCCGCCGGCGTTGCACACCGCGATCACCATGGACGAATTGGTTGCACCGGCCATCGGGCCCTGGATGATGGGCAGTTCGATACCGAGCAGATCAAGGATGCGGGTGTCAGGCCATTGGCTCATGAAAGCGGTTCTCCGAACGATGAAGCGGGCAGGGACGGCAGAACGGGTTTTTTACCAGTAAAGCCGCATTCAGGGCCAGTCGGATTGTTGCTCGCGTCCGTCAGCGTCGTCGCCCACCTTGCAGCAACGGCGGCTGTTTTTGTGGTATTCCATGGCGCGAGGTTTTGCATCCATTGACTGAGAGGCAGCCATGTTCAACGGTATTTTGATCGACAAAGACGACAGCGGTTATCACGCCCGCCTGCAGCAGATCAGCGAAACGCAATTGCCCGAAGGCGACGTGACGGTGCAGGTCGCCTACAGCACGCTGAACTTCAAGGACGGTCTGGCGATTACCGGCAGCAGCCCGGTGGTGCGCAAGTTTCCCATGGTGCCGGGGATCGACCTGGCGGGCACGGTCGAGGTCAGCTCACATCCCGATTACAAGGCCGGGGATCAAGTGCTGCTCAATGGCTGGGGCGTGGGCGAGAGCCACTGGGGTGGTCTGGCGCAAAAGGCGCGGCTCAATGGCGACTGGCTGATTCCGTTGCCCAAGGCTTTTACTCCCGCGCAGGCAATGGCCATTGGCACGGCGGGCTACACGGCGATGCTGTGCATTCTGGCGCTGGAGCGTAACGGCGTGACGCCGGATCAGGGCGAAGTACTGGTGACCGGCGCCAATGGCGGGGTTGGCAGTTTCGCCATCGCTCTGCTCAGCAAGCTGGGCTACCGCGTGGTGGCGTCTACCGGGCGGGTGGCCGAGCATGAATACTTGAAGCAACTCGGCGCCAGCGAAATCATTGATCGCGCGAGCCTGTCAGAGCCGGGCAAGCCGCTGGCCAAGGAGCGCTGGGCAGGGGTGATTGATTCGGTCGGCAGTCACACGCTGGCCAACGCCTGCGCCAGTACGCGCGCCGAAGGCACGGTAGCCGCTTGCGGTCTGGCACAGGGCATGGATTTTCCAGCATCGGTGGCGCCGTTCATTCTGCGCGGTTTGACCCTGGCCGGAGTCAACAGCGTGACCCAGCCCAAGGCGCGGCGAGTCGAAGCCTGGCAGCGTCTGGCCAAGGATCTGGATTTCGCCCTGCTGCCCTTGATCAGCCACGAAATCGCCCTGAGCGAAGCCATCGACGCGGCGCCCAAGCTGCTCGCCGGACAGCTGCGCGGCAGAGTGGTGGTCGACGTCAATCGCTGACAAAACCAGCTCGTGGCGAGGGGATTTATCCCCGATGGGCTGCGAAGCGGCCCTGGAATTGTCAAAAGCGGCGACTGCTTCGCAGCCGATCGGGGCGGTGCGACGTTTCGCTAAATCCCCTCGCCACAGGACAGCGTTCATCCTTGACTGACTGGTATTACCCACTAAGGCTGGTTTTCACGGTCCAGCAACTGGCGCTTGCGCTCCACACCCCAGCGGCGATACCCCGAGAGATTGCCATCGCTGCGCACCACGCGATGGCAGGGGATGGCCACGGCCAGACGGTTGGCGCCGCAGGCCTGCGCCACGGCGCGCATGGAGGTCGGCGCGCCGATCCGCTGGGCGATCTCGGCGTAACTGGCTGTGCGTCCGGCCGGGATCTCCCGCAGAGCCTGCCACACGCGCTCCTGAAACGCGGTGCCGCGCACATCCAGTGGCAGGTCGAGGCCCAGCGCTGGCGCCTCGACGAAACCTACCACTTTGGCGATCAACTGTTCGAACCCGGCGTCGGCACCAATCAGGTTGGCCTGGCGAAACTGATCCTGCAGATCGCACACCAGTTGATGCGGATCGTCGCCCAGCAGAATCGCACACACGCCGCGCTCACTCTGCGCCACCAGAATCGCCCCCAGCGAACATTGGCCGATGGCAAAATGAATGTCGGTGTTGCGCCCGGCCGCACGATAATCGCCGGGCTTCATGCCCAGCAGCTGGTCGGCCGATTCGTAAAAACGGCTGTTGGAATTGAAACCGGCGTCGTACAGCGCAGTGGTGACCGAGTCGCCGCCCGCCAGCCGTTCACGCACTCTGCGCGAGCGATGCGCCGCCGCGTAACCCTTTGGCGTCAGGCCAGTGGTGGCCTTGAACACCCGATGAAAATGGAATGGACTGAGGCCGGCCGCCTCGGCGAGCTGATTGAGCGGGGGCAGGCTTTCGCTGCTCTCGATCTGCCGGCAGGCCAGCGCCACGGTCGCTGCATGTTGCGCGGCAACGTCGGTCTGATCCTTGCGGGCGCGTTTGCTTGGGCGGTAACCCGCAGCCTCGGCGGCTTCGGCGCTGACGAAAAACTCGACGTTATGCGGTTTGGGCAAGCGCGAAAGGCTGCTTGGGCGGCAATAGATGCCGGTGGTTTTTACCGCATACACGAACTGCCCATCGGCCTGTGGATCGCGGGCAACCACGGCCATCCAGCGCGGATCGTTTTCAACGTTGAGGAGCGGCGGCAGCTTCTTCATGGCAAGTAGTCCGTTGACCTGTTTGATTCAGGTTAACCGGCGGCGATGTCGGCAACACTCCGCGTCTTGCGGTCAAACTTTTCAGGCTGGCCCGGCGACACGAAAGGTCAGGTTGATGCGCCGCTCGCCCAGTGCCGGATGCTGGCCGGGCTTGATCGGCAGCACGCCGTGAAAGCGCAGACGATCGACGCCGCCCCAGACCACCATGTCGCCATGCAGCAGCGGAATGCGCTGGCTCTTGTCGCTGCGGGCAAAACCACCGAACAGGAACATCGCCGGCAAGCCCAGCGACAGCGAAACGATCGGTGCCGCGTAGGCATGTTCGTCCTTGTCCTGATGCAGGGACATCTTCGCGCCGGGAACATACTGGTTGATCAGGCAGGAGTCTGGGTTGAAGTCTGCAAAACCTGCGCGTTGCGCGGCGGCCCGCGCCAGTTCGAACAGCACCGCTGGCATCGCCGGCCATGGCCGGCCACTCAGCGGGTCGACGACGCTGTAGCGATAACCGCTGCGATCGGTGATCCAGCCCAGCGCCCCGCAACTGCTGGTGCCCACCGACATACTGAATCCCCCCGGCGTGACCATGTGGCGCAACGGCGCGGCAGCGAGCAGGGCATCCAGTGCCGCCAGCACCTGATCGACCACCGGCAACGCGAAGCCACGCAGCACCCACGACTGTTCGCCGATCTGCTCGGCGCGGGGTTCTTGCGCGGGTTCGTGGTCGGCGAACAGGTCAAAAGTGGTCGGTTGCATGCTGCCCATGTGACGTTTGGGGATGTGGGTTACAGCGCTTTGCTGACGGCGATCTCGCTGATCACGTCGCCGGTCTGGCCGTGGATTGCGTCCAGCGCCGCTTTGGCTTCTTCCACAGTGCCTTGCTCGAGTTGCGCGAACTCGAAACGGCGTTCGCCGTTGAGCTTGTATTTGATGACGTATTTGGTCGTTTGGGCCACGGGTGTGCTTCCCTCTGCGTTGGGGCGACTCAGCTGAGTTTGGTGCTGGAGCGGCGGATGATCTTGATCGAATGGGTCAGGGTCGGTTTGCGCGTGACGCTGATCGCGCGACGGTTGACGGTGTCGATGGTGATGTTCCAGAAGCCGGTGCTCGGCGCGGTGATGCGCGCAGGAAAGGTGTCGAACGCGCCACCGTGATAGGTGTGGCGGCCGCCGTTCTTGAACGAGCGGAAGTTGGCGTCGTTCATCAAGCGGATGTTGCAGGTTTGCGAGCATTGGATGACGACGATGTCGTCTTCATTGAGATGCTCGCGCTGGTGAATGAATTTCATGGGCGCCTCCAAAAGGGCTTTTTCTACTAAATCAAAACGATAGCTTGTGCGATAGGCGCAGTTTATCAGTCCGAACGGGTTATTATCCCGCCGTCGAGCGCCGCTTTGACAATTTAAAACAGTTATTCGCGATTCGATGCGGGTTTAATGGAGTCAGCGTCGGAGAAAAATGGCATTGCTGCTGTCCGACGGTTTTTATGGGAGGTGTCTGTATGAAGTGGGGTTTGGTGTGTCTGCCGTTGGTATTGGCCGTGAGTGGTTGCGCCAGCGTTTCCGAAATCAATGAAACGTTGCCGACGATGAGCGTCATTTCCGGCAAGAAACCCCATGAGTATGCGCAGTGCCTGGCGGACAAGCTGGCCAACAGTCGCGGCGCGTTGCAGATGCAACCGCACAAGGACGGGGTGCGCGTGATTGTTCCGGGGAAGTTTTCCACCGGTGCAGCCGCCGTTTTTGACATCGAAGATCGCTCCGGCGGTAGCAGCATCAAGCTGCATGAGCGCATGTCCAACGTGCCGATTCGTCCGCGTGACGTTCAAAACGCCGCCAATGCCTGTATTTCCGGCTGATAGACTGTCGTTATCAGCAGCGATGCCGTCACAGCCATGCTGTGGCGGCATTTTCATTTCTGGAGTCGCGCATGAAGCGAGAGCAAGTACGGGAACGCCACGCAGAAGGCCTGATTTCTGCCACGCATGTGATACAGAATCCGGCCAACTCGGGCGAATGGATCGTGTTCTTCAAGAAAAGCGCCGGGCGCAGTTATTTCCTGGTGGACGATAACGACGAGGTCGAATCCTTCGCCCGGCTCGATGATCTGATCGAGGTGGTGCGCGGGCTCGGCATCAAATTCGCCGAGATCCACATGTAGTCTATTTGCAGACCACCACCACGCTGCGGGTCTTGTAGTTGCCGACATCGACCCCCAGGGTCTTGTCGCTTTCCTTCGGCGCGGGTGTGCCGTCGGTCCCGACAATGCGGTAACCGGTGCCGGCACACGAGGCGTCGGCTTTTTCGTAGCAACTGGCCCAGGAATTGGCTTCGCCGGAGCAGTCGATGGTCAGGCCCTGTTCGCCGTTGTTCAAATAGGTGGGTTCTGTGGTGGCACAGCCACCGAGGGCCAGCACCGCGAGCAAGGGCAGCAATCCGTTGATGTTCATAAGTGTGTCGTCTTCAGCGAGGGAGGGGACTAAACGCTGTGACAGCGCCGCGATGAAAAGGTTATAGCGATTGGCCACTTGTTTGTGCTGAAATTTCGTACCTCCACAAAAAAGCCCTGCGCAAGGGCAGGGCTTCGGTACCTGTCGCCGGCGATCAGTCCTGATCTTTGCCACGGCGCTTGGATGACGCTGGCGTGTCGGTGAACACCGACGCGACATCAGTCGCCAGTTGCTCGCTGTCGAACGGCCCGGCGATGTGTTCGCCGTTGGTGGTGGTCAGGTTCCACTTGCCGTCTTTCTTGTCGATCACGTACCCGTTGATGATTTTTACCGCGGCCATCTATCTGTCTCGTTCGCTGGTTCAAAGGCGCCATGATACCGACAAATCCTCACATTGTGGGGCGATGAGCGTATGGTGAAGCAGCGCCCTTGTACCTTTGAGCTACGCTGATTGCGCTGCCCGAAGATCGCGATGGAACTATCGGCGAGAATATTTCTCTATGTTGGCATCGGTTAGCCAGTGCGGGGCATTGTAAGGTGCACGCCGCCTGATTAGACTGCGCCGAAACTCGTACACACAGCCCTTTCAAGGACTTATATGATCAAGAAATGCTTGTTCCCAGCAGCCGGTTACGGTACTCGCTTCCTGCCAGCGACTAAAGCCATGCCTAAAGAAATGCTGCCGGTGGTAAACAAGCCACTGATCCAGTACGGCGTTGAAGAAGCTCTGGACGCTGGTCTGACAGAAATCTCCATCGTGACCGGTCGTGGCAAACGCGCTCTGGAAGACCACTTCGACATCAGCTACGAGCTGGAAAACCAGATCAAGGGCACCGACAAGGAAAAATACCTGGTCGGTATCCGCAAGCTGCTCGACGAGTGCTCGTTCTCCTACACCCGTCAGACCGAAATGAAGGGCCTGGGTCACGCGATCCTGACCGGCCGCCCGCTGATCGGTGACGAGCCGTTCGCCGTGGTTCTGGCGGACGACCTGTGCGTCAACCTCGAAGGCGACGGCGTCCTGACCCAGATGGTCAAGCTGTACAAGCAGTTCCGCTGCTCGATCATCGCGATTCAGGAAGTCGACCCGCAAGAAACCAGCAAGTACGGTGTGATCGCCGGCGAGATGATCCGTGACGACATCTACCGCGTCCACAGCATGGTCGAGAAGCCAAAGCCGGAAGACGCGCCGTCGAACCTGGCGATCATCGGCCGTTACATCCTGACCCCGGACATCTTCGACCTGATCGAACAGACCGAGCCAGGCAAGGGCGGTGAAATCCAGATCACCGACGCTCTGATGAAGCAGGCCCAGAACGGCTGCGTCATGGCTTACAAGTTCAAAGGCAAGCGTTTTGACTGCGGTGGCGCCGAGGGCTACATCGAAGCCACCAACTTCTGCTTCGAGAACTTCTACAAGACCGGCAAGGCTTACTGATCACGCCGGATCTGCAGCGCCAAGGGTGTTAGAGCACCCAGGCGCAAGCACCCACAAACGCCCCGACCTGTTCGGGGCGTTTGCTTTTGTGCAGGCATTACCTTTGAGTTCTATAGCTTGACTCTGTTGGCGCCCTGTAACCGCGCTGGCGGCATTTTGAAAGGAGGGGGGCGTCGAGCATCATTGCGCCCCTGATTCCCGGCAGGCAGCGCAGCAAAGGGCTCAGCGGCGAGGGCAACCTGCTTGCGTATAACGAAAAAAGCTCCGTATCTTGCGATACGGAGCTTTTTCTTTTTGCGTTACACCGATGGCGATCTCTCGAGACCGCCGTCTTCTACACGATTACTGCTGCACGACATTCGCCGCCGTCGGTTCGACCTTCTTCGGCTTCATTAAACTGAAGTCGATCAACGCCCGTTGCTGGCGTTCGTACGGGTTGCCGATCAACAGCGGACGCGGCTTGAAGCTGTCGCTGACCAGGCTCTTGCTGCGGTCCAGTTCATCGAAACTCAAGCCCGCCAGATCCGCCCAGGTGTGGATCAGGTGCGAGCTGCTGTAAGGGCGGCTCAGGTCGGCGGCGAAGTTCCAGTCGTGGGTCTCGCGCCATTTCGGCGAAGCCCAGGCCATGAACGGGATGGTGTACATCGGCGCGGTCGGTTTGTTCTCGTTACGGCCCAGCGTGTCGTGGCCCGCTGAGTCGAACACGTCTTCACCGTGGTCGGAGAGATACAGCAGGAAGCCATTTGGATCGGACTTGGCGTAGTCCTTGATCAGGCTCGACACGACGAAGTCGTTGTACAGCACTGCATTGTCGTAGCTGTTGTAGGTCGGCACCTGGTCGTCACGTACGCCTGCCGGCACGCCAGTGCGGTCCTGGAATTTGTCGAAGGTTGACGGATAACGGTACTGGTAGCTCATGTGCGTGCCGAGCAGATGCACGACGATCAGCTTGCGTTGCGCCGGGTCGGTCAAAGCCTTGTTGAACGGCTCGATCACATCGCCGTCGTACTGCGCAGCGTTCTGGTTGCGGTTGTTGTTCAGGTACACCTGCTCGTCAGCCTGTTCGGAGAACGTGGTGAGCATGGTGTTGCGCTTGGTCATGGTCTGCTGGTTGGTGATCCAGAAGGTCTTGTAACCCGCCTGTTTCATCATGCTCACCAGCGACGGAGTGGACAGGTACAGGTCCGGGTTCTCTTCGTCGGCGAAGGTCAGCACCTGTTGCAGCGCTTCAATGGTGTAAGGGCGCGGGGTGATGACGTTGTCGAACACCGCCAGTTGATCCTTGAGCTTGTCCAGCTCCGGCGTGGTCTTGCGGCCGTAGCCGTACAGGCTCATGCGTTGACGGTTGGTCGACTCGCCGATCACCAGCACCAGCGTCGATGGCTTGTCGGCGTCGGCAGCCTTGAGGTTATGCAGCGGCGGAACCTTGCTGGTGCTTTGCAGCATGGCCTGCATGCCGGCCAGGGTGTCGAGGTAGCGATGGTAGGCCACCGCCATCTGCCACGGCACTGCCGGCTCGATGCGGTCTTCGAATTTCGCAAAACCGCCGGCGAAACTGCCGGTGCGCTGGGTCTGCTTGAGCAGCGGGTAGCCGACCACGGCGATCAGGATGGCCATCGCGGCGACGAACGCGCGGCCACGGGGCATGTACACCGGGCGCAGGCGCGTCCACAGGAAGTAGGCGAAAGCGGTATGGGCGAGGAACGCCGGAATCATCCACCAGGCAAAGTACTGGGTCATGTACTCGCCGGCTTCAGCGATGTTCGACTCGAACATGATGAAGATGACGCTTTGCGAGAATTCCTGCTGATAGATGAAGAAATAGCCCAGGCTGGCCATCGAGCAGGCCCACAGGACAATCCCGATCACCGCGGCCAGCACTTTGGTTTGCTTGGGGAACAGCAGCATCGGTGCGAGCCACAGGGCGCTCATCACGAAAGCCTGACGGAAGCCGCTGAAACCGGACGTGCCGGTCAGCTGAATCAACAGTTGGGTAATACCCGAGAAATACCAGAAAAACGCGAACAGCCAGAGAACCCCGGCCCAGTCGAAACCTGTCGCAGTCGTTTTGCTGCGTTTGAACAATGCCATTCAGCACTCCAGCTCATCGTCACTGACCACCGTCGGCACGCTACATTCGGCCGACGAACGGAAGCCGCGCGCAGACGCACGGCCAGAATGGTCCGGAGTATCACCAACACCGTGTGAAAAGTTCGTGAGTTGCCGATCAGGGGCAGGGGCGCATCATGTCGGGAACGACGGGCGCCGTTCCCGAAGCAGGCGGGGCGGGTCAGGCGTGTGGGTGACGCTGGACCACTGGTCGAGGCTTGGGCTGAGCACCCTGAGTCAGCGCGCGCAGTTGCGCCAGCTCCTGCTTCAACTGGTCGCGCTCGTCTTTCAACTGACGCAATTCATCGCGACGGATCGTGACGTACAGGGTTTGTGGCGGCATTGCTGTGTGTACTGTGCCCATTGCTCACCTCGCAAATGGCGTGTCTCAACTGCAAATCGTCCCCGCGGCGGGGCTACTGACTTGCTATCGGCTGCAATTTTGATTTCTTTTGCCCGCGAATGGAACTTTTTTATTTTTCATGGTCGGTGTGTCTTCGCCACGTTTCCCGACGTTATCAGTCTGGATCGGGCACAATGCCCGGAAACTTCATCGCAACGCTCTGGACTAACCTCCAACAGTCGCGTTGGGCTATAACCAATGACACCCATTTATTTGTAGTAAGGAGCATCAGCACATGCAACTCGGGATTATTGGACTGGGCCGCATGGGCGGCAATATTGCGCGACGTCTGATGCTCAACGGGCACACCACCGTTGTTTACGACCGCAATACCGCTTTCATCGATAACCTGGTCGCCGAGGGCTCCACCGGCGTCGCCGACTTGCCGGCACTGGTTGCCGGCCTGACCAAACCGCGTGCGGTCTGGGTCATGCTGCCGGCCGGCGCGCCAACCGAAGACACCATCAACACCCTGAGCACCCTGCTCGAAGCCGGTGATACCATCATCGACGGCGGCAACACCAACTATAAGGACGACATTCGCCGCGCCAAGACCCTGGCCGAGAAGGGCCTGCACTACATCGACGTCGGCACCTCCGGCGGCGTCTGGGGCCTGGAACGCGGTTACTGCATGATGATCGGCGGCGATGCCGAGACCGTGCAGCGTCTGGATCCGCTGTTCGCCGCACTGGCGCCAGGCATGGGTGACATCCCGCGCACCAAGGATCGCAAGTCCGAGGATCATCGCGCCGAACACGGTTACATCCACGCCGGTCCTGCCGGTGCCGGGCACTTCGTGAAGATGATTCACAACGGCATCGAGTACGGCATGATGGCCGCGTTCGCCGAAGGCTTCGACATCCTCAAGACCAAGTCCAGCGAACGCTTGCCGGAAGACCAGCGCTTCGACCTGAACGTTGCCGACATCGCCGAAGTCTGGCGCCGTGGCAGCGTGGTGTCGTCGTGGTTGCTCGACCTGACCGCCGATGCGCTGGCCAGCGATCCGAAGCTCGACGGTTTCTCCGGTTCGGTGGCGGACAGCGGCGAAGGCCAATGGACCATCGAAGCGGCCATGGAGCAAGCGGTGCCGGTACCGGTGCTGTCCAACTCGCTGTTCTCGCGCTACCGCTCGCGCGGTCAGGGCACCTTTGGCGACAAGATTCTTTCGGCCCAGCGCTTCGGCTTCGGCGGCCACGTGGAGATTCCGAAGAAATGACCCATACGATCCGCAGAAAATCCAAGGCAGAACCCGCTCCACCGACCACGCTGTTTTTGTTCGGTGCCCACGGCGACCTGGTCAAGCGCTTGCTGATGCCGGCGCTGTACAACCTCAGTCGCGACGGCTTGCTTGACGACAATCTGCGGATCGTTGGCGTTGACCACAACGCGATTACCGATGAAGCCTTCGCGCAAAAACTCGAAGACTTCATCCGCACCGAAGTGGCGGCGAAGGTCGGCAACGGCGATCAGATGCTTGATCCGGTGTTGTGGGCCAAGCTCGCCAAAGGTATCAGCTACGTCCAGGGCGACTTTCTGGACGACAGCACTTATTCCGCGCTGGCGGCGAAAATCGCCGACAGCGGCACCGGCAATGCGGTGTTCTATCTGGCCACCGCGCCGCGTTTCTTCAGTGAAGTGGTGCGCCGTCTCGGCGCCGCCAAACTGCTCGAAGAGACTCCCGAAGCGTTCAGAAGGGTAGTGATCGAGAAGCCGTTCGGCTCCGATCTGCAAACCGCCGAAGCGTTGAACGCCTGTTTGCTCAAGGTGATGTCCGAGAAGCAGATCTATCGGATCGACCATTACCTGGGCAAGGAAACCGTGCAGAACATTCTGGTCAGCCGGTTCTCCAACAGCCTGTTCGAAGCGTTCTGGAACAACCATTACATCGACCACGTGCAGATCACCGCCGCAGAAACCGTCGGCGTTGAAACCCGTGGCAGTTTTTACGAGCACACCGGTGCGCTGCGCGACATGGTGCCCAATCACCTGTTCCAGTTGCTGGCGATGGTCGCCATGGAACCGCCGGCCGCGTTCGGCGCCGATGCGGTACGCGGCGAGAAGGCCAAAGTGGTCGGCGCGATCCGTCCGTGGACCGTCGAAGAAGCCCGGGCCAACTCGGTGCGCGGTCAGTACACTGCCGGTGAAGTTGATGGCAAGGCGTTGAACGGCTATCGCCAGGAAGCCAACGTTGCGCCCGACAGCAACACCGAAACCTATGTTGCGCTGAAGGTCATGATCGACAACTGGCGCTGGGTCGGCGTGCCGTTCTACCTGCGCACCGGCAAGCGCATGAGCGTACGCGACACCGAAATCGTCATTTGCTTCAAGCCAGCGCCGTATGCGCAGTTCCGTGACACCGAGGTCGACGAACTCCAGCCGACCTATCTGCGGATCCAGATCCAGCCTAACGAGGGCATGTGGTTCGATCTGCTGGCTAAGCGCCCGGGGCCGGCGCTGAACATGGCCAATATCGAACTCGGGTTTGCCTACAAGGATTTCTTCGAGATGCAGCCGTCCACCGGCTACGAAACGCTGATTTACGACTGCCTGACCGGCGATCAGACGCTGTTCCAGCGCGCCGACAACATCGAGAACGGCTGGCGCGCAGTGCAACCGTTCCTCGACGCCTGGCAACAGGACGCCAGCGTGCAGACTTACGCTGCCGGTGAAGACGGCCCGCAAGCGGCCAATGATCTGCTGACTCGCGATGGTCGCGTCTGGCATGGTCTGGGATGAGTCAGTCGATCCGCTTTTTGCTCAGTGACATGGACGGCACCCTGTTGCTGCCCGATCACAGCCTGAGCCAGCGCACCATTGATGCCGTTCGTTCGTTGCGCGAGGCTGGCGTGCTGTTCAGCCTGGCCACCGGCCGACCGCCCAAAGCCATGCTGCAGCAGATCGAAGCCTTGGGCGTCGATCTGCCGACCGCCGCGTTCAATGGCGGCACCATCGTCAACCCGGACGGCAGCCTGCTGGTCGCGCATTATTTGCCGGCGACCACTGCACTGATTGCCCTGGCGATGTTCGCTGATCAGCCGGACGTCGAAATCTGGGTGTTCAGCGGCGGTGACTGGTTGCTCAAGGATCCGCACGGGCCGATGGTCCCGCGCGAACAGCATGGTCTGGGTTATCCGCCGGTGGTGGTCGAGAGTTTCGAGCCGTATCTGGAGCGCATCGACAAGATCGTCGCCACCAGCAACAACACCGAGCTGCTGATCGAACTGGAGGCGCGTCTGCTGCCCAAGGTCAACGGCATGGCGCAGGTTTCGCGCTCGCAGCCGGTGTACCTCGACGTGACGGCGCTGGAAGCCAACAAAGGCACCGCGCTGACCACCATTGCCGCGCATCTCGGCATCCCGCTGGAGCAGACTGCAGCGATTGGCGATGGCGGCAATGACCCGGCGATGTTCCATTGCGCGGGATTGTCGATTGCCATGGGCCAGGCCGATGAGGCGGTGAAGCGCCAGGCCGACGTGATCACAGCGCCCAACACCGAAGACGGCGTCGCCCAGGCGATCGAAAAGTACATCCTGCCGCGCTGAAAAAAACGCAAAATCTGTAGGAGCTGCCGCAGGCTGCGATCTTTTGACCTTGATTGTAAAAAACAGGATCAAAAGATCGCAGCCTGCGGCAGCTCCTACATGGGCCGTGGCGTCAGATCAGAGCCAGTAGCTCACCGCATACCAGCCCAGCACGCCCATCACCATGGTGTAAGGCAACGCCATCCACACCATGCGTCCGTATGACAGGCGCACCAGCGGGGCGATTGCCGAGGTCAGCAGGAACAAAAACGCAGCCTGACCATTCGGTGTCGCCACGCTCGGCAAATTGGTGCCGGTGTTGATCGCGATCGCCAGGGTTTCGAAGTGTTCGCGGCTCATGTGCCCGGAGAGGAACGCCTGTTTCACTTCGGTGATGTAGATGGTGGCGACGAACACGTTGTCGCTGATCGCCGAGAGCAGACCGTTGGCGATGTACAGCATGCCCGGTTGTTGCTCCGCTGGCAGCGTCAGCACCCAGTGAATCAACGGCGCGAACAGTTGCTGATCGTGAATCACCGCGACCACGGCAAAGAACACCACCAGCAACGCAGTGAACGGCATGGCGTCCTTGAACGCGCTGCCCAGCCGATGTTCGTCGGTGATGCCGCTGAACGCGGTGATCAACACAATGACCATCAACCCGATCAGACCGACTTCGGCCAGGTGAAACGCCAGGCAGCCAATCAGAATCAACGCAGCGGCACCTTGCACCAGCAGCGCGGCACGCTGGCGCGAGGTGCGCTCGGCGTTGTCTTCCGCGGAAAAGTTGGCCAGCACCGCGCGTACGTTGTCCGGCAGCAGGGTGCCGTAACCAAACCAGCGCAGTTTTTCCAGCAGCACACAGGTCAGCAGACCCGCCACCAGCACCGGCAGCGAAACCGGCGCGACTTTCAGGAAGAATTCGCTAAAGTGCCAGCCCATTTCATGGCCGATCAACAGGTTCTGCGGCTCGCCGACCAGTGTGCAGACCCCGCCGAGTGCGGTGCCGACCGCGCCGTGCATCAGCAGGCTGCGCAGGAATGCTCGAAATTGCTCCAGGTCTTCGCGGTGCAGCGCTGGTAGCTGTTCGTCGTCAGTGAACTCGCCGTCCTGACGCGGATCGTTGCCCGAGGCCACGCGGTGGTAAACCGAATAGAAACCCACGGCGGCGCTGATGATCACCGCGGTCACGGTCAAGGCATCAAGGAACGCCGACAGAAACGCCGAGAGAAAGCAGAACATCAGCGCCAGCATCGCCTTGGAGCGCACGCCCAGCAACAGCCGCGAGAACAGAAACAGCAGCAGATCCTTCATGAAATAGATGCCGGCGACCATGAACATCAGCAGCAGAATCACCGGAAAGTTGTGCGCCAGTTCTTCGTACAGCGCCTGTGGCGTGGTCATCTTCAGCAACAGGGCTTCGATCAGCAACAAGCCGCCGGGCATCAACGGGTAGCACTTGAGGGCCATTGCCAGAGTAAAAATGAATTCGATCACCAGCAGCCAGCCGGCGGCGACCGGGCCGACCGTAAACAGTACGGCGGCATTGAGGATCAGGAACCCGACGATGCACGCCTTGTACCAGCGGGGCGAACCGCCGAGGAAGTTATGCGCGAACGCCTGCGCCAGTGAACCGGACATCGGTTGCTCCTTGTATTAAGAAGCGCGCAACTTGCCGCAAGTGCCAGGCAAGTTCAAGTGTTGCGGGTTACTCATTCAGATAACGCGCCACCATTGCCCGGTAGTTGCCGTCCAGCGAATAACCACCGACCAATATGTGGCCGTCGGCTTGCACGGCCAGGCAGGTGGCAGTATCCAGGCTGCGGCCCAGGCGCGTGCGTTGCCAGCCGTGGCCATTGCCGAATTGCGCATCGAGGCGGCCATCGGCCAGGTAGCGCGCCACAATAAAGTCCGCCTCGACCCCGCCAATCGTTGCGCCTGCGGCGATGATTCGACCATCCGCCATACATTGCGCAGCGCTCCATTGGCAGCCACTGGGGCCGATTTTCAGTAAATGTGGATGCCCAACGTAGTTGCGCGATGCCGGGCGTCCATTGGAATGCAGGGTCAGCGCCATGCAGCGGATCGGATCGCGGCTGCTGCCAAAGCAATGCAGATGCTCCCGCGAATGCAGAACCTGACTGACCATCGCGCTTTGCCCTTGCGCCTTGAAGGAGAAAAAACCATCCACGGCAAAGCACTCATCCAGGCGCCCGTCAGGTAGATAACGCGCCACCAGACCTTCCTGCGGGAAATCGATGGAACCGGCGACGACAATTCGCCCGTCCTCCTGCAGCAGCAGGCTGCTCAGCCAGGTGTTGAGCAGCAGGTGGCGAACCATCACGAAGCCGCGGCCGTTGAAGTCTGGATCAAGATCGCCTGTGGGAGTCAGGCGGATCAGCATCCCGGCATGGTCGGAGAGCTGGAAATGGTGATTGGCGATCAGCAGGATTTTTTCGTCGTGCTGCACGGCGATATCGCAGGCTTCGGCTCCCGATATGCCGGGCGGCAGCCAGGCGTCGCGCGAGCCGATAGACAGGTCGCCGGGCAGGCGCACGACTTGTCGCCCCTCGTCGCCAAAGGACAGGTCAGGCATGCCGTGGCTGTCGAAGAGGGCGAGGGCGGGCAATGTGCGATGGGCATTTTCATAGTGCAGGCCGGCCAGCAGGATTCGCCCGTCCGGCAGCACCTGCACCTTCGCCCCGGAGGCTTCGAAGCCGGGAGCGAATTCACCGATTACGCTGCCTCGATCACCGAAGCCCAGATCGGCAGAGCCGTCGCCGAGCATCCTTGCCAGGCCGAAGCGGCTGCCATTTGCGGTGCCGACCTTGGCCGCCACCAGCAGCCGATCTTGCGAGTCAAGGGCCAATCCCTGGGTCATGCTCGATACGCTGCCGGCAAAATAAACCTGAGCAACGCCAGAGTGGGCATAACCCCTGTCGAGCTGTCCGGCATTAGTGGTTGGCGGCGCGAGCGCAAAGGCGTTCTCGGTGGTCATGCAGGCTCTCCTTGCGAGTTGACCAGGCTCAAGGGAGCGGGTAACTGCAGAGCGAAACATTCAATCCTTGAATACGCCGCAGTACAACTGTGAGAACTAACAGGTGGAGGGTCGCACTGTGCCAGAACAGTGTCTTTTTGAACCAAACGAAAGCGAGACAAGCAGTGGGATGCCTGGCGCTTTAAAAGAAGTTGTACAAAAGTACGCGAGATAAATACTGGCGGGCAATTAACGAGGAACAACGCGGATGACACTAACGTCATCCGCGACAGCGTCCGATCAGTTTGGCATCGACCACGATTGCAGCAGGTAACCTTCCTCGCTGAGCTCGGCACGAGCTTGTTGCAGCAGCTGCTCGAGTTGTGCCGGATCGGAGTAGGCGCTGCTTGGAATCTGCTTGCGGCCGATGTGCGAGTTGGTGCGGTCAATGACGGTCAGGTTCAGTTCGCCGTTGCCGTCTTGTGGTGCCCAGGCCACGCACTGAAAGGGTTCAAATGCGCGGTTGGCAATCAAAAGAGCTTCGTTGATACGGAGCGGGGCGGTCATGGGGTCTTCTCTCTGTCGTGCCCAATCAAGTGATGTGCCGTCGGTTGGGCTTACCGTTCGGCTGGTTACTTGTACTGATGCACGCAACCCCGTGGCGGGTCACACACGGCACAAAGAAATTTCAACTTTATTTCGTGTCCGGCGATTTTTTAAAAAAGCTGAAAGCTGAATGAAAGTTTCAAGTCGATAGCTAACTAATAAATCAGCTTCTTATAACTCATTAGCTTGTACGCCTATAAGCAATCGATACAAGGCCCTGTCAATTTCTTGCTAACGTTACAGTCGGGTCTGCCAAATGACTGTTTTTACAATAATTTCCTTAAATTTGGCGCCAAGGAACAGTCATGATCGAAGCGCCTGCGTTACGACGTCTACTGGTGGTCGACCCGTGCGACGACTGTCACCGGCTGTTGCCCGGTTTGCGAGCGGTAGGTTGGGATGTTGACAGCTGTAATCTGGAAAATGCCGCCGATCGCAGTTGCGATGTCGGCCTGCTGCGTCTGCAACCTTTTCACCTGGAACGCCCCGAGGCGGTCAAGGAATTGATCAGCCGCAGCGGCACCGAGTGGATCGCCGTGTTGAATCAGGAAGTCCTGCGTCTGCAGAACGTCGGCGACTTCGTCTGTGAATGGTTTTTCGATTTCCATACCTTGCCGTTCGATGTCTCGCGGGTCCAGGTGACGCTGGGGCGCGCCTTCGGCATGGCGCGCTTGCGCGGGCAGGGCACGATTCACATTGATCAGCCGGAGCACGAACTGCTCGGCGACAGCAAGCCGATCCGCGAGCTGCGCAAGTTGCTGAGCAAACTGGCGCCGACCGAGTCCCCGG
This sequence comes from Pseudomonas sp. Eth.TT006, assembly GCF_054456575.1. NCBI lineage: Bacteria > Pseudomonadati > Pseudomonadota > Gammaproteobacteria > Pseudomonadales > Pseudomonadaceae > Pseudomonas > Pseudomonas sp. Eth.TT006. The sequence goes on along the minus strand of NZ_JBTJEN010000003.1, from coordinate 48,260 downwards.
TGCTGATTCGCGGCGAAAGCGGCACCGGCAAAGAACTGGTCGCGCGCACCCTGCATCGTCAGTCGCAACGCCATAACAAGCCGTTTGTCGCGATCAATTGCGGGGCGATTCCCGAACACTTGATCCAGTCCGAACTGTTCGGCCATGAAAAAGGCGCTTTCACCGGTGCGCATCAGCGCAAGGTCGGGCGTATCGAGGCGGCTAACGGTGGCACGCTGTTTCTCGATGAGATCGGCGATCTGCCGCTGGAACTGCAGGCCAATCTGCTGCGCTTTCTTCAGGAAAAGCACATCGAGCGCGTCGGCGGCAGCCAGCCGATTCCGGTGGATGTGCGGGTGCTGGCGGCCACTCACGTCGATCTGGAAGCGGCGATCGAGAAAAAGCGCTTTCGCGAAGATTTGTATTACCGGCTCAACGTGCTGCAAGTGGTGACCGCGCCGTTACGCGAGCGCCACGGTGATCTGTCGATGCTGGCCAACCATTTTTCCCACTTCTACAGCCACGAAACCGGTCGTCGCCCGCGCAGTTTCAGCGAGGATGCACTGATTGCCATGGGCAAGCATGACTGGCCGGGCAACGTGCGCGAGCTGGCCAATCGGGTGCGGCGGGGGTTGGTGCTGGCCGAGGGGCGACAAATTGAGGCGCGGGATCTGGGATTGCTCAGCCAGCACTCGATCAACACACCGATGGGCACGCTCGAAGACTACAAGACCCGCGCCGAACGCCAGGCATTGTGTGATGTGTTGAACCGGCATAGCGACAACTTGAGTATTGCGGCGAAGGTATTGGGCGTGTCGCGGCCGACGTTTTATCGGCTGCTGCATAAGCATCAGATTCGTTAAGACCAAAGATCAAAAGATCGCAGCCTGCGGCAGCTCCTACAGGAGGGATTCCTGTGGGAGCTGCTGCGGGCTGCGATCTTTGCGTTAGAAGTAGTACGGGAATTTCAGGCTGAAGGAGAAGTCCGGAGCATCCGGGGTCATGCCGATCGACAGGTTGGGCACGATAGTCAGGTTGTCGGTGGCGGCAATGGTCATGCCGATGTTGAAGTAACCGGCGTTGGCGTCACTGGACACCACTGATTGCCAGTCGCCGCCATCAGGTTTGAGTTTGCTGCGGCGTTGCACCAGATCCGACATCGAGAACGACATACTCATCTTCTCGTTCAGCGCGAACGCAATACCGGCGCCGATCTGGAAGCTGTCGCCAATGCTGACCTTGCCCGGGGTTTTCTGGTTGACGGTCGAACTGATGTCGTCGAACGATTCTTCCAGGTTGTGGGTGTAAGACAGACTGCCGAACAGCACCGCCGGGTCGAACGTCTTGACCAGCGAGAGGCCGGGGGTGATCGACCAGACGCCATTGCCGGTCGGCAGGGTGTCAGGCACGAACAGGTTGGAGTTGGCGTCGGTCTGACGAAGCTTGATGCCGAACGGGTCCTTGCCGGTCGGCGCCTTGACCCGCAGGGTAACCACGGCGTCCGGGGTGTTGACCGATTCGTCGAGGAACTTGTAGGCGATCCCGAAGTTGACGTCGCCGATGGTTGGATCACGCGAAACATCCTGTTCCGTGGTGACGTTGGACGCACCGCCGTTACCGCCGCCGGACTGGTAGGTCGACTCGCGGTAGACCACCGGCACGTTGACGTCGAACTGCCAGCGGTTGTCGAAGTTGTAGCGCCCGGTCAGGTCCAGGGTCCAGGTGTCGGCCTTGATCCGGTCGAGGTTGATGTTGCCCAGAAAGATCGAGTCCAGCGCCAGGAAGCCGTTGAGGATCAGCTGCCGAGTGTCGTAGCGCGAGTAGGTCACGCCAGTCTCGAAGCTGAACTTGCCGCCGCCGAAGAAGCCGCTGGCCTCGTCGTAGAGGTTGGACACACTCTGCGCCGGTTGCGAATCGTCGGCCAAGGACTGGCCATACGAAGCACCACTGCCCCCGGCTGCGCCCCCCGACGCTGCCGCCGCGCCAGTTCCGGGAGCCCCGGTGCTGGTGGCGACTTTCGGATTGCCTTTCATGTCGGCCGGCGACTTGGCCAAGCGTTTGGGTTGCGGCGCCGCCGGTTGATCTTCGACCTGGCGGACCCGTTGTTCGAGTACCGCCAGGGCTTTCTGTTGTACTTCGTATCGTTGCTTCAGCTCCAGAAGCTCCTGTTTAAGGGCCTCCATATCTGCGTCGGGTGCTGCTTGCAGCATCGCCGCGGGTAGAAGAGTACTCAAACATACAGCGGCACGCAGTGATACTGATCGATACATGAATAAGCCGTCCCTTTAAGCCCAATGATCGAGACTCAGCGTAGTTCAATATCCGATATTGCGTAGTGCCCTGAGTTGAGTCAGGTTGCAGTCCAGTGCGCCGGGGCTGATGCCGTTATTGTTAAGCACAACATTGAGTTGCGTCATGTTGTTGACCACGTTGGCGCTGCCCAGCAGACGGGTGTTCTGCAGCAGGCCACCCTGAGCGACTTGTTGCAGTGCCGTGCCCTGATTCCCCGACGCCTGGATCGCCATCTGCACACCACCGCTGGTGGCCGAAACGGCGACATTGCCGGCGGCGTTGCTGGCCCCAATGGTTTGCCCGGCCATCAGCGCCTGACCCTGCGCGGGCGCGAGTGGCGGCGGTGTATTGGCCTCCTTGACGTTGATGGCCACGTTGTTGCTGGCGGTGTTGCCGTCACCGGCGGCGCGCACGCTCTGGGTCACGCCCTGGCTGCTGTTGAGTGCTGCGCCCCCCACGACGCTGCCAGTGCCCTGGGTGAGGGCGCTGCCATTGCCTTGTTCCTTGAGGGTCGAGACATAGAATTCCGGTTTGACCGTGGCGGCCTGGATTTGCATCGACGTCGCTGCGCCGATCAGGTCACCGCTGGCGTTGCGCCAGGTACTGCTCATGACAATGCCGAAGCTGATGATCCGCCCCGGCATCACGTAACGACCGCGCAGCTCGGAGAGCTCGTGATCATTGATTTCTATAGGTTTGAACCCTGCATTGGCATAGCCTGACGCGCTCGCTGCCAGGCAGGCGGCGGCCAGCCAGTATGAGGTTTTCATCTGCTGCTCCCGGGACATCCAGCCCCATTCTTTATAATCGGCGATTAAAAGAAGTCGCTCTGTATGAACCCGAAGTCCATCAATTCAGCATCTCTGACCGGGTTGAAGTTATCCAGCTTGTTCTTCGCCGTCAGCGGTGTCGGCGGGCTGCGCAATGCATTGGTTTTGTCATAACCGGGGCCGACGATGGCGAAGACAATGCCGTTCCAACCTTTGACAAAGTCATCGTGTTTGTAGCGTTTGTGGCCGAGAACCGGGTCTCCGATATACACCCAATCCTTGTCCGAACGCTGCAGCACCACGAAATGCTTGTAGCCGCGAATTTCCATCAGTACCACCACCGGAATCGTCACATCATCGAGTTTTTCCGGCGGAATCTTGTAACCCCTGGCGCGCATGCCGATGCTTTCTACGTAGCGCTTCATGTCCAGCATGGAAAACCCTTGAGTACGAACAAGGTTCTGGTCAGCGTTGACCAGCATGCCTTTGATGATGTGCTCCTCATCGACGTCGAGCCAATAGGCCTGGCGCAGGACCGTGGCCAGTGCGGCCGCGCCGCAGCTGAAATCGGTTTTCTGTTCGACGATGTCGGCAAACTTGCGCTCACGGATGCTTTGCACGTTCTTGTAGACGAGTACGCCGCCGGGAAGGGCGGCAACGGGCATCTGCGCAGCCTGGGTCAGGCCGGACAGGCAAAGCAGGGCGATAAAGGCAGTCTTACGCATGATCGATACGCCTTGGCGGACTGAGGAAAAGCCCCGTTTCCGGGGCTTTCGTTTCGATCGCGTTACATGCAGGCTTTGCAACCTGCAGCGATGGACAGCGAGTTGCTTTGTTGGTTGCCCACACCGGCGGCGTTGTTGTAGCCAGCGTTACCGGAGAAGCTGTTGCCAACGTTGGAGATGTTAGCGTTGTTGGTCACAGGGTTTTTCCAGCCGTCCGGGGTCAGCACTTGTTGAGTGGTGACGCCAGCCAGACCGAAGGCACCCACGGCTTCAAAGGTCGCTTTCTGATCTTTGCTGCCGCCGCCATGGCCGCGGTCGTTGTCGCCATAACCGCCACCGCCGTGGTGATCGTCATCTTTGATGGTGGCTGTGCCAACTGCGCCGAATATGCCGCCGGCGGCGAAGGTGCCGGTGAGGGTGTCTTTTTTGTAGACCTGAGTGCCGTTGTTGGCAACAGTCAGGCCAGTGGAGCTTTGGTTGGCAGCTGCTGCAGCGTTAGCCACACGACCACCGGATACAGCAATGGCCAGGTTGTTTTTCTGTTGGTTGAAGTTGCCGGCGCTGTTGTTTACGCCGATGTTGCCCGAGCCACCATTGCCGACATTGCTCATGCTGGCGTTGTTGGTGGTGGAGTAGTTGGCCACAGCGTTATTGTTATTGACTTGGGTGGCGCTGGAGACCGATACGGCCGAGCCGAAGATGAAGCTTTCGTCGGCGGTGGCCAGTGCAGCCGCGTTGTCCTGCTGGTTGCCGTCGCCAGCGGTGTTGTTCATGCCGACGTTGCCGTTGGTTCCGTTGGCCGAGTTACTAACGTTGGCATCGTTTTTGGTGCCCTGATTGCCCACCAGGTTGCCATCGCTGTTCTGCGTGTCGAGCACTGCGGCACCAGCACCTGCGCCGATTTGCAGCAGCTCTTCGAGGGTAGGGCCTTTCGGTCCATGGTCGCCGTGATGCCCGTTACCATGATCATTGCCGCCTGCCTGAGCCGCCATTGCCATTACTGCTGCAAGAGCGAAAACCAGTGGTTTGAGAGCCATTGTAGGTTTCATGGTGTTTCTCCGTCGTGCTTATTAGTTGGTTAAGTGTTGGTACTTTCTAATTGCACTGCTTCTTGTTTGGGTCAGTCAGCGACCCGGATGCTCAGGGTGTTAGCCATGCGGTTCCCCACCCCGGCACTCTGGTTCACCTGGATTACCCCGCGGCTGCCGGTGAAGGCCTGATCACTTGTCGTGACCTGGCGACTGCCGGTTGAGGTACCAGTTGCTCCTGAGCTCGGTAAAAGCGCCACGTTCTGTTGCGACAGGGCGCTGTCGTCAACGCTCTGCGGGGCAGCACTGATGCTGACGCGCGTCACGTTGGCCATCTGGTTGTTGGCCCCGGCGCCCTGATTCACGCCCAGGATCCCGTTGCCATTACTGAAAGAGCTGCCGCCGATGTTGGCGCTGGCGTTCATCGACGGATCGGCCGGCGTGTCCAGCCGTTGCCTGACGATGGTTGTGGCGCTGGCGTTGGTGCCGATGGCGATTGCCTTGGTGTTGGTCTGTTGCATCTGGTCGCCGGCGGCCTGGTTGACGTTGTAATTGCCGCGGTATTGCATGCCGGTGGCCTGAATGTCGGCGTTGTTCACGGAGCTCGGGTCAGCCATGACACTGGCGCAACCGAACAGGGCCAGCAGCAGAAGGGAACGATTCATCTCATTGCCCTCCAGCCATGCGGGTCAGCGGGGCCAGACCGGCGCCCAACGAACGATTGATCGTGTTGGAAATCGTGCCGCCACCGCCGCCACCGTGTCCGGCACTCATGCCAGGCAGGCCGTTGGGACTGGTCAGGACGTTCATGCCAGGCATGTCCGAGTTCGGCGTGATCATGTTGCTGCGGATCGATGCACCGCTGGCTACACTGGCGAAGTCACCATCGTTGAGTTCGGTGCTGGTCATTGCCTGATCGATTCGGGCAGAAGGGTTGGCATTGACTGTGGTTGGGTAGGGGTCTTTGCCGCCGCTGCGTCCGATGGCAATCGGCTGGACGTCGCGGTTGAGGACGATCACGCCATTGCCTTCGGCCTGAACGTTGAAACTGATGAATGTGCTGGCCGCTGATCCCATCAGCAGAAGGCAGGTCAGGCCTTTATTGAAATTCCCCACGGCGGCAATTCCTTCTTCAGTGGGCTGGCTCTTGTCAGCGTTGGGAAGGAGAGAGCGAAAGCTGTGCCGCTTTTGAGTTGTTGTTGAATTTCAAGGGGTTGGCGTTGCACCGTGCAGCGCTGATACAAAAGCTGTTTCAGCGCTGAAACAGTCGTGCGGCACGCCGGCAGGTCAAGGGCGGCGCAATGCTCTGGAACAAGGGTTTGCCGGCGACTGTTTCACCGGCGTAACAGATGCTCGGACAAAACGATGAAGACCTTTGAACTCGCTGCTTTGCGCTGGGGAGGGTGTTTCAGGAATGGACACTTGGGCCGGGAAAAGGGCTAGTTGACGGGGTCAATCAGCCAACAAAGCGGCAACGGCCGCAAAGGCCTGAGCGCGGCGTTGATCCCAGTTGCCCTGAATGATCTGTAGCGTTTGCCCATGCTGTTCAAGCCAGTCACGGGTGGCGTTAAAGAACGTCATGCGTTCACTCAATTGCGGTTGGCAGCGCTGGCCATCGTCGGTCCAGTCGATCTGTTCCGGCGACAACAGCAGATGCAGGTCGTAATGCCGCGCCAGCAGTTCGGGTTCAAGCCAGGCCGGGCAGGCGCCAAACAGGGTCTGGCTCCAGAGGATATTGCTCAAAAGGTGGGTGTCGAGAATCAGCAGCTCGGGTTGCTGCGCCCGCGCCTGATCCTCCCATTGCAACTGTCCGCGAGCGATCTCGGAGATGTCATTCAGGCAGGTATCGCGCGGATTCTGTTCGATGAACCAGCGCACGTATTCATCCACGCGCACGCCGCCGAAGTGTTCCTGAAGGCCAGCGGCCAGCCAGCTCTTGCCGGTGGATTCCGGACCGGTGAGGACTACCACCTTCATCGCTGCAACGCCGGATCGGCACGCCATTCACGCCAGCCCTGCAGCGCAATCAGGGTGAACAGCGCATACAGCGCGGCCGTGAGATACAGGCCCTTGTACAGAAACAGGCCGACGAAAATCACATCCAGTACAAACCACAGCGCCCAGCATTGCAGGCGTTTCTGCGCCATCCACCATTGCGCGACCAGGCTGAACGCGGTGAGCGCGGCATCCAGCCATGGCTGCGCGGCGTCGGTCCAGTGCGCCATGGCCGCGCCCAGCAGCAGACTGCCGAGGGCGCCCACGCTGAGGCCGAGCAGGACCGAGCGTTGATCAAGACGGGTGACGTCGCGGCCGTCATGCATCGTCCCGGCGCGGGTCCATTGCCACCAGCCGTAGACTTGCAGCGCGGCGTAGATCACTTGCAACAACATGTCCGAGTACAGCTTCACGTCGTAGAAGATCCAGCTGTAGAGCAACACCATGACCAGACCGATCGGCCAGCACCACGGATTCTGTTTGACCGTCAGCCAGACGGCGATCACGCCGAGGGCGGCCGCAAACAGTTCGAGCCCGGACATGGGGGTTCCTTGGGGAATGAGGAGGGTGCGGATTGTACCCAAAAACCTGCAGGAGTGAGCCGGTGATGCATTCTGGCGAGATAGCGGGAAACCCTGTGGGAGCGGGCTTGCTCGCGAATGCGTCGTGTCAGGCGATATTGATTTTGCTGATACAACGCTTTCGCGAGCAAGCCCGCTCCCACAAGTGAATTGTTGTCAGACGCGGAACTGGCGCAGCAGCCCGTTCAACTGCTCACTCAATTGCCCCAGCTTCACGCTCGCCACACTCGACTGCTCCGCCGCCAGCGCCGTGCTGTGCGACAGCCCCGCGGCCTGGGTCACGTTCTGATTGATGTCCTCGACCACGTGCGCCTGTTGTAGCGTGGCGCTGGCAATCGAGGCGTTCAGGCCGTTGAGATTGCGCAGCGCCTGGCCGATGGCGTTGAGGCTGGCACCGGCGAGGCCGGCCTGTTCGATGGTCAGTTGCGATGCCTTGCTGCTGTCGCCGATGACCTTGACCGCCGCTTCGGAGTGATTCTGCAGACGTTCGATCATCGCCTGGATTTCCGCCGTCGACTTCTGCGTGCGTTGCGCCAACAGACGAACCTCATCCGCCACCACGGCAAAACCGCGACCCTGTTCGCCAGCGCGCGCGGCTTCGATCGCCGCGTTGAGCGCCAGCAGGTTGGTCTGCTCGGCAATCGAGCGGATCACCTCCAGCACGCTGCCGATCTGTGTGCTTTCCGCCGCCAGCGTGCGAATCACTTCTACCGCTTGATCGATAGTCCCGGAGAGTTTGTCGATCTGTTGCAGGCTGCCATCGATGTTGACCTGGCCCTGTTGCGCCTGCGCTTCGGCATCGCGCATTTCCGCAGCGGCGTGCTCGGCATTTTTCGCCACGTCCTGCACGCCGTAAGTGACTTCGTTGATCGCGGTCGCCACCAGTTCCATCTGCTGCGATTGCTGCTGGCTGCGTTGCTGGGCCTGGGTGGCATCGTTGCCCAGTTCGCTGGATGACTGGCCCAGCGCACTGGCGGACACCTGCAAGTCACCGATGACCCGGCGCAGCTTGGCGGTAAACGCGTTGAAGTGATGGGCCAGTTGCGTGACTTCGTCCTGGCCATGGGTGTCGAGGCTACGGGTCAGGTCGCTTTCGCCGCTGGCGATGTTGGCCATGGCGTTCACGGTTTCCTGCAACGGCCGGACGATGCTGCGGGCGATCAGGATTACCAGCAGGGCCATGATTACGGCAATCACCAGACCGATCACCGATGCCTTGTTCATCTGGCCACGGAATTCGCTCTGCACGTCATCGATGTAGACACCGGAGCCGAGCACCCAGCCCCACGGTTCGAACAGTTTGACGTAGGAGGTTTTCGCCACTGGCTCGCTGGCGCCGGGCTTGGGCCAGCGGTAATTGACCATGCCCGCGCCCTTGCTTTTGGCGATCGCGACCATTTCGTTGAACACCGCAAAACCGTCCGGGTCGCGAATCGCCGAAAGATTCTGGCCTTCCAGCTTGGGGTTGGTCGGGTGCATGACCATCACGGGCGTGAGGTCGTTGATCCAGAAGTAGTCGCTCTGGTCATAGCGCAGGCCACGGATGGCGGTCAGCGCCTGTTTTTGCGCGGCATCGCGGGTGAGGGTGCCGGCGGCTTCCAGGTCGTGATAGTAGGTCAGCAGGCCGCTGGCGGTCTGCACCACATGCTGGGTTTTCTGCGCCTTGGCGTGGTACAGGTCATCATGAATCTGCTTGAGCATCAACACGCCCAAGGTCAACAACATGACCACGGCCACAATCAGGATGAGCCACAAGCGTCGGCTGATCGACACACTGCGCAAGCTGTTCATAACGCTGTTACTCCGATTTTCTTTTTCTTGTAATAAATCAACGCCAGCATCCAACCACGTTTGGGTGGTCGGGCATACGCGACCCAAGTCGTATAACGCCGTGGCGTTAACAAGGCTTGTCTGTCAGAATTTCGGCCCCGCGCACGAAAACATGAATCCAGGTGGCCATTTCACGGAATTTTTACCGTTTTGTGTGGATCCTGTGCGCGCGGAATCGGTACAGCTATTCAACCGCGACGCGGAACGCAGTGAACGTAAGAAAAATATTATCGGAGCATGCCGGCGTGCATCGCTCTCTGGGGGATTGATGGATCTTTGGACCGCCTTGCAGGCACTGATTCTTGGAGTTGTAGAAGGGCTGACGGAGTTTCTGCCCATTTCCAGTACCGGACACCAGATCATTGTTGCCGACTTGCTCGACTTTGGCGGCGAACGGGCCATGGCGTTCAACATCATTATCCAGCTCGGCGCGATCCTCGCGGTGGTCTGGGAATTTCGCCGCAAGATCCTCGACGTGGTGATCGGCTTGCCGACCCAGCCGAGTGCGCGGCGCTTCACCGTCAATCTGCTGATCGCCTTTATGCCGGCGGTGGTGTTGGGGGTGATCTTTGCCGACCTGATTCACCAATATCTGTTTAATCCGATTACGGTGGCGACGGCGCTGGTGGTGGGTGGCGTGATCATGTTGTGGGCCGAGCGCCGCCAGCATGCAGTGCACGCCGAAACCGTGGACGAGATCACCTGGAAGGACGCGCTGAAAGTCGGTTTCGCCCAGTGCCTGGCGATGATTCCCGGCACCTCGCGCTCTGGCTCGACGATCATTGGCGGCCTGCTGTTCGGTCTGTCGCGCAAGACCGCGACCGAGTTCTCGTTCTTCCTCGCCATGCCGACCATGGTCGGCGCGGCGGTGTACTCGGGCTACAAGTATCGCCACCTGTTTGTCCCGGCGGACTTCCCGGTGTTCGCCATTGGCTTCGTCACCGCGTTCATCTTCGCCATGATCGCCGTGCGCGGTCTGCTCAAGTTCATCGCCAGCCACAGCTACGCGGCGTTCGCCTGGTACCGGATTGTTTTCGGTCTGGTGATTCTGGCGACCTGGCAGTTCGGCTGGGTCGACTGGTCCGCTGCCAAGCCGTGAGTGATTCCCGCACCCGTCGCCCGAACGGACGGCCGTCCGCTGGCGGCATTCAGCATCTGAAGCTGAAACTGGCGGTGCTGCTGATCGTCTGCGCATTGCCGTTGTTCGGCGCGCTGTCCATGTGGCTGCGCGGGATCTCGCTGGTGCCGCTGACAGCCTATGGGGTGGTCAGCGTGCTGACGTTCTTCATGTACTGGGCGGACAAGCGCAAGGCCCGCGCCGACGCCTGGCGCACCCCGGAAAACATCCTGCACGCACTGGAACTGGCCGGCGGCTGGCCCGGTGCGCTGATCGCTCAGCAGGTGTTCCGGCACAAGACGCGCAAGGTGTCGTTCCAGATTCTGTTCTGGGTGATCGTGGCGCTGCATCAGGTGTTCTGGATCGACCAGTTGTTTCTCGGCTCGAATCTGCTTTCACTGTTCTAGGTATCACGCAATCCCTGTAGGAGCTGCCGCAGGCTGCGATCTTTTGATCTTGCTTTTAAAAGATCAAAGTCAAAAGATCGCAGCCTGCGGCAGCTCCTACCGGGGGTGTGTTACAGCAGTAATCCGATCCGGGTTTTCTTTGGCAATTTGCTCACCACCAGTTGATGCGAGCGCGTCAGCAATCCGCGCAACTCCTCGGCAGCCAGCGGGTAGGGCGGGTGCATGATGATCCACTGCGCTCGTGCCAGATACGGCGCCGGGAAGATGCCCGGGCGGTCGCAATGGCCGAGAAACAGATCCTTGTCGACCTTGAATGCCAGTGAGTCGCCGCGCAGCCCCTGCAAGGCGAACATCTTGTTGCCGGCAATCGAAAACACCCGCACGCCACCCCATTTGTAATCTTCCCGCGCGCCCGGCAGGGCCAGGCAGAAGGTGGCGACATCGGCTTCGTTCATCTTGCCCCTGGTCATAGCAGACGCTCCCCACACGCATTGAACGACTCGACCAAATGGTCGATCCACGCCCGCACCGCCGGCATCACCCCGCGCCGATGCGGATACACCGCCTGCAACCAGCCGCCAGGTAACGACCATTCCGGCAGCAATTGCACCAGCGCACCGCTTTTGAGGTCGGCTTCGCAGTTCATCATTGGCAGCAGGGTGAAGCCCTGGCCGGCCAGCACGCAGGCTTTGCGCACGATGAAATCGTCGATGCCCAGCCGCGCTTCCATGTTCAGCTCGACACTGTTGCCTTGCTGATCGAGCAAGCGCACGTGCACCATGCGGTCGGCTTCCAGTGCACCGAGCACCGGGAGGGTTTTCAGGTCCTGCGGATGGCGGATCGTCTTGCCCTCAATAAAGGAAGGGCTGGCCACCACAACCATTTGGGCCTGACGCAGACGGCGGGTGACCAGCAACGGATCTTCATCGCCCAGCTCACGCACCCGCAGCGCCACGTCGAAACCTTCGCCGACCAGATCCACGCGGCGGTTGAGCAACACCACCTCCAGTTGCACCTGAGGAAATTTGTCGAGGAAATCGCTGATTACCCACGGCAGCATCTCTCGGGCCAGCCCGGTCGGGCACGACACACGCAGGCGTCCTTTGGGCTCGCTGGACATGCTGGCGACGGCCTCATCGGCCATCTCCGCTTCCAGCAGCATCGCCTGGCAATGGCGTAGGTAACGTTCGCCGACGGCGGTCAGGTTCAACTGGCGAGTGGTGCGTTGCAGCAGGCGTGCGCCGAGACGTTCTTCGAGTTCGGCAATCCGTCGCGACAGCCGTGACTTGGGAATGCCCAGCAAACGCCCGGCTGCCGCGAAGCCACCGGCTTCGACCACCTTGGCGAAGTAGTAGAGATCGTTGAGGTCCTGCATCAAAATGTCCACCGTTCTATCAGTGGGACGAACTATCGCATTGTCGCTGGCTAATCAGCTATTGGTTTCTTCCGTAGGATTGTCTCCATTCCGTCGCCGCCGGCGATTCTTTCAGGAGATCCCACATGAAACTGCTGCACATCGATTCGAGCATTCTGGGCGACAACTCGGCCTCCCGTCAGTTGAGCAGCCAGGTCGTCAAAGCCTGGCAAGCCGCCGAGCCATCCGCTGTAGTGACCTACCGCGACCTGGCGGCCGACGCCATCAGCCACTTCTCGTCGAACACCCTGGTGGCTGCCGGCACCAGCGCCGAACTGCGCGACGCCGCGCAACAGCACGAAGCCGAGCTGAGCGCTTCGACCCTGGCCGAGTTCATCGCTGCCGATGCCATCGTGATCGCCGCACCAATGTACAACTTCACCGTACCGACCCAGCTCAAGGCCTGGATCGACCGCGTCGCCGTTGCCGGCCAGACCTTCCGTTACACCGAAGCCGGCCCTGAAGGCCTGTGCGGTGGCAAGAAAGTGGTGATCGTTTCCACCTCTGGCGGCATCCACGCCGGTCAGGCCAGCGGTATCGCTCACGAAGAATATCTGAAGCTGGTACTGGGCTTCCTCGGCATCACCGACATCGAAATCGTCCGTGCCGAAGGTCTGGCGTATGGCGAAGAAGTGCGCAACAACGCGATGAGCGCTGCTCAGGCGCAGATCAGCGAGCAACTGTTCGCCGCCGCGTAAGCATTGCGTAAAAACCAGCTACCGTTCAGGTAGCAGCACAAAAAACTCTGTACTCTGAATCCGCAAGGGCCAGACGCGGAGTTTTTTGTTTCAGGCTGTTGCATAATCTGGCCCGGGTTATGCAGTCAAACGATCAACGTCTGAGTGCCAAGTCGCGCCGGATCACCGAACCTTTGCGGTTGCGGGCGTGTCGGAACACAAAGGATCTTTCGATTGAGTAACACAGGGTGGGCCATCCGATGATGCGTCTTTGTGCAACGTTACTGATTTGCCTGCTCGGCAGCCTCGGTTCAGTGCATGCCGCGCCCGGACGACACCCTGTGTGGAGTGTCGGTTACCACGAGATGACCTTTCTCGATCCGCTGGATCTGCAACCGATGCGCGCCATCGCCTTCTATCCCTCCAGCGACCGCGAGCACACCAGCCTGCTCGAGGGCTACACGGTCGAGGCCGGCGAGGACACCAAGATCGCCATCGGCCGCTTTCCGATGCTGATGCTGTCCCACGGCAACACCGGCACGCCCATCGCTCTGCATGACCTCGCCACCTCGCTGGCGCGCAAGGGTTTTGTGGTGGTGGCGGTGATTCATCCTGGCGATAACTCCAAGGATCACAGCCGACTCGGCACCTTGAGTAATCTTTATGGGCGGCCGATCCAGATTTCCGAAGCGATTACCGCGACCCTCGGCGACTCGATGCTGTCGCCGTTCGTCAACGCCGATCAAGTCGGGGTGATCGGTTACTCGGCCGGCGGAGAGACCGCGTTGATTCTCTCGGGCGCGCAGCCGGATCTGGATCGCCTGCGCCGTTACTGCCAGGAACGTCCGGACGACCGCGATGCCTGCAATACCCAGGGCGAACTGATCGTCGATCGCGATGATTTACAGCCGGTGGCGGATCCGCGTGTGCATGCGCTGCTGCTGATGGCGCCGCTGAGCCTGAAGTTCGGTCGTCATACCCTCGCCGACGTGCATGTGCCGGTGCTGCTGTACAGCGGTGACGGCGACAAACTGGTGGCGTTCGACAAGAACGCCGCCGCGCTCGCACGCAAACTGCCGACCGCGCCGGACTTCAAACTGCTCGCCGGGGCCGGGCACTTTGTATTTATGGCACCTTGTAACGATGAGCAGATTCGCGCCATGCCGGCGCTGTGTACTGACGCTGACGGCGTGGATCGCGAAGACATCCACCGCACGATGATCTCCGAAGCGGGGCAGTTCTTCTCGCGCACGCTGGGCAAGCCGAGCCGGGCGGGGATGCAGACTGCGGATCAGTGATTGCGCTTTTTGTAGGAGTGAGCCTGCTCGCGATAGCGGTGTTTCGGTCAACATCGTTGTCGGCTGAACCACCGCTATCGCGAGCAGGCTCACTCCTACAGGGATTGTGTACTTTTCAACTGATCGCCCGGCGCTTGAGCAGCAAGGTCAACCCCAACCCGATCACCGACAACAGCGCCGCACTGAAGAAAATCCACGCATACCCCAGATTCAACGCCACCGCGCCCATCAGCGGCCCGGCAAGCGCCAGCGCCAGATCGAAAAACACCGCGTACGCCCCCAGCCCTGAACCGCGGCTGGAACTGGGCACCTGCTTGATTGCCTCGACCCCCAGCGCCGGGTACACCAGCGACAAGCCGAACCCCGCCAGCCCGGCACCGAGCAACGCAAACGCGGTGGACGGCGCCAACCACAATAGCACCAGCCCGACGGTTTCGATGCTCATGCAGGCGATTGCCGAATTGAACCCGCCAAAGCGACTGATCGCCGAAATGAACAGCAGGCGCGACACGATAAAGCACGCACCAAACACCGTCAGGCAATAGGCGGCGCCGCTCCAGCCGCGGTTGAGGTAATACAGGGTGATAAAGGTGGTCAGCGTGCCGTAACCGATCGACGCCAGACTCAAACTGGCGCCAAACGGTGCAATGCGCCCGAACACCGCCCAAAAAGGCAGCCGCTCACCGCGCACCACCGGTACCGAAGGTTTGTTGCGGATCAGCAGCAGGGCGCCCGCCGCCAGTACCGACAGGGCGATGCCGAGACTGGCAAAGCCGTAATCGGCGACCATCACCACGCCCAGCGGCGCGCCAATCGCAATCGCGCCGTAGGAGGCAATGCCGTTCCAGCCGATCGACCTGGCCGTGTGCTCGACGCCAACCTGGCCCATGCACCAACTGATCGTGCCGACCCCGATCAGCCCCTGCGCAACGCCAAGCAACAGCCGCCCGACGATCAGAATCATCAGGCTCGGCAGCGCAAAGTCCTGCAGCAGCGTCGAGATCAACGTCAGCAAGCCGCTCAGCATAATCCCCGATAGCCCATAAACAATCGCGCGTTTGGTGCCAAGGGTGTCCGACATGCGCCCGGCCATTGGCCGGCTGAGCAGGGTGGCCAGGTACTGCGAGCCGATCACCAGCCCGGCAATGACCGCACTGAATCCCAGCTGTTCGTGGACGTAACCGGGCAGCACCGCAATCGGCAGGCCGATGCAGAGGAAGGCGACGAAGGTGTAGAACACGATGGAGACGATCTGCAGGGTGATCGAGAGAGAGCTTTGCGGGGACTGTTGTTGCGCAGACATGAGCACTCGTTCGCGGGCGGCGGCGGGAGAGTTGGCATCATGGCTTGGTGTCGGGATAAAAGGAAGCAGGCTAACTATTTTCTTGGTTGTTGGTGTTGTTGCTGATGGCCTCTTCGCGAGCAAGCTCGCTCCCACATTTGGAATGCAATCCTCTGTGGGAGCGGGCTTGCTCGCGAAGGACTTCGCAACAGAAAATCACTTTCCATTGAAATGCAAAAAGCCCCGTCACAGGGACAGGGCTTTTCATCTTGCAGCTGACCGCTAAAAACTCGCAGCTGCCCTTAGATCACCACACCCTGACTGCGCAGGTAGTCATCGTAAGTGCCGCTGAAGTCGGTCACGCCATTCGCGCTCAGCTCGATGATGCGCGTGGCCAGGGACGATACGAACTCACGGTCGTGGCTGACGAAGATCAGCGTGCCCGGGTAGTTTTCCAGCGCCAGGTTCAGCGCCTCGATCGATTCCATGTCCAGGTGGTTGGTCGGTTCGTCCATGATCAGCACGTTCGGCTTTTGCAGGATCAGCTTGCCGAACAGCATGCGACCTTGCTCACCACCGGAAATCACTTTGACCGACTTGAGGATCTCGTCGTTGGAGAACAGCATGCGGCCCAGAGTGCCGCGAATCATCTGCTCGCCCTGAGTCCACTGACCCATCCAGTCGAACAGGGTGACGTCGTCTTCGAAGTCGTGCGCGTGGTCCTGAGCGTAGTAGCCCAGTTCCGCGGCGTCGGTCCACTTGACGCTACCGGCATCCGGAGTCAGCTCGTTGACCAGGGTGCGCAGCAGGGTGGTTTTGCCGATACCGTTCGGGCCGATGATCGCCACGCGCTCGCCAGCTTCAACCTGGAAGCTGAAGTCCTTGAACAATGGTTTGCCGTCGAAACCCTTGGCCATTTTTTCGACCATGACCGCCTGACGGTGCAGCTTTTTGTTCTGCTCGAAACGAATGAACGGGCTCACGCGGCTGGAAGGCTTGACCTCGGCCAGCTGGATCTTGTCGATCGCCTTGGCACGGGAGGTGGCCTGCTTGGCTTTCGAGGCGTTGGCCGAGAAGCGGCTGACGAACGATTGCAGTTCGGAAATCTGTGCTTTCTTCTTGGCGTTGTCCGACAGCAGTTGCTCGCGGGACTGGGTCGCCACGGTCATGTACTCGTCGTAGTTGCCCGGGAACAGACGCAGCTCGCCGTAGTCCAGGTCAGCCATGTGCGTGCACACGCTGTTCAGGAAGTGACGGTCGTGAGAGATGATGATCATCAGGCTGTTACGCTGGGTCAGGATGTTTTCCAGCCAGCGAATGGTGTTGATGTCCAGGTGGTTGGTCGGTTCGTCGAGCAACAGCACTTCCGGATCGGAAAACAGCGCCTGTGCCAGCAATACGCGCAGTTTCCAGCCTGGCGACACTTCGCTCATCGGGCCGAAATGCTGTTCCAGCGGAATACCCAGGCCCAGCAGCAGCTCGCCGGCGCGGGATTCGGCGGTGTAACCGTCCATCTCGGCGAACTCGGTTTCCAGCTCGGCCACGGCCATGCCGTCTTCTTCGCTCATTTCCGTCAGCGAGTAGATGCGGTCGCGTTCAGCCTTGACCTTCCACAGCTCTTCGTGACCCATGATCACGGTATCGATCACGGTGAATTCTTCGTAGGCGAACTGGTCCTGGCGCAATTTACCCAGACGCACGTTCGGCTCGAGCATGACCTGACCGCCGGACGGATCGAGGTCGCCGCCGAGGATTTTCATGAAGGTCGACTTGCCGCAACCGTTGGCGCCGATCAGGCCGTAGCGGTTGCCCGCGCCAAATTTGACCGAGACGTTTTCGAAGAGCGGCTTGGCGCCGAACTGCATCGTGATGTTAGCTGTAGAAATCAAGAGTTTTTCCTGCGAAGCATTCTGAGTAGCGAGGGTGCGGCTGGAGCGCTTGGCCCGAGTCGAAGTGCGCTGAAGCGGGTCATCCCGTCATCAACCAAGGGGGGCGCGTAAAGTTTGGCGGCGATTGTACTGGTCTGGCTCTTTAAACGATAGGGCGATCACGCCGGATCCGCCGTTTGGCAGATTCAGCGGACAGTTTTTCACACTTCAGGTTCACTATTGGTTACAAACTGTGGCTAAAATGCCATCCGATTACCCAATAGCCGCCAACGGCATGGACTCAAGGAAGGGCCACCGGGACAGTATCTGTATTCATGCCACTGCATCAGACCCCGGCCCCGGCTGGCGGGCGCGCAGTTTGTTCACTTTTGACGTGTGACGATTTACGTGAAACTCATCATTGCTGCTATTTATGTCATTTCCATTGCATACGTTCACCTGCGTGGCCGTGTGCGGCACAAACTGGGCCGTCAGCTGAGTGATCACTCGACGTTTCTGGCCCCGATCAACTGCTTTCTCTATCTGTTTTCGAAGAAACCGAACAAGCCTTATCTCGATCCTGCGGAGTTCCCCGACTTGAGCCCGTTGCAGGCGCATTGGGAAGAAATCCGTCAGGAAGGCCAGGATCTGCTGCGTGCCGGTGAGATCAAGCGCTCGAATCAGTATGATGACGTTGGCTTCAACTCGTTCTTCAAAAGTGGCTGGAAACGTTTCTACCTCAAGTGGTACGGCGAGAGTCATCCATCGGCGATGAAGCTGTGCCCGCGCACCACTGAACTGGTGCAGAGCATCGGTTCGATCAAGGCTGCGATGTTCGCCGAGCTGCCGCCGGGTTCGAAACTGGTGCGTCACCGCGATCCGTATGCCGGTTCCTACCGCTACCACCTGGGGCTGGACACGCCCAACGATGCCGGTTGCTATATTAATGTCGACGGTGAGAGCTACCACTGGCGCGACGGTGAAGCTGTGATGTTTGACGAGACTTACATCCACTACGCCGAAAACACCACCGACAAGAACCGCATCATCCTGTTTTGCGATATCGAACGGCCGATGAAATATCGTTGGGCGGCGGCATTCAATGCCTGGTTCAGCCGCACTGTGATGTCAGCGGCAGGGGCGCCGAACGATGCGGGCGACCGCACTGGCGGGATCAACCGCCTGTTCACCAGAATCTACAAGGTACGCCTGCGTGGCAAAGAGCTGAAGAAGCGCAATCGCACCCGGTACTATCTGGAAAAGTGGGCGATCTTTGGTGGCTTGCTGGCGATCTTCATTCTGATCTGATGGCAGAGCTGCGGCCCCTGTAGGAGCTGCGGCACGCTGCGATCTTTTGATTGTGTCTTTAACGTCAAAGGCAAAAGATCGCAGCGTGCCGCAGCTCCTACAGGGAGAGTGTAAAGACTCTCGCACAGGCAACCTGTCAGCCCCCTGACGCTTTCTTCGGTTTCTTCGCCGAACCGGCTTTTGCCTTTGGCTTGGCCGGCGCTTTGCCGCCCAGACTGCGCTTGAGCAGTTCGGTCAAGTCGATTACGTCCGCAGACTTGCGTTCCTCCTCGCCACCCACAGTCTCGACATCCTCGATCTTGCCTTCGTGAGCCTTTTTCTCGACCAGCGCCATGATCTTGTCTTCAAATTCGTCCTTGTAGTCATCGGGGCTCCAGTCGCCGCTCATGTCCTGCACCAGACGCTTGGCCATGTCCAGTTCACCCTTGGCCAGTTGCGGTTTGGTCACTTCGCTGCCCAGTTCCAGCTCATCCAGTCCGCGAACTTCCTGCGGCCAGCGCAGTTTCACCAGCACCAACGCTGACTCCAGCGGCATCAGCGCCGCCAGGTATTGCCGAGTGTGCAGGACGACGCGGGCGAGGGCGACCTTGTTGGTTTTGCTCAATGTTTCGCGCAGCAAGGCATAGACCTTGCCGCCGCGCTTGTCCGGGGCGAGGTAGTAGGGGGTGTCGATGTTTTGCAGGGGGATCTGCTCGGCATCGACGAAGGAAAAAATGTCGATGGTCTGGGTCGAAACCGGGTGCGCGGAGCGGATTTCCTCTTCGCTGAGCACCACATAGCGGCCCTTTTCGTAGGCCACGCCTTTGACGATGTGCTCTTTGGTGACCTCCTTGCCGGTGGTCTTGTTGATTCGTTTATAGCCCACCGGGTCCATGCTGCGGCTGTCGAGCCAGTCAAAGTCGACGCCGTGCGAAGACGTTGCCGATACCAGCGCGACAGGAATGTGTACCAGTCCGAAGCTGATCGCGCCTTTCCAGATTGCCCGAGCCATGGTCAGTTCTCCAAGTGATGATCAGGTGACCAGTGGCGCGGGGCGAAAGTTTCCCGTGATTGCGCGCTCTCAACGGGGCCGGTCAAGCCGTGTTACATGTTGTTTAACGGCACCGGGTTAACAAATCCGAACCAGCGGCGTAGCGTGGACTCGAAGGCTCTAACCCCTGTGCACCGAGAGGCCGCCCATGAAGCGAATTCCGTTAGCCATCATTGTTCTGCTCCTTGGTAGCGGTCTGGCGCATGCCGAGGTCGCGGGGTCGTCAGCTCTGCTGCTGGCACAAAGTCCCAACGGCACCAATAACAATCCCTATAACAGTCCGATCCGCCGCGCCAATCCCAACAGCATGCAGGGCACGCAGCCCAGCGCTCCGGTGATTCGCGGGCCGAATACTGTCCCTGTGCCGGTTTCACCCACGGTCGGCAACGGCGGCATCGGCAATGGTCAGCCGCAGCGTTCGGTGCCGAGTACGCCGCCAAAATTCATTCCCAATCCACCGCCACGAGACTCAGGCAGCAACCGTTGAACGGCGGGCCTGAGCGCCTGTCAGCCTTTCAAATGACAAAAGGAATCGTGCATGTTGCGTAAAACCCTCCTGGCCACGTTGTGCGCCAGCGCGCTGATCAGCGCTCCCGCATTCGCCGCCGCCCCCAAAGAGCTGCAAAGCGAGCAGGGCACCCTTGAAGTCACGCGGATAACCGAAGGCCTCGAACATCCTTGGGCGCTGGCGTTTCTGCCGGACCGCCAGGGCATGCTGGTGACCGAACGTCCGGGCAACCTGCGGGTGATAGGTGCCGATGGCAAACGATCGGAGCCGATCAGTGGCGTGCCGACCGTTTGGGCCAAGGGGCAGGGCGGGTTGCTCGACGTGGTGCTGTCGCCGGATTTCCAGCAGGATCGATTGGTTTATCTGTCTTTTGCCGAGGGCGGAGGCGCCGGGGACAAGGCCGGGACCGCAGTGGGGCGCGGGCGGCTTTCGGACGATTTGCGGACATTGAAGGATTTCAAAGTGATCTTCCGTCAGGAGCCGAAGCTCTCGACCGGCAACCACTTCGGCTCGCGCCTGGTGTTCGACCGCGACGGCTACCTGTTCATTACCTTGGGCGAAAACAACGACCGGCCAACGGCGCAGGATCTGGACAAACTGCAAGGCAAGGTCGTACGAATCTTCCCCGACGGCAAGGTACCGGATGACAATCCGTTTGTGGACCAGTCCGGTGTGCGTCCGGAAATCTGGTCCTACGGCCATCGCAACCCGCAAGGCGCGGCGCTCAATCCGTGGAACGGTACCGTCTGGGAGAACGAGCACGGACCCCGTGGCGGCGATGAGGTGAACATCATCGAGCGCGGTAAAAACTATGGTTGGCCGCTGGCGACCCACGGCATCAACTATTCGGGACAACCGATTCCGGAAGCCAAGGGCAAGAGCGTCGAAGGCGCGGTAGACCCACACCATGTCTGGGAGAAATCACCGGGCGTTTCCGGCATGGCGTTCTATGACGCCGATCGCTTCAAACCGTGGCAGCAGAACCTGTTCATTGGTGCGCTGAGCAGTCAAGAACTGATTCGCTTGCAGTTTGACGGCGACAAGGTGGTTCATGAGGAGCGTCTGCTGGGCGATCTGAAACAGCGGATTCGGGATGTGCGCCAAGGGCCGGATGGGTATCTGTATGTGCTGACGGATGAGGACGATGGGGCGTTGTACAAGGTCGGCCTGAAATAACTCACCAAGACTCCCGTAGCGAGGGGATTTATCCCCGATGGCCTGCGTAGCAGGCCCTTAAAAGATCAAAGAAGGCCCGCTTCGCGCGCCAACGGGACGGTGCGATGTTTCGCTAAATCCCCTCACTACAAGGGTTCACCCGGAGATTTCATTTCGGGCATACAAAACCACCGCCGCCCTTAATTTCCCGCGCCCAAACCGGCTCATCTTTTCAAACTCCCCATGGCTGACTGGCACATGCTGACAATCCATAGGCTGACGATGTTGGCTGTGATCGACATCGGGATCATGCAGGTAAACAAAATCCTCGTCGCAATCCGTGACCACCACCCAGTGCGGTGACTTGGAGCGGGTCAGGCGATAGCTGCTGATCAGCACCAGCGGCTGGCCGCCATCCCGCAACAGCCGTGGCAGATCCAGATGTGTGCCGATCTGCCGCTTGATGTCGGTTTCCTGCATTTGCGCGGTGAACTCTTCATGCACCAGGCGCATGACGTCTTTTTTATGCGCATCGCGCACGCCCTCGAGAAACAACGGCCCGGCCATGCTCAGTTGCAAACGCACACGGAAACCCCGGCGCCATGCGGCCAGCGCCAACCCTTGCGGGCTGCAGCCGCCATGGCCGGAGGTCATGAATACCGTGGTCGCTTCACGCCAGAGCTGCAATTCCTCTCGTCGCTCAAGCAAACGTTCAGATTGCAGCGCGCCCATGGCCATCAGCAAGCACGCCGGGCCGCAGGTGAATTCGGTGGTTTGTGGGTAATAAGGCACCTTGATGCTGCGCGAGTCGCGGTGCTGCACGATGCGCTTTTCCAGGCGCAATGCGTCGGCATGGTCTTCGTAGTAATCGTGAATCAAGGCGAAGCGCCGATAGCCGTTGCGCTCGTACAGAGCAATCGCGCCGGGGTTGTCAGTGCGTACTTCCAGGCGCAGGTACGCGCAATCGTGCTCCACCGCGCAGGCTTCGATGCGTTGCAGCAACTGTTTGCCCAAACCGATGCCCCGCGCCTCACTGGCGATAGCGATGGAGTACAGGCGCGCCAGCGAGGTGCCGCGGTGAAACAGCACCAGCGCGTAGCCGAGCAACTGACCTTCCTGTTCGGCCACCAGCAACTGCGCATGGGCGCGGGTGATCATCCATTGAAAGCTGCGGCTGGTCAGCCGGTCAGTGGTGAAACATTGCATTTCCAGGGCCAGCAGCGCTGGCAAGTCATCAACTACCGCCAAACGAAAAACAGCATGCATATGACCACCGTAAAAGTTGCGTAACGAAACGGGACTTTCGAAAAACTTCGTGCTTAATAGAAATGGTCTTGTTCTCCAACGGATCAATCTCTATGTCAGCGGTACAGGGTCATTGGCGCGAAGTATCCGAGCAAAGTTTGCCGGCGGCAACTGTTTTAACTCCAGCCATCAGAACTTCCAGTCAAGTGTTGATCATCGTCGAACGCAAGGAAGACTGGGCTTCTTATTTTCCCAGTGAGGACATCGTCACGGCACAGGAATACCTTGAGCAAACCCGTGACTGTGAGCCGGGCAAGCGCGTGCAGGTGATCAACCTGTGCCGCAGCTACAAATACCTCGGGCACGGTTATTACTGCTCGCTGCTGGCGGAAGCACGTGGGCACAAGGTGATTCCCTCGGTGCGCACCATCAGCGAACTGACGAAAAAATCACTGTACGGCCTGGCGCTGGATGATCTGGATAAGACTTTGGAGAAAGCCCTCAGTCATCACCTTTACAGCGATACCGAAGGTTTCACCCTGACACTTTATTTCGGAAAAACGCATATCGAGCCGTTGCAGGATCTGGCGCGGCAATTATTTGAAGTATTCCCCTGTCCGATTCTGTTAGTTGAGTTTCGCCGAACTAACGGTTGGCACATCGAAGGCATAAAGTCCGGCGCTCTGCATAAGTTGCGAGACGATCAGGAAGATCAGTTCGCCAATGCGCTGGATGGCTTCAGCCGTAAAGTCTGGCGGGTGCCGCGTTCGCCGCAAGTGGCGCGTTATGACCTGGCGATCCTGCATGATCCGCAGGAAGCCTTGCCTCCCTCCAACGCCAAGGCGCTGGAGAATTTCGTCCGGGTCGGCAAGCGCATGGGCATCGATGTCGAGTTGATCGAGCGCAAGGACTACGCACGACTCGCCGAGTACGACGGCTTGCTGATTCGCGAGACCACCAGCGTCGACAACCACACCTATCGTTTTGCCAAAAAAGCTGAAAGTGAAGGGCTGGTGGTGATGGACGACCCGACGTCGATCCTGCGTTGTACCAACAAGGTCTACCTGACCGACCTGCTCAACAGCCATCAGCTGGCCATGCCCGCCACGGAAATTCTCTACAAGGAGCGACCCGAAGACTTCGAACGGGTCGGCGAGCGCCTGGGGTTCCCGCTGGTGCTGAAGATTCCTGATGGCTGTTTCTCTCGCGGAGTAATCAAGGTCGAAAGCCAGCAAGCGCTGCTTGAGGCCACGGCCGAACTGTTCGAACACTCGGTGTTGCTGCTGGCCCAGGAGTTTTTTTACACCGAGTACGACTGGCGCATCGGCGTGCTCAACCGCAAACCGATCTTCGCCTGCCAGTACTTCATGTCCAAAGGACACTGGCAAATCTACAACCACAAGGCCAAGGGTCAGGACATCAACGGCGAGTGCCGCACCCTGGCGGTTCACGAGGCACCGCGAGCAGTGGTGGAACTGGCGGTGAAGACGGCCAACCTGATCGGCGATGGCCTCTACGGTGTGGACCTGAAACAGGCCGGCGACAAAGTGGTGGTGATTGAGGTCAACGACAACCCGAACCTCGACGCCGGCATCGAAGACGCTTACCTGCAGGACGATCTGTATTCATTGGTACTGGAAGAGTTTGTGCGGCGACTGGAACTCAAACGTCGCGGCCAGGCCTGGTGAAGCGTCGATGATCAGCAGTTTCGCATTGAGTCATGGCGCGTTGCAGCGGGTCGAGCGGCTGGACGCCGAGGTGATGCTGTTCAGTAATCCGGATGCCGCCGAGCGCGATTTGCTCCACAGTCACTACAAGGTTGACGAGCATGCACTGGCCTCGGCACTGGATCCGGACGAAGTCTCGAGAATCGAGTTTCACCCCGACCACTTGTTTCTGATCTGGAAACGCCCGGAAAACTATTCCGGCGGCGGCAGTCTGGCGTTTGAGGTGTCGTCCTGCGGCCTGTTGTTTTCCCCCGGCCAGTTGCTGGTGATCGCCACCGACGACACGCCGCTGCACGGTATCGGCACGCGCCAGCCGCTCAACGCGCCACTAGATGTGTTGCTCGATTTGCTGTTCAACAACATCCACCACTACCTCGGTCACCTGAAGGTGATCAAACTGGTGGCCCGCGAGCTTCAACAGAAATTCAACGCTTCTATGCAAAATCAGCATCTGGTGCAGATGTTCAACCTCAGCGAAAGCCTGATCTATTACATCAACGCCCTGCACAGCAACGGCGCGGTGCTGACGCGGCTACGCAATCACGCGGATAAACAGCATTTCGGCAACGAGGCGATCGGGCTGATCGACGACCTGATCATCGAAAACAACCAGTGCTACAAACAGGCGGAAATCTACTCCACGGTGTTCTCCGGGCTGATCGATGCGCGCGGCAACCTGATGAACAACAGCATGAACAACCTGCTGCGCAAGCTGACGTTGATCAACGTGGTGTTTCTGCCGTTGAACCTGATTGCCAGCATTGGCGGGATGTCGGAGTTCAGCATGATGACCGCAGGCACGCCGTGGTGGATTTCCTACCCGGTGTTTCTGCTGGTGATGTTGTTGGGGGCGGGGGCGATGTTGTTTGGGCTGCGGCGCTTGGCCAAGTGATTAGTCGGTGTCTGAACTGACGCCTTCGCGAGCAAGCCCGCTCCCACAGGGGGTATGCGTCAGACACAGATCCAATGTGGGAGCGGGCTTGCTCGCGAAAGCTATCTCAGCAGCACAGGAGTTGGGGATCAGCTCGCTGGGTCCGCCACAACCACCTTCCTGCGCTCCCGAACCCCACGCACCACCAGATACGACAACGGCCCAATCGACACAAACACTGCGGTCAGCAACAGATACGGCAGCACCGACCAGACCGACATCCCGCGCGACCGCGCATCCTTGACCATCCACACCCCGGCCAGCGTCGCCAGCAGGTACAGATCAATCACCACCTGCGCGGTATCCGGGCGCGACATCAGGCTGAAGCCGAAGTCGATCAACGACTGTTCAGCCTGGAGCATCACCGATACGGTGTAGCCGCTAAACGCAATCAACGCAGCGAGGGGCAGGGCGACAGACATCATGCATTCCTTCCTTGGGGTGATGAGCAGAATTGTCAGCCTATAGCGCCAACGCCAAATAAGCCATTGACGCCGCTGCTGTCGCCGGGCTAATTTCAGGCCCATGACTTTCACCGTATTGCGCTGCCAGCCAAGCATTATTACCGCCATTCCTCATTTGGCGGGCTAGCTCACGACTGCGGCACCCAACCCGCCCTAGAGGCGGGTTTTCACTTTCTGTCTCCCGGGTTTTACCAACGATATCCCCCTGTAGGAGCTGCCGAAGGCTGCGATCTTTTGACTTTGATTTTAAAAAACAAGATCAAAAGATCGCAGCCTCCGGCAGCTCCTACACAGCCTCCGGAGACGACGATGAAACACAGCCCCGACCAGCAAGCCCTGCTAGAGCAGTACGTAAAAAAGATCCTCGCCGCGCCGGTCTACGACATTGCCGTGCGCACACCGTTGCAGGCCGCGCCGGCGCTGTCCGAAGCGCTGGGCAATCGGATCCTGCTCAAGCGTGAAGACCTGCAACCGACGTTCTCCTTCAAGATCCGTGGCGCCTACAACAAGCTGGTGCAACTCAGCGATGCGCAGAAAGCACGCGGAGTGATCACCGCCTCGGCCGGCAACCATGCCCAGGGTGTGGCGCTGGCAGCGCGGGAGTTGGGCATCGCCGCGACCATCGTCATGCCTTCGTCCACACCTGAACTCAAGGTACTTGGAGTGCGAAGTCGTGGCGCCGAGGCGTTGTTGCATGGCGAAAGTTTTCCATTTGCCCTGGCCCACGCGCTGCAACTGACCGAGCAAACCGGGCGCACTTTTGTCTCGCCTTTCGATGATCCGGAGGTGATCGCCGGCCAGGGTACGGTGGCCATGGAGATTCTGCGTCAGCACCAGGGCTCGCTGGATGCGATTTTCGTTCCGGTGGGCGGTGGTGGCCTGATCGCCGGCATCGCGGCCTACGTCAAATACCTGCGGCCGGAGGTGCGGATCATTGGTGTCGAGTCTGAGCATTCGGCCTGTCTGCAGGCAGCGCTGCAGGCCGATGCACGGGTCGTGCTGCCCAGTGTCGGGACGTTCGCCGATGGCGTGGCGGTGGCGCAGATCGGCGCTTATGGCTTTGAGGTGTGCCGGTTCTGCGTGGACGAAGTTGTCACCGTCAGCAATGACGAACTGTGCGCGGCGATCAAGAACATCTACGACGACACCCGCTCGATCACCGAGCCTTCCGGCGCATTGGCCGTAGCCGGGATCAAACAGTACGTAGCCCGAACCGCTGTTCGCGAGCAGACCTTCGTCGCGATCGACTCCGGCGCCAATATCAACTTCGACAGCCTGCGTCATGTTGCCGAGCGCGCCGCGTTGTGCGGCGTCCCGGCGTGATACCACTCAGAAGCGCTCGACGATGCCCAGCCAGCCCTTGGCATAGGCCTCGAATTCGTTCAGTTGGTACGGATCGATCACGTATCGCACATGGCAAGTAATCAAGTCTGACGCTCCCTGCTCAGATCATTCGGCGATGGCAGTACCGACCTTGTCCGACGCCGACCAGATGCGGTAGCGCACCTCGACGTCTTTGGGGGCATAAATCACCAGCGGCAACTTGCTGTTATAGCGCAGCATGAAGCCGTCACCGACCACCGGGACAAACGCGCGCTTTTTCGGCGTGCCGGGCGGGCAGGCCATCAGTGTGCTCATCGGGCCGCTGACTTGTTCCAGACGATAGAAGGGGTAGCCCCAGCCTTCGAGGTTTTTCTCGGTCAGAGCGCCACCCAGTCGCTGACGATTGCAGTCGACTTCCAGAGTTTTGCCGGCGAGGACTTCGACCTGAAAGTTCTGTTCCTGATCTTGCTTGGGCAGATAGATGACCTGACGGGTGAAGCCGTTTTCCGCCTTCGGGTAAGGCGCGACGTCTTCGAGTTTGGCCGCGTGGGCGAAGGTGGACAGGCCGGCAACGAGCAGACCGATTGTCGCGCGAGCGCGTAAAGAATCCATGAAAGCCTCCTGGCGGTGTAGGGTGGTTTCACAGGCATTCTTACTGCCAGCGGTGATGAATGCAAACCGCGGTCGACGTGCAAATTGCAGTGCTTGAGCGGGGCGATCATGCAGTATGCAACTGGCCAACTACTGGCCACCGCGCCAAGTGCTTGATTTTACAAGGGTCGAAATGACCCGATGAAAGGCACGTTTTATGCGTCTATCTGGTGCAGCGCACCGCGTTCGGGCGCCTACACTCCAATGGGCATTTCGCAGTACAACCGTTTGCCGGACCAGGGAATCAGCGGGGACACACCCGTGCAGGGGCGGCAAAAGCGGTCAACGTGAAGAGTTGATTGGCAGTTTCATCAAAAAGGAGAGGTTCACCATGTTTCTGTCTGCCTTGGAACTACGCAATATCATTGAAAGCAGTTTTCTGCCGAAACGCTGCCAGTGCACGCTGTCGCCAGACCTGTCGATGACCGTCAAGGTGTTCGGCGATCACACGACTGATCAGGTTGATCTGCACGTCAGTGGTATCGATGCCAGCCATTTGAATAGCAGCCGCGAAATAAACAACCTGATTGCCGGCCTGCGCTCGGATCTGGCGCAACAACCCACGCAACAGCTGTACACGCCACGCTCCAGAGCGGTTTAACTCACCGTTTCACCCAGTTCGACCGTCACGCGCCGGGCCTGCACAAAGCCGAGGCCCAGCGCGAACTCGACCAGCACCGCGAGCAGAATTCCGGGCCCGGCGTGGCCGTTGATCCATTCGCCGAAACCCAGCACCGCCAAGCCAAAACAGCCTACGATAAAACCGTTGCTCAGCGCATTGCGCCCCAGCGATGCCGGCGCGTTGCGCACCAGATAAAACATCACCCCCAGCGCCGCAAACAACACCGCGCTGCGTCGCGCAACAAAGCCGACCGCGCTCGAATACTCAATGCTCCAGATCGCCAGCAACACCTCCGGGAAAAAGCCCCAGACCAGCGCCAGCACAAAACATAACGAAGACGTGATGATCGACAACGTGCGAAAAGACAACTGCATGGCGAATCCTTGCGGCAGTGAGAGCAGACCCCGAGCATAACCCGCGTGCCTGCCCACGCCTACCGCAACCCCGCAAATCAGAGCCTTCTGTCAGTTCTGGAAACTGCACGCGTCAGACATTTTCCGGTAAGTGATTTCCTCAGGCTTGCCGGCATTGTCGATGTACTTCATGTCAGCGGTCACGACCTTGCACTGCTGGGTCTGTGGCTCGGTCATGGCAATCACTTTATTCACCTGCAACGGCATGCCGTACTCATACGGAACAGCTTTGGTCGTGCTCGAGCTGTCATCGGCCTGGGCCAGCCCGGCGAATGCAGTGCAGGCGAGGGCGGAGCTCAGCAATAGTGTGCGAATGTTCATGAATCGGACTCCTGCGCGACGGATTAGCGTTCGACCCCAAAGGGCCAAACCTGCCGCACGCGGCGTCAGCCAGCGGCTGAGGTGTGCGGTTCAGTACAGTCTTGGACTGCGGCGTTAAGCGATGGTTAACCTGGCTGAACGCCGGCTGTCTGGTCGGGGATTGTTTCGCGGGGAGTGACCTTTCGATCGACCAGAACGCGAAGCCCAACGTAGAAGTGGTTATTTCAGATCGATGACTTTGAAACCTTTTTTATTGGGTACCGTATTCATTCCCTTGGGTTCTTCCGGCTGGCCCTTTGGGGTGATGTAGTCGTAAACAACAAATTTTTCGGGGATTTCATAGCCATCGTTGGGAATGACCAGGCGCATCTCTCGGGCACTGAGGTATAGAGAGGCGGGCAGGGCCTTTTCGGCAAAGTCAATGCGCTCCAGTTTTCCGCTTTCCGGATTCTCGCGTAAAACGGCGCCCTTCAAATAGGGAGATCCATAGCTCATGGCGTAGATCAAAACGGAACCCGTGCATTTTGCCAATACAACTTCGCCGACGAAGTCCGAGTCGGGCATGTCAGTGAAGGCAGTTTCTGTCTGGTCGTTGAGTTTTACGAAGAGTCGCTGCCCGTCCCCACTTGAGGTGGACAACAGTGAGGCAGTTGTGTCCTCTGAAAGCGGGCAATCCAGCAGCGTTTTCTTTGTTTCGGCGAAAGCAGGAAGACACACCAGCGCAAGAATGAAAAGGAACCACACTTTTATATTTCTCTATTACCAAGAGCCGTACGGCACGCCAAATTTTTCAACATAGGCTTTCGACACTGCGGAAAGTGGGCGATGCTTTCCTCCGGACTCTCCTTCGTAAGGACCCCGTGGATCAATCTCCGCTTGAACGCGAGTAATTTCAATGGGTGTCAGGCATGGGCCGAGCGCCCAGAGTTTGGCAACGCCACCTGGAGCAAGTCCGATGACCAACGCTTCTCGATAACCCGTAATCCATTTTCCATCGGCAGCGCAGTAGGCTTTCTCCTCTTTTCGCATGATCTCTCTAGCTGACTCGGGTATGTCTATGCCCATTTGATAGGTTTTAGGTTCAACCAAAGACTGCCACCGGACATAGATTTTTTTGGGGAAATCTGCGCCTGTGACATATTTCCCCTTGCCCCAACCGGGCTTTTCCGGCCAGCCCTTTGGTTTTCCTGAATTGCCAGGTGCATTTTGTATCGCCGCATTGCCGCTCATTGCGCGTCTATAAACCTGGCCTTTGATGTCTATAACGTCAGCCGTCTCGATCCAGACCTCCATATAGCTGGGGGCCAAAAAACCCAGGCGCCAAGCTTCATAAGGTAGTGGCGCGCTGTGCACGACGTTGCAAATACCTAGAAAAGATGCAAAGAAGATAATTTTTAAGTGGCAGTTATTCATTAGGATGAATCGTTCTCACCAGATAAAACGCTGCAAACAGCACCGCGCTGCGTCCCGCAAAAAACCCGACAGCACTCGAGTACTTAATACTCCAGATCGCCAGCAACAATTCCGAGAAAAGCCCCTGCCAGCGCCAACACAAACATAACGAAGAAGTGATGATCGACAACGTGCGAAAAGGCAACTGCATGGCGAATCATTGCGGCACTGAGAGCGGACCCCGAGCATAACCCGCGTACCTGCTCACGCCTACCGCAACCCCGCAAATCTGCCGCACGCGGCGTCAGCGATGGTTAACCTGGCTGAACGCCGGCTGTGTGGCAGGGGGGATTATTTCTTGGAGATGCGGGGCCGATTCCTACAAGGATGGATGCCTTGTCTGCTTTCGGCGGTGGGAGCGGGGCGCGTAAGGTCGGTTGTCGCTGCAAAATCAGCGGCTCGGGTTTGGTCACCTGAGAATAATCGATTGCATATGTGCCATCATTTGCACCGCGGAGTTCTTTGACCGTGAAGTGCATTGCTGTGGCGGCCGTGTGCAGGACGCCTTCGGGCGAGCTGAGTTGATTGTTCTCGGTTGACCAAGCCTGTACACGGCCCGCCTCCCATCGTTTGGTCACGGTGCTGGCGGGTTACTTTCGAAACAATCGAGTAATCAATATGCCAACCTCAAATCCGCTTCCAAATCGCTATCACCCGCTCAACAGCGGCGTCACCGACAGCGCTCCAATGGTCATCGACACCCAAGCCAACCCTCAAGACATCCTCGAAGCCGCCGTCCAGCGCATCCGCGCCTGCAGCGACCTGCTCGAAACCCTGCATTGCGTGTGCTTCCGGCATGGCGATGTTCAGGACATTCCACACATCACCCATGCGCTGTATTTGCTGGCGCAGGACGGCAATGATTTGCTGCAGGTGGCGCAGCAGCAGATGCTGGATTGGAAGGCACCGGTTTGATGCCTTGAATGAGTACGGGAGTAGGATCGCGATCGGGTGGACTCCACGCCATCTACTACTCCCGTTTGTATGGTTCTTGTGCCATTGTTTTCGAATCAAACAAGCTAACGGCTTAGTTTGTCCGGGTAGAAGGAAAGTGGGGCGTGAGTTGCCTTCCATTCGGTCGCAAGTTTTTTACCTTCTGCAATTTGCTCAGCTGTCATCTTCGCTTCAATTTTAGGTAGCTTACTCTCCACTCTTTCTTGTAAGCCTCCACCACCGTCTAGCTCCTTCAAGGTGTAAACGAGGGCATAACCTTTAACGACGTCGAATGGGAAACCATACGTGTCTGGCTCATGAGCTAGATCAGAGCCGTAACCATAAACCGTTGTGGCGTAACTTGCTAAAGCTGCTTGCTCATTCCAATGACGGAACCCTTCAATATCACCTTTTTCATAAAGAAGGGCTCCGTACTCCATCATTGAAGGCGGGTACCCGCCCTCAGCTGAAGCTTTGAATAGCTTTTCAACCGCTTCCGAGCGTTTCCAAGGAAGGAAAAAACCGTCGCCCTGATTGTAGCTTTTAGCCAGTAAGTACTGTGAAAACAAGTGATTTTTTGCGGCTGCCTTTTCT
The DNA here is from genome assembly GCF_054456575.1 of Pseudomonas sp. Eth.TT006. Lineage (NCBI taxonomy): Bacteria > Pseudomonadati > Pseudomonadota > Gammaproteobacteria > Pseudomonadales > Pseudomonadaceae > Pseudomonas > Pseudomonas sp. Eth.TT006. Next base: position 16,320 of record NZ_JBTJEN010000003.1, on the reverse strand, counting down.
AACCAAGCTGTATCAAGTGTTAATTCATACATTATGTACATGGCTTCTGCATCTCCATCTTCTGCCCTAGGCTGAGCGATGCTAGATGCTTGATTCAACCAGTCCGATGGACTTTTTTCTGTGGCAGGGCAGTCCTCTGATAGTTTGCACAGATCATTTTTTACTCGCCCAAGCTGGATCATTGCATAAAGATCCCCTTGGGCAGCAGCCAACTCATACCATTTTTTAGCTTCAGGATTCATATAGCTATTTTTTTGTCGTAATGACTCAGCTAGATAATATTGTGCTTCATGGTCTCCAGCCTCTGCCGCTATTCTCAGTAGAGGAAATGCAGATACAGCTTTAAGTTGATTGTAGAGAATTATTCCTTTTTGCTTTGCGTGCAGCTGCTCAGTATTCAGTTCTGCGCTTGCTTGGTTGGCGCCAATGAGTAGTAGCAAAGCTGAAAATAATATTATGAGGCGCATTTTTTTCTCAAATTTTGTGCGTTGGGTCTATAAATTTGGCGGCGCCAGACGGCATGTAAGTTCTACCAAAATACTGGGATCTTTGGCATTGCCCATCTTTTTTTGCGCCTAGAATTTTTACATGGGACAAATAGTCGGCGCGCATGTCATCGCCGGTACGATTTTTTAGGCGGAGGACAGGGTCCGCCATGAAGTTGTCAAGGGCAAGCCTGCTCTCGCAATACAACTGTCCTGCGTTCGCTGGTTTTATCCCGAACTTGTTCATCGACATGCATATGTCTTCAAACTGACTTTGTGCTTTGTCAACGGTATTGTCCTTCTGCGCACGCTTAAGGATCCAAGACAAGATTTTCTCAATGGCTTGTTGCTGGAGTAGTTTTGATTCTTCGTCGCTGTATTTAATCGTGTCGTTTTTTTCTGCTGTTTTTCCTGTGGGTTTTGAGACGGTCACAGAAAAATCACTTGGAGGGCTGATCAGAGTTAAAAGAAGAGGGCCTAAGGCCCCGGGAATAGCATCTATGCACCATTGCTCCAGTTCGAGTTGATTCTCATAAGACATGATGGTTTGTGCTATCGCGCCGCCTTTGCCCTTTGCGGTCAAGCTTTCATAAAGCGTCATTACCGCGTCAGCACCCATGAGATAAATCATGCGAATATCAAAGCCACCAATGGCCAGAGTATTTAATTTCGAAAGGTAAGCGTAGGTTTCATTCTCAATAACAAAATACGGATTCTGTTTGTTCTTATAGAGTTCTCTACGGAACATGTTAAGCAATTCGGTGACGGCGTCGTAGCCCACCTCGAATTGGAAGGAGCCTCCAACGCCTGGCCCGGCTATCAATGCGGCCTTGAGCACCAGAATCAGACGGCCCTCGTGCAGGGAAATACTCGCTTCAGCCTTCGCACCGAGACCGGCGGCGGCATTGAGTTCCACGGTCAAACGCGCGAGGCTAAACCATTCGCTGGCTTTCATTCCGGCGGCTTTTCCAGCAACAGGCGCTTTGGTTAGCAAGGCTACTTCGGAAGGTGGAGCCCAGTTTAGCGCGCCGGTGACCATGATCCCGGTTTGCAGACCTGCGAACAGATTGAATGCGGCTTTTGCGCCATCCTTTATCTGTAGCGTTTCTGGAGCTCTTTCAATTTGGTCACTTTTTTCAGTTCTCGCATAGCTGCGCGTATCGGGGTTGCGCACAACCGGTTCCGGAGGAGCTAAATGGAACCCAGCGTTGCTGACATCCAATGCAATTTCCGAAGAAAGTAGCAACGATGCTCCGGCATAGCCCCAAGCCTTCGCGCCTAGATAGAGCGAAAAACGTCCGAGGTTCATCTTCTGCTGTATGTCTTCGGCGTTTCGGTAGGTGATGACGATATCTTTAGCGTTGGCCCGGTCTGGCAAATCGACTTTGAAGAGTTCGACTTCACCTCTTGCAAGGTCAACGGCAAAAGTCGCTTTAGCCGAGGCCTTGAAACCTTCGGCTAGTGTCCAATCTGGCCCCTCAACTTTTGTCGACGAGTGGATGATCTTGGTGGTGGAAGGCATCAGGCAACGAACCAGCTGTGCCTGCGGAGTGATGTCGAAAATGCGGAAGGTCTTTCGTACGTTGTCCTTAAACAACACTTGCTGCAAACGCTCCCCCCACTCTTTTCGAGTACCAGCGTTCTCCAGCACAGTGACCTTGTACTTTTTGCTTTCAAGATAGGCGTTGAATTTTTCGATCTCGAACCAGCCTTCGGAGGAGAACCAATCGCTTTCCTGGTCCTTGATCCTCAACGCGCCTTCGTCTTTCAGCCACTGTCCGAACAAGCTCAGCTCAGTGTCGGTCGTTGCTTTTCCATCGCTATTGCCCGGGCGCTTCGCCAGATCCTTGACCTTGGCGCCTACTTTCTTCCAGTCATTTTTAACGGTCTGTTTGAGTCGTGGCAGCGAATACATACTGAGGTAGGTGAGCGGCTTGTTGAGGCTGTCCGCCATGCTCATCTCGGCAAGGGGGAAACCATTCTTGATCAAGCGCTCTTCAGGTCTCGCCTGAAATTGTTCTGGCTCCCACAGCAGATGACGGCGAACAGTCGCCTTTTCTACGTTGTTCTCAGCCTGGAGACGTAGCTTTTCTTTTGACGCCTGCAGCCGATCCCAAGCGGCACGTTCATTGGTCACAAGGTTGGTGGGCGCCTTGGCTTGTCGTCCACTTGCTTCAATCCAGCCTTTGTACTTGGCACTGAGGCGGTCATTAACCTCTTTTTGCTCTTTCTCTAGCGCCAGATACTGTTTGAACAAATCGACGCCACCCTCGATTGCTCCACCCTCGGGGATCAATGCAAACTCGGGCAAGGCGATTCCGTACTGGGCAACATCGGTGATGGCATCCAGATAAGCGCTATAGGTCGCTTTCCTTTCCTTGCGTTTGATTTCCTGGTCACGCACATAAGTACACAGCATCACCTGATTATTGATCCCGCACATCGCGATCTCATCTATTCGCTTTTTGTCCTGAGCGAGCATTGGGGCGAGTTCGGCCGACGTTAACGTGGTGAGATCCTTGTCTTCTAACAACGCCTCTCGTGCTTTCAGATATTTTTGAACGGCTTCACGAGCGGCAATGGCTTTCGGCGCATAAAGGCTGCCGCTTTCGTACGCGTAGCCTTTTTCTTTGGCTGCGGCAATGGCGGTGCGTTTGAGCCTTTGCCATTCACTGTACATGCCGTGCACGCGAGTAGCATCGTCACGGGCGGTCATCATTTCAGTTCTTTTAATCTGATCCTGTTCGAGGCGCGTGAGTGGCGACGCAGGTGGTGCTGCTTCTGGTGCTGCGGCTTTCCTGCTCTGTTGAGCTTCAAGCAATGCGGCATCCAAATTGCTTATGTTGGGATGTTGAGCTTCGATCTCCAGCATCCGGGACTTTTCTTCGCCCTCAAGAAAGTTTGCCAGCTTGGGTTCAAGGAAATACTCCAGGAGGCCCGATTCGTAGAGCCCTTTTTTGCGCTCTACGGGGGATTTGGTTGAGCTGACTTTTTGTTCCAGATCGCTGGAAGCTTCTTTTAATGCCGAGTTAGTCCGCTCCGGCAGCAGCCAGAATGATTCATTTTCAGTGTCGTAAATGGCGCTGCCATAAACGGTGGAACAGGGCGTTTTCACTTTGTCGTGATCGCCTGGTGTATCTTCCGGCGCTTCGGGCTGTTCACCGATATCCCGAGGTGGTTTTGCACAGGTTTCATCAGCGACTATTACTGCTGTTGTAGGTGCCGGCTCGGTGTTAGTTGCTGCGCTGGTGTTCTGTTCCATTTCGCTTCCATTCATTCGTTACGCGGACGGGGTCATCAAGCAGCGCTGGTGCTGAGTTGCTGCAGTTGCTGAACCTTGATGAACGACTCTTCCCTGGATTGCAGGATGGCCATTGCCTGAGGCTGCGTTTCGAGCAGGGGGCCGTTAGTGATCTGGCCCAGCTTCAGTAAATGACGACCTTCGTAAATGTTGTGGGCAACCAGCACGTTGAGGTTTTCCACGAGGTTCGGCAGTTGTTCGTCGGTAGGTTCGCCGTAGGCAGCGTATTGCTCGTCTGCCCAGTAAACCCATCCCAAATGCTCCTGAACCTTGGCCGCTGCGGGTGGCAGGTTGAACGCTGAGACGTCGCCCAGCCATTCAAGTTCCGAAAGGGCTCGCCAACTTAGCCACTGACCGCGATTGCGCCCGAAATGGACCGGTGCCGGGCTATATACCTGTTGCCAAGGGCCAAAGAGCTGATGCGAACTTTCACCAGCGGTGTAGGCTAGCGCCGCCCACAGACTTGGCTTGTGATAACTCAACAGGCTTTGGCCGCCGGAGCCATCGTTGGCACGTAGGAGCCAGCGAGCGTGTGCCAGTGCCTTGGCTGGCTCTGCTGTGGCGAGGGCGATGCCGGCGAAGTTCTCTTCGCAGAGATTTGCCGCTTCGGCAGCGAGGCGACTGCCCCACGGTGCGACCAGCCAGAGAGGGCCGTCAGCGGCGATTTCAGCGAAATCGGTGTTGAGGAACAGGCCTTGAGTGTCCACGGGGTCGCCGACACGGTAGAGGCGGCTCATGGCTTCTGGCTGACGGACGCGATCAATGATGAAACATAGGCTCAGGTCGGAACCGTCTTTCGGCAATCCCTCGAACCCGTAGCGTGGCGCTTCGAGGAGGGTGCTCAGCGCTTTTACATGCATGTGCAATCCTTACGGCTGCAAGCGCCGTTGCTTTGTTTGCCGCACAACGGCGTTATGCCAGATTCGTTGAGGCGTTTAGGCAGCGGGATGAGGACTTTCCCCGCCTTATCCGCATCCGCCACCTTCATCGGCCCTGGCAGCAACGGCGCCGCCGGTGTACCCACGCCCGGTGCGCCGCCAGTGTTGACCTTCACCTCGGCGCCGCTGATGGTTACGCCGCCGGCGTCAACCTTGACGAAGCTGCCACCGGCTTTGGCGGTCAACTCCATGGCGCCTTCGACGACGACTTTCTGGCCGGCGTAGTAATGGATTTCGTTGCCAGCCTCAACAAACTGCCCAGTCCCCACCTTCACATGCTGCGTCACACCCACCGTCAAATGATCATCCGCGCGCATCTCGCTGATGCGGTCCAGATGGGTAATCCGGTGTTCCTCAACCTTGAACTCGCTCAGGGTGTTGGCTTCGACCGTGTCGTGCCGCTCATTGCCGACGCGGATTTTCTGGTCGTGTTCGATGTTTTCGTCCCAGTCGCGCTGGGCGTGGATGTAGATCTGCTCTGCGCCTTTCTTGTCTTCGATGCGGAACTCGTTGTAGCCCTTGCCGCCCGGGGAGCTGAGGGTTTTGAAGGTGCTGCGGGTCTTGTTGGCTGGCAGGTCGTAGGGGACGACGTTTTCCTTGTGGTACAGGCAGCCGGTGACCAGTGGCTGGTCGGGGTCGCCTTCGAGGAAGGTGACGAGGACTTCCATGCCGATGCGCGGGATGGCGATGCCGCCGTAGGCAGCGCCGGCCCAGCCGCTGGCGACGCGCAGCCAGCAGGTGGTTTTGTCGTCGCCCTGGCCGTCGCGGTCCCAGTGGAACTGGACCTTGATGCGGCCGTACTGGTCGCAGTGGATTTCTTCGCCGCCCGGGCCGGTGACCACGGCGGTCTGGCTGCCGAGGACTTTCGGTTTCGGGTGTGCGAGGGCAGGGCGGTAGTGCGCGTCCCACGGCGTGGCGAGAAAGCTGTTGCGGTAGCCCTGGTGGAAATCGCTTTTGTTGTCGGTGACGTCGCTGGTGACGTTTTCGCCGAGCACCTGCGGTTGTTTGCCTTCGTGGAAGACTTCCAGCAGCAGCCACAAGTCGTTCCATTCGCTGCGCGGGTGTTCGGCCAGGGTCAGGAAGTGGCCGCTGGTCAGGGTCGGTTCGTCACCTTTGCCTTCGGCGAGTTTGTAGTCGCTGCGATGGCGCTCGAGGGCGCGGGTCGAGAGGAACTTGCCGCGCTCGCGGGTGGTGAAGCGGCCGGGGTAATCGTAGTCCTCGAGGTCGGGGGCGAAGGCGGATTTGACTGCGCCTTCGGGCAGGATCTTCGGCTTTTCGAAGTCATAGTCGCGACGGCTGACGCGGGTGGTACGGGTTTCCAGACGCAGGTTGAAGCGCTTGATCACCGGTTTGTCGGCGCTCATGCCGGAGTCTTGCTGGTAGCTCACGGCCTTGAGTTTGCGGAATACCGTCTGGTCGTCGCCGAACACCAGTTTGTGGCCGCTGCTGCTGTGCTGGAAGTGGAAGTGGATGCCTTCCTCTTCGCACAGGCGCTGGATGAAGTGCAGGTCGGACTCGTCGTACTGCACGCAATAGTCGCGCTGCGGGTACTCGGCGTTGAGCTGGAAGCTGTAGGCGTCGGCGAGAATGCCGCGATCTTCCAGCACCTGGGCGATGATCTGCGGCACCGTGAGGTTCTGGAAGATCTGCTGATCATGGTTGTGCCGCAGATAGGCCAGTTGCGGCACCAGGCTGATGCTGTAACGGGTCAGGGTCTTGCCGGAGTCGCCTTGCTCGATGCGGTACACCAGACCGTGGATCAGACCTTCGCCGGTGGCGCCGAAGGTGAGCACGCCGGGCTTGTGCAGCAGCTCTTCGAGTTTGAGGTCGGGGCGCGCACTGACCAGTTCGAGGTCGAAACGGAAAGGCTCGTTGAGGGCTTCGCGACCGGTGAAGCTGAGCACTTGCAGGTCGGCGGAGGCGCCTTCGAGGGTAAGGGTAATGTGGGTAGCGTTGGCGTCCAGCATGCCTTGAATTCCGTCCATTGAATAAGCAGGTGACGGATGATGGAGGATTCGACCGCCTCGTTCAAGACGCAAATGCCGTATAGGCGCGGCCCTTGGCGCATAGGGAAAACCCTTAGATCGGCGTTTTGACCCAATAAAATCGGGGCTTGAAGCGCGCGGCGCGGGGCTCAAGCCGATCCGCCGCAGCAGAATCGCCAGTCAGTTTCCGACTAAAGTCGCCTTCAGCCCGGCAAAGCCAACTGCCATCATTGCGACTCACCCCTGCGTGCCCACTTCTTCTCGGCTGTTTTTGACCCGGGACGGGCACTATTTTTCTGGCTGACTGCGCCCCGGCGCAAACGCTGTAGTGTTGGAGTTTTCATGCGTCCCCCATTTCCCCTCATCACCCCGCGCCGGTCGTTTGGCTTCGGCGCCGTTGTGCTGTGCGCCGGTTTTGCCGCCCAGACTCAGGCCAGCGGCTTTCTCGAAGACACCACGGCGAAAATCGAATCGCGCACGGTGTATTTCAACCGCGATTTCCGTGATGGGCACACCGCCAACGACCAGGGCGCGTCCAAGCGTGAAGAGTCGGCGCAGGGCTTTATTCTCAATCTGCAATCGGGCTACACCGAGGGTACGGTCGGTTTCGGCATCGATGCGCTGGGCATGCTTGGCTTGCAGCTCGATTCCAGCCCGGATCGCAGCAACAGCGGCTTGCTGCCGTCCAGCGGCCAGGATCCGCGCGGCTCGAAAGGTCAGTACGCGAAAATGGGTCTGACTGCCAAGGTCAAGGTCTCGGATACGGTGCTCAAGTACGGCGCGCTGCTGCCTGATCTGCCGCTGCTCAAGTACAACGACGGTCGTCTGCTGCCGACGATGTTCAACGGCGCCATGCTCACCTCCAAAGAGGTCAAGGATCTGACCTTTATGGCCGCGCGTCTGGACAAGTACACCGCGCGCGATTCCAGCGATTCGCAAGATATCCGTGTGCACTGCAAGAACAAGCGCTACGCCTGCAACACCACCGCCGATCATTTCGATATGTACGGCTTCGATTACAGGATCAATGATCGCCTGACTGCGCAGTACCACTACGCGGAACTGGAAGACATCTACCGTCAGCACTTCATCGGTTTGCTCGGTAATCAGCCGCTGGGCGAGGGTGTGCTCAAGGCCGATCTGCGCCTGATCAAGAGTGCCGACAGCGGTGCCGAGCGCGCCGGTTCCATCGACAACCGGGCGTTGAGCGGCATGCTCTCCTACGGCATCAGCGGCCATACCTTCAGCGCCGGCTGGCAGCGCATGAACGGCGACAACTCGATGCCGTACCTCGATGGCAGCAATCCGTATCTGGTCAACTATGTGCAGGTCAACGACTTCGCGGCGGCGCAGGAACGTTCCTGGCAGCTGCGTTACGACTACGACTTCAAGGCCATTGGCATCAACGGCCTGAGCTTCCTGACCCGCTATGTCAACGGTGACCACATCAAGGTCCCGGGCAGCGATCAGGCAGGTAAAGAGTGGGAACGCGACAGCGAGCTGAAATACGTGATTCAGTCGGGCACGTTCAAGGATATGAGCTTGCGTCTGCGCAATGCGACTTACCGCAGCAACTATGAAAAATTTGCCCGGGATGTGGATGAGACCCGGTTGATTGTGAGTTACAACTTCTCGGTCCTGTAAACCGCATCCCCTGTAGGAGCTGCCGCAGGCTGCGATCTCTTGATCTTGATTTTGATCGTAAAAAACAAAGGCAAAAGATCGCAGCCTGCGGCAGCTCCTACAGGGGATTTGGGTGAGTGCTACAACCAATGCCAGAAGCGGCTCCACCAGCCGCGATTCAGGTCATCCTTGCACCCGGCATATTGCCGCGCATACAGGTCGGAGCGCGCTTGTACCTTGCGTGCGGTGGGCAGCAGCCAGGCTTTGCTGGCGTAGGTCTTGTTGCGGAAGCCGCCCCAGCCTTCGTGGTAGTTGAGGTATTGGTTGTAGACGTCGTATTTGTACACGCCGTTGATCGAGGTGGTCTTGTCCATGTACCAGCCGACGAAGTCGATGGCGTCGTCGAAGTCTTCGCGATCGGCGCCGTGGCGGCCGGTGCTTTTCTGGTAGTCGGACCAGACTTCATCCTTGGCCTGGGCGTAGCCCGAAGCGGTGGTGACCCGGCCCCACGGGATCACCCACAACAGGTATTTGCGCGGCGTCTTGGCGTCGTAGCGATAGCCCGACTCCTGATACATGATCGCGAAGGGCACCTGGATCGGCACCCCCCAGCGCTTTTGCGTGACTTGCGCGGCGTCGTACCAGTCGCTTTTCTCGCGGAAGATTGCGCAGAGGTCTTCAGGCGAACGCGGCGGCGAGGTGCCGCAGCCGCTGAGTAATCCCGCCAGTATCAACAGTCCTGCCGTGCGCCCCGAAATCAAACCGTCATCCCCATTTACGCAAAAAGGGCGACAGTCTACGCGCTCAGCTCAACTGGTGACGATAGGGCAAATCCGGACCGGTTTTGCTGCAGGTCAGGGCAGCTGCCTGTACGGCAAACCTGAGCATCGCGTCGATCTGCTCGCGGCTCAGTTGTTGGACACCCTTCACCGAGTCCAGCCCTTGTTCGGTCAGCCAGGTAATCAGTGCCGCCTGAAAGGTATCGCCGGCGCCGACGGTATCGGCGATCTGCACCGAACAGGCCGGCACCGACCACGAACCATGGGCGCGACTGAACACGCTCGCGCCATCGCCACCACGAGTGAGGAACACCAGTTGGCAGCGTTGCTGCAGCCAGCCTTCGATCACGCGTTGCGGGTCCTGTTCGGGATAGAGCAGGCTCAGGTCTTCGTCGCTGACCTTGATCATGTCGGCCAGCTGCACCAGCGTTGCCACGCGCTCGCGCCACAGCTCGATGTTCGGCTCGGGATTGAGGCGCACGTTGGGGTCGAGGGTGATCAGGCGTTTGCCGCTTTCACGCTGCACCAGGGTCAGCAAGGTATCGGCAATCGGTTGCACCACCAGCGAGAACGAACCGATGTGCAGACCACGCACCTCAGGACCCAGCACTGGCAGATGCGCAACGCTCAACTGCCGATCAGCGCAGCCTTCACCGCGAAAGCTGTAATGCGGCGAGCCATTGGCGCCGACCGCGACCATCGCCAGCGTGGTTGGCGCGGCGAAATCCACCAGATAGTCCGGACGTACGCCTTCTTCGCCCAGCACCTGCTGCAAACGCCGTCCCAAATAGTCGGTGGACAACCCGGCAAACAGCGCCGACTCCACACCCAAACGGCGCAGACCGACCGCGACGTTGAACGGCGAGCCGCCGGCAATCGCCTTGAAATTGACCTTCGACGCCAGACCGCTGGCATCGTCTTCGCTGAAGAAATCGAACAGGGCTTCGCCACACACCAGATACATGATTGTTTGCTCTTTATAGGGTTGCGACATGCTGTTGATAGCGTTCATAGGCCTGCTGGAACGCCGCGACATTCGCGGCAACCGGCAGGGTTTCACTGCTCAGGTCGAGTTTTACGCAGCGCTCGCACAGGCTGGCCAGGGTGTCTTCGTGGCCGTTCGACCATGACTTGCACCACGCCGCCTGAATCGCTGCGCCGAGGGCGGCGGCTTCGCTTTGTTCGGTGCAGACCACCGGGGTGTTCATGATGTCGGCGACGATCTGCCGCCACACCGCACTTTTCGAGCCGCCGCCGATCAGGCAAATGCTGCGGCTTTGTAAACCATTGTGGCGCAACAGATCCAGTCCATAACGCAAACCGAAGGTGGTGCCTTCGACGGCGGCGCGGCACAGATTGGCCTGGGTCAGGTTGCTCAAGGTCAGGCCGTGCAGGCTGCCGGTGGCATGGGGCAGGGCGGGCACGCGTTCGCCGTTGAGGAACGGCAGCATGCTCACCCCTTCGGCACCGATAGGCGCCTGCGCCACCAGAGCGTTGAACTGTTGCAGATCGAGATCGAACAGCCCGCGGATTGCGCCAGTGGCGTTGGTCAGGTTCATGGTGCAGATCAGCGGCAGCCAGCCACCGCTGGAGGAGCAGAAGGTCGCGACCGACGCGTCCGTGCTGACCTTCGGCGCCTCGGCATAGGCGTACACCGTGCCGGAGGAGCCGAGGCTCATGGTGATCGCGCCGGGCTGAATATTGCCGGTGCCGATGGCGCCCATCATGTTGTCGCCACCACCGCTGGACACCAGCGCATTCGGGTTGAGGCCGAGTTGTTCGGCAATCGCCGGCAGCAGGGTGCCGACCGCTTGATGCGCGTCGATCAGCTCCGGCAACGCTGCCTGCAATCGCCCCGTGGCGTCGATATCGCGCAGCAGTTGCAAGTCCCACTGGCGGCTGCGCACGTTGAAATAACCGGTGCCGGAAGCGTCGCCATATTCGCTGCAGGCGCGGCCGGTGAGCCAGAAATTCAGGTAGTCGTGGGGCAGTAGGATCCGCGCGATACGCGAGAACACCTCCGGGTGTTGTTCTTGGGTCCACAGCAGTTTCGACACGGTGTAGCCCGGCGCGATGACCACGCCGAGGCGTTCCAGCGAGCCTTGTTCGCCGCCCAGGTGTTTGAGCAGACGGTCGTTTTCATCCGTGGTTTCGGTGTCGCACCACAGCTTGGCCGGGCGCAGCACCTGACCTTGATCATCCAGCAGCACCAGACCGTGTTGCTGGCCGGAGACGCCGATGCCGAGGATCGCCTGGCCGTCGACCTTCGCTGCCAGCAACGCCTGGCGGGTGGCGAGGACGAAGGCGTCCAGCCATTGTTGGGTATCCTGCTCGCGCCGGCCATTGGCGCCGCTGATCATCGTGTGCGCGGCGGCGCCCTGGCCGAGCACCTGACCGCTGGCGGCATCGAGGATGATCGCCTTGGTGCCCTGGGTGCCGCAGTCGATGCCGAGGAACAGTTGTCGGGTGGTCACAGAGAGGTCCTCAGGTTGTCAGATGAGTCAGGGTGAAGCCAATCGCTGGCAAGCCAGCTCCCACAGGTTCTCGGGTGTACGCAAAATGTGTGAATGATTGAACACTTTGTGGGAGCTGGCTTGCCAGCGATGGCGGCGGTGGGTTCACCGCATCACTCAGCCAGAATCCGCTCCAAAGTGCGCGTCACACCCTCTTCACGCAAGCTGTCGCAGCACCATTCAAACGCCGCGACAAATTCTGCCGAACGCGCAATCGCCGTGCCGAAAATCTCCTCGACCGCCAACAACCGCTGAGTGATTAAAGCATCGTCCGCCACCAGCGCCTGACAAAACGCCGCGCGCGGATCAGGAATGGAGTAGGTGTCGCCATTCTCATCCACACCCTTCAAATACAACGCCCATGCCGCCACCACCAACGCCGCGCGTTTGGTCTCGCGTCCATCGCCGATCAGGCGATTGATCGTCGGAATAGTGAACTTGGGAAACTTCGACGAGCCGTCCGAGCAGACCCGCTGCAGTTGATCGGCAATCGCCTGATTGGAGAAGCGCGCCACCAGCGTGTCTTTGTAATCAGCCAGATCAATGCCCGGCACCGGTGCCAGTTGCGGGGTCACATCGAGGTCCATGTAGGCGCGCATGTAACGCACAAACAGCGGGTCGTTCATGGTCTCGTGAACAAACCGGTAACCCTTCAGAAAACCCAGATAGGTCAGCGCCAGATGGCTGCCGTTGAGCAGTTTGATCTTCATTTCTTCGTACGGCGAAACGTCATCGGTGAACTGCACGCCGACCTGCTCCCAGGCCGGACGCCCGTTGACGAATTTGTCTTCCAGCACCCACTGCACGAACGGCTCGCAAACCACCGGCCAGGCGTCATCGACCGCGTGTTTGTCGGCCAGTTGCAGGCGGTGGGCGGTGCTGGTCATTGGCGTGATACGGTCGACCATGGCGTTGGGGAAACTGACGTTCTGGTCGATCCAGTCCCGCAGTCCTTTGTCACGCAAGGTAGCGAAGGCGAGCAGCGCTTTACGGGTCACCGCGCCGTTGTGTGGCAGGTTATCGCACGACATCACGGTGAACGCCGGAGTACCAGCGCCACGACGCTTTTCCAGCGCGGCGCAGAGGAAACCGAACACGGTTTTCGGTGAGTTCGGGTGCGCCAGATCGTGCTGAATCTGCGGCAGGTGCGCCATGAATTCGCCGTTGCTGTCGTCGATGCAGTAGCCGCCCTCGGTGATGGTCAGCGAGACGATGCGGATCTGCGGATCGGCGAGTTTGTCGATCAGTGCCTGCGCGCCATCCTCGGCCAGCAGCATGTCGCGAATCGCGCCGATCACCCGGACTTCGGTGTCATCGCTGTCGCCGAGTTCGAACAGGGTGAACAGGTAATCCTGCTCCTTGAGATCGTCGCGGGCGCGGCGGTCTTCGGCGCGCAGGCCGACCCCGCAAATTGCCCAGTCCAGTGCCTGACCCGAGTTCATCAGCGCATCGGTGTAGTACGCCTGATGCGCGCGGTGGAAACCACCGACGCCAATGTGCGCGATGCCCTGGCGAGTGTCGCTGAGGTTGTAGGCCGGCAGTTGCACCTCGGTGGCGAGGCGTTGCAGATTTTGCTTGTTGAGTTTCATCGGGCGAGTCTCGAAATTCAGGCCGCCGCACGCAGCGGGCGGGTCAGCGCAACGCCGTCGGCGTCGAACAGGTGGCAATGGCTGGCGTCCAGGTGCAGATTCAGTTGTTCGCCATAGCGGCTCGCGAGGTCGCCGCGCACGCGCATGGTCAGGGCTTCGCCGGCATTGGTGGTGACGTGGCAGAAGGTATCGCTGCCCAGGCGTTCGCTGACGTCGGCGGTGACGGGCAGGGTGCAGTCGCCCGGTTGCGCCAGTTCCAGATGTTCCGGGCGAATGCCCAGGGTCACCGCGCTGCCGACGCTCAGGCTGGCGGCGTTGAACGGCAGCGTGATGCGGGTACCGGCGTCCAGCGAGACTTCGCAGCTCTGACCGTCGATCCGGGCGATCTTGCCTTTGAGGAAGCCCATTTTCGGCGTGCCGAGGAACCCGGCGACGAACAGGTTGGCCGGATGGTGATAGAGGTCCAACGGCGAGCCGACCTGTTCGATCTTGCCGCCATTGAGCACGACGACCTTGTCGGCCATGGTCATCGCTTCGACCTGATCGTGGGTCACGTAGATCATGGTCGCCTGCAGATCCTTGTGCAGGCGCAGCAGCTCCAGGCGCATCTGTACCCGCAGCGCGGCGTCGAGGTTGGACAGCGGTTCGTCGAACAGGAAGATCTTCGGATTGCGCACGATTGCCCGGCCGATGGCGACGCGTTGGCGCTGGCCGCCGGACAGTTGTTTCGGCTTGCGCTCCAGCATCGGCCCGAGTTCGAGAATCCGTGCCGCTTCGCCGACTTTCTTCTCGACTTCGGCTTTCGGCACGCCGGCCAGGTCGAGGGCGAACGACATGTTTTTCTTCACGGTCATGTGCGGGTACAGCGCGTAGGTCTGGAACACCATCGCCAGATCGCGCTTGGCCGGGCTGACTTCGGTGATGTCGCGGCCATCGAGTTCGATGGTGCCGCCGCTGACTTCTTCCAGCCCGGCGATCAGTCGCAGCAGGGTGGATTTGCCGCAGCCGGACGGGCCGACGAAGACCACGAATTCCTTGTCGTTCACCTCAAGGTCGATGCCTTTGATGATGGAGAAGCCTTCGAAGCCTTTTTGCAGATTGTTGATTTTCAGGTTGGCCATGATCATGGGCCTCCGCCATTTATTATTGGGTTAAACCAGGTCGGCTTTTCTGTGGGAGCGGGCTTGCTCGCGAAGGGGCCGTGTCAGTGGACATTTTTGTTGAATGACACACCGCTTTCGCGAGCAAGCCCGCTCCCACAAGGGATTGGGGTCGGTTTGGGGGCTTCATTTGACGGCGCCAAACGACAGGCCGCGCACCAGTTGTTTCTGGCTGATCCAGCCGAAGATCAGGATCGGCGCGCAGGCCAGGGTCGAGACTGCCGACAACTTGGCCCAGAACAAGCCTTCCGGGCTTGAGTACGAGGCGATCAGCGCGGTCAGTGGCGCGGCTTTCGACGAGGTCAGGTTCAGCGACCAGAACGCCTCGTTCCAGCAGAGGATCAGCGACAGCAGCACGGTCGAGGCCAGACCGCCCTTGGCGATCGGCAGCAGCACGCGGACCATTTCCTGCCACAGGGTGGCGCCGTCGAGGCGGGCGGCTTCGAGGATGTCTTTGGGGATGTCCTTGAAGTAGGTGTAAACCATCCAGACCACGATCGGCAGGTTGATCAGGGTGTAGATCACGATCAGCGCGATGCGTGTATCGAGCAGGCCGAAACTCTTGGCCAGCAGGTAGATCGGCATCAGCACGCCCACCGGTGGCAGCATCTTGGTCGAGAGCATCCACAGCAGCGTGCCCTTGGTGCGCTGGGTTTCGTAGAACGCCATCGAGTAGGCGGCGGGCACCGCGATCAACAGGCACAGGGCGGTGGCGCTGAAGGAAATCACCACCGAGTTCCAGGCAAAACTGAAGTAGTCGCTGCGCTCGTTGATGTGCAGGTAGTTCTCCAGCGTCGGGGTGAAGATGAACTGCGGCGGCGTGGCGAAGGCGTCGATTTCGCTTTTGAAACTGGTCATCACCATCCACAGGATCGGGAAGAAAATCACGATCGCGATGGCCCAGGCCAGGGTGCCGAGCAGCAGGCTTTGCAGCCGGCGGGATTGTTGAAGAGTCATGGCAGGCCTCAGGCTTTGTCAGTCAGGTTTTTGCCGATCATCCGCACCAGAATGATCGCGGCGATGTTGGCGATGACCACGGCAATCAGGCCGCCCGCCGAAGCCATGCCGACGTCGAACTGCACCAGCGCCTGGTTGTAGATCAGGTAGGCGAGGTTGGTCGAGGCGTAGCCGGGGCCGCCATTGGTGGTGGTGAAAATCTCGGCGAACACCGACAGCAGGAAGATCGTTTCGATCATCACCACCACGGCAATCGGCCGCGCCAGGTGCGGCAGGGTCAGGTGCCAGAAGATCGCGAGCGGGCCGGCGCCATCCAGGCGTGCAGCTTCTTTCTGCTCCTGGTCGAGGGACTGCATCGCGGTCATCAGGATCAGGATTGCGAAGGGCAGCCATTGCCACGAGACAATGATGATGATCGACAGCAGCGGGTAGTGCGCCAGCCAGTCCACCGGGTCGGCGCCGAACAACCGCCAGACGTAGGCGAGGATTCCCGAGACCGGATGGAAAATCAGGTTCTTCCAGATCAGCGCGCCGACCGTGGGCATGATGAAGAACGGCGAAATCAGCATCACCCGCACGATGCCACGGCCGAGAAATTCGCTGGCTTCGAGCAGCGCACTGATCAACACGCCGAACACCACGCTGATCAACAGCACACTGCCGACCAGTAACAGAGTGTTGGTGGCGCCGGGCAGGAAGCCCGAATCGGTGAGGAAATAGCTGAAGTTCTCCAGCCCGACGAACTCGTTTACGCCGGGGTCGAGCAGGTTATAGCGAATCATCGAAAAGTAGATGGTCATGCCCAACGGCACGATCATCCACAGCAGCAACAGGGCCACCGAAGGGCTGACCAGAAACCAGCCAGGGTTACGCACGCGCAGTTTGCGCGGTGGCCGGGTCAGGTCGATGTGGGCTTTGGCAGTTGAAGTATTCATGGTGATCACAGCCGAGTCATACAGACCTATGGAGATCCCCTGTGGGAGCGAGCTT